>NZ_JAZFXT010000057.1:0-155134 GCF_036448855.1 Methylobacterium ajmalii
GCGAGGCGGGTGCGGCGGCAGAAGCGGGGCGATTGTAGCCCAGAGATCGTCGGGAAGAAGCGGGCGAGCCATACCGGCCCAACGCCCAAACGCCACGATCGTGCCGTTCTGTTAGGCGCTCTAAGCCCCCGATTCCCGCGTAGCCGGACGGAGCGGCGCCGCGCCGGTGATCGCCACGGCCGCCGTGCCGGGCCTGCCGGCGGTCCGACGATCGACGCGTTTGCCGGTGCGTCCGCCGGTATCGGGGGCGCGGCCCCTCCCGAGGCCCCGTCCCCGCCGCCGTCAGGCCCGCCGCTGTCCGGTCTCCTTCGCCGTGAACCCCTCGAGGATCTTGTCGAGCGTCAGCGGGTAGTCCCGGATCCGGATCCCGGTCGCGTTGTAGACCGCGTTCGCCACCGCCGCCCCGGCGCCGCAGATGCCGAGCTCGCCCAGCCCCTTGCTCTTCAGCGGGTTCGTCTTGTCGTCGAGCTCGGGGAGGAAGACCGCGTCGATCTCCGGCAGGTCGGCGTGGACCGGGACGTGGTATTCGGCGAGGTCGTGGTTGACGAAGGTGCCGAAGCGCGGATCGACCTCGACCGCCTCCATCAGGGCCGTGCCGACGCCGAACACCATGCCGCCGATCGCCTGCGAGCGGGCGGTCTTGGGGTTGAGGATGCGCCCGCCGGTAAACACGCCGAGCATCCGCCGCAGCCGGATCTCGCCGGTATCGGCATCGACGCCGACCTCGGCGAAATGCGCGCCGTAGGAGTATTGCGAGAATTTCTTCTCGTTCTCGCCTGGCTTGATCTCGCCCTCGGCCTCGAGCCCCGACCCGATCACGTCGCGCAGGGCCGCCGAGCGGTTGCCGGAGGTGATCCGCCCGCCCGTGAAGACCGCGTTCTGCGGGTTCAGGTCGGTCTTGGCGAGGAGCTGCCCGCGCAGCGCCTCGCAGGCCATGTACAGCGCCGAGCCCGACGAGGCGGCGCCGAACGAGCCCCCGGAGCCCGACGACATCGGGTCGGCGGTGTCGCCCAGCACCATCCGCACCTGCGCAACCTCCAGGCCCAGCATCTCGGCGGCGATCTGGCTCAGGATCGTGTAGGTGCCGGTGCCGATGTCGGTCATCGCCATCCGGGCGGTGAGCGTGCCGTCGGGATCGAGGCGCACCCGCGCCTTGGCGGGCTGGAGCGGGTTGAGCCGGGCCGCCGAGGCGACGCCGTGGCCGACCATCCACTGGCCGTCCCGCACCGAGCCGGGCTTCGGGTTGCGCTTGTCCCAGCCGAACAGGCGCGCGCCCTCGCGCAGGCACGGCACGAGCTGGCGGGTCGAGAACGGGACCTTCTTCTCCGGGTCCTCTGCCGGCTCGTTGCGGATGCGCAACTCGATCGGGTCGAGGTTCAGCGCCTCGGCGAGCTCGTCCATGGCGCCTTCGAGCGCCAGCATGCCGACCGCCTCGCCGGGCGCCCGCATCGAGGAGGCGGGCAGCAGGTTCAGCGAGGCGAGCCGGTGCGCCGTCAGGCGGTTGGGCGCGGCGTAGAGCGAGCGGGTGACATTGGCCGAGGTCTCGAAGAAGCTGTCGCCGGGCGTCGTGTCGGACCAGGATTCGTGCCCGATCGCCGTGAGCTTGCCGTCCCGGTCGGCGCCCAGGCGCACCCGCTGCACGGTGTCCGAGCGGCGCGTCGTCGATGTGAAGACCTGCTGGCGGGTGAGCGCGACCTTCACCGGCCGGCCGTTCAGGTTCTTCGAGGCGAGCGCCGCCAGGATCGCGTCGGCCTGCGGCTGGAGCTTGCCGCCGAACCCGCCGCCGACGAAGCGGCTGATCAGGCGCACGTTGTCCTTCGGTAGCTTGAAGACCGAGGCCAGCGCGTCCTGGCCGCGATTCGGCATCTGGTTGGCGGTGATCAGCGTGACCCGGTCGCCCTCCCAGGCCGCGATGGTCGCATGCGGCTCCATCATGGCGTGGCTCTGCACCGGCGTGGTGTAGCGCGCGTCGATCGTGACGGCCGCCGCCGCGAAGCCGGCCTCGAAGTCGCCGAGGCTCGAATCCGGCGGCGTGCGCGCCTTCTCGGGCTTCTTGGCCTCGGCCAGCGCGTCGGCCAGCACGTAGGCGCCCTTGTCCTGGTCGTAGGTGACCCGGATCGCGGCGGCGGCGGCGCGGGCCTCCTCGAAGCTCTCGGCCACCACCAGGGCGACCGGCTGGCCGGCGTGCCGGATCTCGGTACCGGTCAGGAGCGGGCCGACCTGCTCCTTCTTCTCGCCCTGGGGCGGCACGTTGCGGTGGGTGAGCACGTGCACGACGCCCGGCATCCGCTCGGCGGACGCCGTGTCGATGTCGCGGATGCGGCCCTTGGCGACCGTCGCCGTGACGACGAAGCCGTAGCCGGGATTCTTCATCTCCCGGCTCTCGTAGGCGTAGGTGGCGCGGCCCGTGACCTTGAGGGGACCGTCGACCCGGTCGATCGGCCGGCCCACCGGGCCGCCGGTCTGCGTGTCGAGGGGCGTGACGCCGATCGGCTGGCTCATGTCCATGGCTGTTCTCCGATGTCGGCGATCAGGCGCGCAGGGCGTCGGCGACGGTGGCCGCGAGGGTGCGCTTGGCGAGCGGGATCTTGAAGTCGTTGGCGCCGTAGCCGCGGGCGCCCTTGAGCGCCGCCTCGCCGGCAGCCGCGACGCCCTCGCGCACGAGCGCGGCTTCCGCCTCGGCCACCCGCCAGGGCTTGGGGGCGAGCCCGCCGAAGGCGAGGCGGGCCGAGCGGATCGTGTCGCCCTCCGCCTCGATCACCGCCGCCACCGACACGAGGGCGAAGGCGTAGGAGGCCCGGTCGCGCACCTTGCGGTAGACGTGCCGGCCCTTCACCGGCGTGGGCAGCGTCACGGCGGTGACGATCTCGCCGGGCGCGAGCGCGGTCTCGACCTGCGGCGTGTTGCCCGGCAGGCGGTGGAAGTCGGCGATCGGGATCTGCCGCTCGGCCCCGTCGGGCGCCACCGTCTCGACCGTGGCGTCGAGCGCCCGCATGGCGACCGCCATGTCGGAGGGGTGGGTGGCGATGCACTGGTCCGACGTGCCGACCACCGCCAGGATGCGGTTGAACCCCTGAATCGCCGAGCAGCCGGAGCCGGGCTGGCGTTTGTTGCAGGGCATCGCCGTGTCGTAGAAATACGGGCAGCGGGTGCGCTGGAGCAGGTTGCCGGCGGTGGTCGCCTTGTTGCGCAACTGGCCCGAGGCGCCGGCGAGCAACGCGCACGAGAGCACGCCGTAATCGCGCCGCACCCGCTCGTCGGCGGCGAGATCGGAGTTGCGCACCATCGCGCCGATGCGCAGGCCGCCGTCGGACGTCGCCTCGATCCGGTCGAGCGGCAGGCGGTTGACGTCGACGAGGTGGGTCGGCGTCTCGATCTGCAGCTTCATCAGGTCGAGGAGGTTGGTGCCCCCGGCGATGAAGCGGGCATTGGGCTGTCCGGCGACAGCCCTGGCGGCGTCGGCCACGGTGGCGGGCCGCTCGTAGGTGAAAGCTTTCATCGGTCGCTCCCCTCAGAGCCGGGTCGCAGGGCCGCCGGCATCCCGGATCGCCGCGACGATGTTGGGATAGGCGGCGCAGCGGCAGATGTTGCCGCTCATCCGCTCGCGGATCTCCGCGTCGGTGAGCGCGACCGTCTCGGTCAGGTCCTTGGTCACGGTGCTGGGCCAGCCGGCCTTGGCCTCGTCGAGCATGCCGGCGGCCGAGCAGATCTGGCCGGGCGTGCAGTAGCCGCACTGGAACCCGTCATGCTTCACGAACGCGGCCTGGAGCGGGTGCAGGTGGTCGCCGTCGGCCAGCCCCTCGATCGTCTTGATCTCGTCGCCCTCGTGCATCACCGCGAGCGTCAGGCAGGCATTGATCCGACGTCCGTTGACCAGCACCGTGCAGGCCCCGCACTGGCCGTGGTCGCAGCCCTTCTTCGAGCCGGTGAGGCCGATGCGCTCGCGCAGGGCATCGAGGAGCGTGGTGCGCGGGTCGATCTCGAGGGGCCGGGCCTGGCCGTTGACCCGGAGGGTCACCGGCATCCGGGGCGTCGCCGGCTCGGCGGCGAGGGCCGGCGGCGTCGCGGCGGGCGGGGTCGCCGCCTGGGCACGCCCGGCAAAGCCCAGCACGGCCGCCGCGGCGACGCCGCTCTCCAGAACGCTCCGGCGCGTGAGCCGCGGCGCAGAATCCGAGTTGTCCATGGTGCCTCCCGGCCTGGGGCGAGGTGACGGCGCACGGGCGCCGATGCCGCCTCGGCCGTTGGGCCGCGACGTGATTGCTCACCAAACGTTCCGGGGGCTGGACGGGTCCCGACCTGGCCTCGGGTGCGGCATCGCGTGCGGGAGGGGATCGATCACCGATCGCTCGCGATCGGCCCTTCCGCGCAGAGGCAGGGCTGTCCGGGAAAAGAATGGCGCAGGAAATCCCCTCTCCCCGCGGGCGGGGAGAGGCTTTCGCCCCCTTGCCGGGGGCGAAAGGAGCGCAGGCGCAGCCGGAGCGAGGGTGAGGGGGTGATGCCGGATTTGTCTTCTCCGGAAACACCCCCTCACCCTCGCCCGGTGGGCTCCCCGATGACCCGACAAGGGGTCATCGGGCCTCTCCCCGCCCGCGGGGAGAGGGGAAGTCCGCGCCTTCTCCGCTCACCTGGCAGTCATGCCGCAGGGTGGGGAATAATTGTCACAAACGATCGACAGACATTGAATGTCGACGAATGCATCTAATAAATTATTTGTTATATATTGTTCATGTAGTTTGACGGTGTTATGACCGAAAGATCCGCGTGTACTGCGTCTCGTGCCGGAACGAGCCGAGGTCGAGCCGCACCGTCGCGGTGCCGGCCTCGTCGAGGGGCAGATCCCCTACGGCGCGCGCCAAGGCCGCGGCCCGCGGCATCAAGGCGGCGACCACGCGCGTGCCGGCGGTCTGGCCGACGGGAGCGAGGCGCAGCGAGGCCGAGACGAGGTTCTGCAGGAAGGCCGCGAGATAGGCCGCCAGCACCGTGCCGCGATCGAGCCCGTGGGCGCCGGCAGCCGCGCCGACCGCGACCGGATAGGCCACCGGCCCATCGAGCCGGCCTGCGAGGTTGGCGAGGCCCGGCACGTCCCAGGCGGCCCGGGTGGCATCGAGGAACGAGCGGCCCTGCTGGCTGGTCTCGAGGTGCAACTCGCGCGAGGGGCTGAGCGCGAGGGCGAGGTCGTTCACCGCCACCAGCGCATCGGCGTCGCCTACTGCGGCGGCCCGGTGGGCGTGGGCGGCCAGGATCCCGTCGCTGCGGCCGGCGCCGTGGTCCAGCACGTCGGCGAGCCAGTCGCGCAAGGACGCCTCGTCGCGCACGTCGCCGGCCTCCACCGCCCATTCGAGGCCGTGCGAGTAGGCGTAGGCCCCCACCGGATAGCCCGGCGAGAGCCAGGCGAGCAGCACCAGGGCGTCCGGAACGCGCTCAGCCATGGGAATGGACGTGCGAATGGCCGTGGTGGTGGTGGTCGTGGTCGTGGTCGTGACCTTGGGCATGCCCACCCGCATAGGCCCCTCCTTCGGGCCGGAACGGCCGCTCGACCGGGGTCGCGGTGCCCCCCAAGCCCTCCACCATCGCGGCGAGCACGTGGTCGTGGGCGATCCAGAGCGCGTCGGTGCCGATCTCGGCCGGGATGTGCCGGTTGCCGATGTGCCAGATCAGCCGCTTGAGGGCGTGGTCGGTAGCGGCGCGGATCTCCAGCAGTCTTTCCGGCGCCGCCTCGACCCAGACCAGGCGTCCGTCATCGAGACGGAGCGCGTCGCCGTCGTCGAGGACGACCGGCTCGGGGAGGTCGAGCAGGAAGGCGAGGCCGCCGACGCCCCGCATCGCCATGCGGCGGCGGTGGCGGTCGCCGGAATCGAGCACGATGCGGTCGACGATCTCGCCGGAGCCTAGGGCGTCGCGGCGGATGACGCGGGTGGCGCGGATCATGGGGAGGGCCGGGTTCCGTTCAGTGAGGGTCAGACGACGTCCGGCTCGTCCGGACCCGGATAGAACCGCTCGTCGAGGATCTGCGACAGCGTGTAGGGGCAATCCGGCGGAAAGCTCCGCTCCGGCAGGCCGGTCTCGTCCGCCGCCCGCACCCGGGCGAGGCGATAGGCCTTGGCCACAACCTCCGCCGGCCAGGCCCGCAGGCTCGGGCTCATCGTCACCACGTCGTCCAGGCTCACGCGCTGCTCGACGATGGTGGCGCGCCAGCCATACTTCCGCTGCTGCGGCTGGAATTCCCATTTCAGCAGGTGATGCAGCAGGACGGTCAGGCGGGAGCGGATCTCGGATTTCTGCGACCCGCCCAAATCGGCAATCTCCTCGGCCAGAGCCTCGCGATCGAGCGCGGCCCAGCGGCCGGCCCGGATCAGCGCCGCCTGTCCTTGCGTCCAGAGAAAATAGTCGGTCTCGGGCGAGACGCCGGCCTCCGGCGCCTGCCGCTCGGCGAGCTTGGGCATGGCGGATCCCTCCTGCCCGGTCATTCTACCTCAGAACAGGAAGTAGCGCTGCGCCATCGGCAGCACCTCGGCGGGCTCGCAGACCAGCAATTCGCCGTCGGCGCGCACGTCGTAGGTCTCGGGGTCGACCTCGATCACCGGGGTGGCGTCGTTGTGGATCATGCTCTTCTTCGAGATCCCGCCGCGCACGTTCTCGACCGCGACGAGCTGCTTCGACACGCCGAGTTTTTCGCGAAGCCCCGCCTCGATCGCGGCCTTCGACACGAAGGTGAGCGCCGTCGAGGCCGGCACCCGGCCGAACGCGCCGAACATCGGGCGGTAATGCACCGGCTGCGGCGTCGGGATCGAGGCGTTGGGGTCGCCCATCGGGGCGGCCGCGATGGCCCCGCCCTTGACGATCAGGTCCGGCTTCACCCCGAAGAAGGCCGGCGACCACAGCACCAGGTCGGCGAGCTTGCCGACCTCGACCGAGCCGACGTGCCGCGAGATGCCGTGGGCGATGGCCGGGTTGATCGTGTACTTGGCGACGTAGCGCTTGGCCCGGGCGTTGTCGTTGCCGGACGCATCGCCCGGCAGCGCACCGCGCTGGCGCTTCATCTTGTCGGCGGTCTGCCAGGTGCGGATGATCACCTCACCGACCCGGCCCATCGCCTGGCTGTCCGACGACATCATCGAGAGCGCGCCGATGTCGTGCAGGATGTCCTCGGCGGCGATCGTCTCCTTGCGGATCCGGCTCTCGGCGAAGGCGAGGTCCTCGGGAATCGACGGGTCGAGGTGGTGGCACACCATCAGCATGTCGAGATGCTCGTCGATGGTGTTGCGGGTGAACGGCCGCGTCGGGTTGGTGGAGGAGGGCAGCACGTTCGCCAGCCCCGCCACCTTGATGATGTCCGGCGCGTGGCCGCCGCCCGCTCCTTCCGTGTGGAAGGCGTGGATGGTGCGGCCCTTGAGCGCCGCGATCGTGTCCTCGACGAAGCCCGATTCGTTGAGCGTGTCGGTGTGGATCATCACCTGGATGTCGTGGGCGTCGGCCACCGACAGGCAGCAATCGATCGCCGCGGGGGTGGTGCCCCAATCCTCGTGCAGCTTGAGCGCGCAGGCGCCGGCCCGGATCATTTCCTCCAGGCTGTCGGGCTTCGAGGCGTTGCCCTTGCCGGCAAAGGCCAGGTTCATCGGGAAGGCGTCCGCCGCCTCGATCATCCGGGCGATGTGCCAGGGGCCGGGCGTGCAGGTGGTGGCGAAGGTGCCGTGGGCCGGCCCCGTGCCGCCGCCGAGCATCGTGGTGATGCCGGAATTCAGCGCCTCGTCGATCTGCTGCGGGCAGATGAAGTGGATGTGGCTGTCGAACCCGCCGGCGGTGAGGATCTTGCCCTCGCCCGCGATCACCTCGGTGCCGGGCCCGACCACGATGGTGACGCCGTCCTGGATGTCCGGGTTGCCGGCCTTGCCCAAAGCCGCGATCCGCCCGCCCTTGAGCCCGACATCGCATTTCACGATGCCCCAATGGTCCAGCACCACCGCGTTGGTGATGACCGTGTCGACGGCGCCGCCGGCATTGCTCGCCTGGCTCTGCCCCATTCCGTCGCGGATCACCTTGCCGCCGCCGAACTTCACCTCCTCGCCGTAGCGGGTGTGGTCCTGCTCGACCTCGATGACGAGCGAGGTGTCGGCGAGGCGGATGCGGTCGCCCTTGGTCGGCCCGAACATCGCCGCGTAGGCGGCGCGGGGGAGGCTGGCGGGCTTGGGGGTGTTGGACATGGGCGGCGGGTCCGGTCAGGCGGGCGTCGAGGAGTCGGATTTCGTGCGCGCGTCCTCGGCCAGGAGATAATCCCCGATCGGGTCGGCGCTGGGTGCCGGCGGGCCAGTCCTGGCGCGGGCGCGGCGGGCGATGTCTCGAAGGGAGAAAAGCGTGTCGGGCCTCGTCGAATGCGCGTGTCCCTCGCCTCCCGAAATGGGGGAGCCTTGGTCACCCGGCGCACGATCGGGCATCTGATGGGCGTCGGATGGCAGGGTCACTGGTCCTCCATACCTCGATCTCTCACCCTCGACCTCATCCTGAGGCGTCAGCCCATCGAAGATGGACTGACCTCGAAGGAGGACTCCATAGATCGCTGTGACTTCTGGAGCCCTCCTTCGAGGTCAGTCGATTTGCAATCGACCGACATCTCAGGATGAGGTGGAAGGTTGGGAAAAGCAGGTTCGCGTCGCCTACAGCGCCCCCATCACGTCACCCCGGAACCCGTACACCGCCCGCCCACCCCTCATCGGGATCAGCACCACCTCCCGGGTCGAGCCCGGCTCGAAGCGCACGGCCGTGCCCGGGGCGATGTCGAGGCGCTGGCCCCGGGCCTTGTCGCGGTCGAAGCGGAGCGCCGGGTTGACCTCGAAGAAGTGGTAGTGCGAACCGACCTGGATCGGCCGGTCGCCGGTATTGGCGACCTCGATCACCGTGCGGGGCGCGCCTTCGTTGAACACGATCTCGCCGTCCGGAGTCGTGACCTCGCCCGGCACGTCGGTCGCGGGGGTGCCGCGGATCGGGTGGTGGACGGTGACGAGCTTGGTGCCGTCCGGGAAGGTCGCCTCGACCTGGATGTCGTGGATCATCTCGGGCACGCCCTCCATCACCTGATCGGCGGTGAGGACCTGGGCGCCGAGCCGCATCAGCTCGGCCACGGTGCGGCCGTCGCGGGCGCCCTCGACCACGAAGTCGGTGATCAGCGCCACCGCCTCCGGGTGGTTGAGCTTCACGCCCCGGGCCAGGCGGTTGCGGGCCACCATCGCCGCCATGGCGACGAGGAGCTTGTCCTTCTCGCGGGGGGTCAGCAGCACGGGGGCGTCTCTCCGGTCGGTGGGGCCCCATCCTTCGCCGAGGCGGGGGCGCGAGGCAAGATTTCCGGGTACGGGCGGCCCCGGCGACGAGGCCGGGCACGCAAGAATCGAGCCGTCAGGTCTGCCAGACCCGCGGCAGCGGCCGCCCGCGAAACCCTTCGAGGATCCGGGCGGCGGCGGCCCGCAAGGGGCCGATCTCGGGCCCGAGCAGCCGCAGCACCAGCATGCCGTTCCAGGCGCTCGCCCCGGCCTCGACGGACAGCGCCTCGCAACCGGCCGCCTGGATCAGGTCGCGGACCTGGTCGAGCCGGCTCTCGGCGTCGGGGGCGAGATGGAGGAGCGTCGCCGTCGCCCGGGCGCCGCCGGCCACCGCCCGCCGGGCGAGGGTGGCGGCGATGTCGCCGTCGAGCCGGAAGGTGTCGGCGTAGACGAGCCGCCCGGCCCGGCGGATGCGCCAGGAATCGGTCAGCGCGCCGTCCCGCACCACCTCGCCCTTGGCGGCGCGGCCGAAGACCAGGGCCTCGAACAGGGTGAGCCGCGCCGTCGCGTCGATCGCGGCGGAGAAGCTCCGGGCGAGCCGGGCACCGTCGAACAGGATCGTCTCCTGCGGCAGCCAGGCCAGGGCGGCCTCCGGTTCGAGCGCGAGGTCGACGTCGAGCCGGGTCACCGGCCCGTCCGAGCGGTAGATCTTCTCCGCCGCCGTGGTGGTCAGCACGAGGTCGGCCCCCGGGCCGAGCCGCGCCTCGACGGTGAAGCGGTCGCCGCAGGCGATGCCGCCGGCGCTGTTGAGGAGCACCGCCTCCATCGGGCCGATCCCGCCGGGCCCGCGCTCCGGCCGCGGCAGGCGCAGCCGCAAGGGGCCGGCTTCGCCGAGGTCGGTGGTCCGCGTGGCGCCGCCCGGCATCCGGGCGACGGCGAGCGCGACGTGGCCGATCGAGCGCTGGCGGCGAAGAGGATCGGAAACGGGGTCGGGACGGGGAGCGGTGGTGGATGGCGGCATCGGGAGCCCGGCGGGCCGGACGGCCCTCATCGAGCCACGCTTAGACAGCGCCGGCGGCCCCGCAGGCAAGCCCCGAACGCGCGATGATGCCGGCAGGCCGCCCGGTGCGCGGCAGAATCTGCCGTCGGCCCCGGGCTCTCCGGCGTCCGCGCGCCGGCACTCCTGCTAGGCTGCCCGGGTCATCGGGAGCCCACGGATGCCAGCACCTCTCCTCCGGATCGAGACGACGCCGGACCTGCCGGCCGCCGCCGACGTCGTGGTGATCGGCGGCGGGGTCGTGGGCACGTTCACGGCCTACTACCTCGCGCGCCGGGGTCTCAGCGTCGCCCTCGTCGAGAAGGGCCGCGTCGGGGCCGAGCAGTCGAGCCGCAACTGGGGCTGGTGCCGCCAGCAGAACCGCGACGTCCGCGAGCTGCCGATGGCGACGAAGAGCCTCGATTTGTGGGACCGGCTCGCGGGCGAGATCGGTGAGGATCCGGGCTTCCGGCGCTGCGGCCTCCTCTACCTCAGCAACGACGAGGCCGAGATCGCCCGCTGGGCCAAGTGGCGCGACTTCGCGGTGACCGAAGGCGTCACCACCCACATGCTGAGCGAGAGCGAGGCGAAGGCGCGGGCGAGCGCCACCGGGCGGAGCTGGAAGGGCGGGGTGTTCTCGCCCTCCGACGGCGTCGCCGACCCGTCCCGCGCCGTGCCGGTCGTCGCCCGCGGGGTGATGAAGGCGGGGGGCAGCGTGCACCAGGCCTGCGCCGCCCGCGGCCTCGAGCTCGCGGGCGGCCGCGTCAGCGCCGTCGTGACCGAGAAGGGCACCATCCGCACGAAGACCGTGGTGATGGCCGGCGGCGCCTGGGCGTCGTCGTTCGTGCGCCAGCTCGGCATCCGCTTCCCGCAATCGGCGGTGCGCTCCTCGATCCTGGCGGTCGGCCCCAGCGTCGCCGGCCTGCCGGACGCGCTCCACACCGCCGAGATCTCGGTGACCCGTCGCGGCGAGACCGGCGGCCACACGCTCGCGATCAGCGGGCGGGCCAGCGTCGATCCCACGCCCCAGCAGATCCTGTTCGCCCGCGAGTTCGTGCCGATGTTCGCCCGGCGCTGGCGCGCCCTGCGGCCGGGCGGCCTCGGCGGCTGGCGCAGCGGGCACGAGACCGCCGCGCGCTGGCGCCTCGACGAGGAGACGCCGATGGAGCGGATGCGGGTCCTCGATCCGAAGCCCGACGCGCGCCTCGTCGCCGAGACGCATCGGCGCGCCCTCGACCTGCTGCCGGCCCTGCGCGGCACGACGATCACCGCCTCCTGGGCCGGATACATCGATTCGACCCCCGACGGCGTGCCGGCGATCGGTGAGGTGACCGGCGTGCCGGGCCTCGTCCTGGCGGCGGGTTTCTCCGGCCACGGCTTCGGCATCGGCCCGGGCGCCGGCCACCTCATCGCCGACATCGTCACCGGTGCCGACCCGATCGTCGACCCGCGCCCCTACCACCCGGACCGGTTCGAGGCCTCGGCCTGGGGCAAGGTGGCGGAGTTCTGAGGAGCGGATCTCCGTTCGGGTCCGCGACGATCCCGCGCGCCGGCCCGGGCGAAACGCCGTAAGCTCGCCTCCGCTCGAACGGAGGACGCACCATGGAATCTTCGTCACCCGAAACGACCTGCCGGGTCGTGCGACCCGGCCCCGCCATCGTCGGCAAGCAGGCGCTGACCTATGCGCCCGCGGTCTCCGCCGAGACGGTCGGATCGACGGGACTGCACATGCAGCTCGTCACCCTGCCGCCGGGGGCCCGCGCCAGGGCCCACCTGCACGAGGCGCACGAGACGGCGCTCCACGTGCTCTCGGGCGTCGCCGGCACCTGGTACGGCGAGCGCCTGGAGCACCACCTGTGGAGCCGGGCGGGCGATTTCGTCTACATCCCGGCCGGGGTGCCGCACCTGCCCTACAACGCCAGCCGCACCGAGACCTGCACGGCGGTGATCGCCCGCACCGATCCGAACGAGCAGGAGAGCGTGGTGCTGCTGCCGGAGCTCGACGCGTTGCGCCCGCCGGAGGGGGACGTGATGGCGTAGGGCCGGCGCCGCGAGCGCCGGCCCCCTCGGCCTCACATCGCGGTGGGACGTCCCGCGGCGACCACCAGCAGCTTGCCGTCGCCGAGGGTCCGGGCGGCGGCGCGGCGGATGTCGGCCTGCGTCACCGCGCCGATCAGGCCGTTGCGACGGGCGATGTAGTCGATGCCGAGGCCCTCGAAGGCGATCTGGACCAGCTGGTGGGCGATCTTGGTCGAGGTGTCGAAGCCGAGCGCGTAGGAGCCGGTGAGGTAGTCCTTGGCCTTCTGCAACTCGTCGTCGTCGGGGCCGTCGCCGGTCAGGCGGGCGATCTCGTCGGAGATCACCGCCAGGCATTCGGCGACGCGCTCGTTCTTGGTCGCGGTGTAGCCCCAGGTCATCGAGGCGGCGCGGTGGCTCACCAGCGACGTGCCGACCGAGTAGGCGAGCCCGCGCTTCTCGCGCACCTCCTGAAACAGCCGAGACGTGAAGGCGCCGCCGCCCAGGATGTGGTTGAGCACGTAGGCCGGGATGAAGTCGGGGTCGCGCCACGGCACGCCGTCGGTGCCGAAGCGCAGGACCGATTGCGGCACGTCGAGGTCGACGACGATGCGGCGGCCGAGGCCGGTGATCGTGGTCGCCGGCACCGCCGTCAGGGCGCCGCCCTCCGGCAGGTCGCCGAAGGCGGCGTCGAGGGCGCGCAGCAGCGCCTCCTCGTCGATGGCACCCACCGCCGCGACCTTGACCCGGCCGCGGGCGAGGAGCCGGCGGTGCATCGCCACGAGGTCGTCGCGGGTGATCGCCGACACGCTCTCGATCGTGCCCGAGGAGGGCCGGCCGTAGGGGTGGCCGGGATAGGCCTCGGCGAAGAAGCGACGCGAGGCCATCACGCCGGGATCGTTCTGCTGGTAGCGCAGCCCGGCGAGCATCTGGGCCCGCACCCGCTCGATCGCCGGCGGGTCGAAGCGCGGCTGGGCCAGCGCCAGGGCGAGCAGCGCGATCGCCTCGTCGGCGTGCTTGACCAGCATCTTGAGCGAGCCGCCGATGGCGTCCGGCCCGGCATGGAAGCTCAGCTCGATGGCGCGGGCGGCGAGCCGCTCCTGGAAGGCGTCGGAATCGTGCGGGCCGGCACCCTCGTCGAGGAGGCGCGCCAGCATCTGGGCGGTGCCGGACTTGCCCTCGGGGTCCTGGGCGGCCCCGCCCTCGAAGGTGAAGGCGAGCGCGATCAGCGGGACGATCGGCGATTCGACGTGCCAGGCCTCGATGCCGCGGGCCGAGAGGACGGGACGCGCCTGGGTCGGCGACGAGGAGGACGCCGGGGCGGCGGTGCTGCGGGAGACGGCGTCGGCCGGGGTCATGAGGACCTCTTGTTGTCGTGACGTGCGAAGACGGATCCGCCCGGCGGCGCGCACGCCCCGGGCGGTGTCAGGATGCGGGATTCAGGCCGCCGCGGCCGAAGACGCCTTCGAGGCACCCTCGCCCTTGACCAGGTAGCCGGTGACCGAGCGGGCCGGCACCAGGTAGCGCTCGGCCACCGCGGCGAGGCGCGAGGCCTGGACCGCCTCGATCTCGGAGGGCCAGCGCCGCACCTCCTCGATGCTCTCGCCGATGGCGAGCGCCGAGCCGAAGATGCGGGCGAGCGAGGACTGGCTGTCGGAGGAATAGACGGTCTCGGCGACGAGCCGGGTCTTGGCCCGCTCGATCGCGGTGGCGGTCAGGGCCTCGGAGGGGGCGCGGGCGAGCGCCCGGTCGAGGGCCTCCTCCAGCTTCTCCAGGCTCACGCCCTCGGCCGGCACGGCGTAGACCGAGAAGCGGGTGTCGTCGATCGCCGAGCCCATGTACCAGGCGCCGGCATTCACCGCGACGCCCTGGTCGAGCACCAGGCTGCGGTAGAGGTAGGAGGTCGGCCCGCCGCCCAGAACCTCGGCGAACAGTTCGAGCGCGTGGCTCTCGCCGTCGCGGGCGGTCATGCAGGAGGGGGTGAGATAGAGCCGCTGCAGGGTCGGCTGCTCGACCTTCGGGTCGGCGACGCTCAGGCGGCGCGCGGCGCGAGGCTCCGGCTCCCGCGGCCGCACCCGCTGCGGCCGGGCCCCGCGCGGCGTCACCACGCCGTAGGTGTCGTCGGCCAGCCGCCGGACCTCGTCGGCGGTGACGTCGCCGGCGACCACCAGGATGGCGTTCTCCGGGGTGTAGAAGCGGCGGTAATAGTCGAGGGCGTGGGTGCGGTTCAGATCCTCGATCTCGTGCATCCAGCCGATGATCGGGATGCCGTAGGGGTGATGGACGAAGAGCGAGGCCGCCATCGCCTCGGAGAGCTGGGCCGACGGGTCGGTCTCGACCCGCATCCGGCGCTCCTCCAGCACCACGTCGCGCTCGGGCGCCACCACGGCGTCGTCGAGGATCAGGCCGGTCATCCGGTCCGCCTCGAAGCTCATCATGGTCTTCAGGTTCTCGCGGGCGACCCGCTGGAAGTAGGCCGTGTAGTCGAACGACGTGAAGGCGTTCTCCTGGCCCCCTAAACTCGACACCGCCTTCGAGAAGGCGCCGACCGGATGGGTCTCGGTGCCCTTGAACATCAGGTGCTCGAGGAAGTGGGCGATGCCGGACTGGCCGAGCGGATCATCCGCCGAGCCGTTGCGGTACCAGACCATGTGGGTGACGACGGGCGCGCGGTGGTCGGGGACCACCACCACGTCGAGGCCGTTGTCGAGCACGAAGGACGCCACCTCGGGACCGCCCGCCTCCGCTCGGCCGAAGGGCGCCGCGTCGGTGCGCAGGGTCGCGCTGACGGGGCTGGCGAGGCCGGGGGCGGGGCGCATCCTGACTGGGGACATCCTGATCTACCTTAGCCGGGCGACCGGAAGGGCCCCCCGTGTTGGATCGTGAACCGGCTCACTTAAGCGAGGCTTGCGGCTCTTCGCGAGTCGGAGGCCGGGAGAGGCGGAGCCGGGGCGAGCCGGTCCCCGGGGTCGCCGGCCGTTAGAGACCCTGTTCTAGAGCATTTTGTGGCAGGGGGGACCCGAAGACTGCGGAGAAATGCATCCCGTGCAGGTCGCACCCGACCTCGTCCAGTCGAAGCGTGGCCGGAGTTTTGGGTGAAGCTTTGGGTGCATTCCGCAGGATCGCCCCCGGAGGCGGAGAGACGTGCAACCCTGCGCCGGAGGCAGGGCTTTCACGCACGAAAAACCCCGGGCCGCTGCTGCGGCCCGGGGTGGGAGACCCGATCGGATCTCGGAAACGTTACTGGCGCGAGCGCAGATAGGCGCCGGGATCGGCTTCCTCGCGGTCCGACTTCATGCCGTTCGGCCCGCGCTCGGTCCGGGCGAGCTTGCCGTTCGGCGGCTTGCGGTAGCCGGTCGGCGGCTCGGTCAGGGTGTCGCGGGAGGGCTCGACGTCGGGCAGGTTGGCGTCGTCGTCCTTCTTGCCGGCGAAGAGCTGCATCGGGTTGAGCCAGAACGACTCCTTGACGTTGTCGCCGGGCTTGTAGGTCGGCTCGGTCTGCACGCCCGCCCCCTCGCGGCGGCCGGCCTGCATCTCGCGGATCGGCAGGGTCGCGTTGTTGTCGCTCATCCGGCCGCCGTAGCCGCGGGTGATCGGCTTGCGGTCCTCGGCGGCGCGGCGGTCGCGGGCGGCGGTCTCGGGATCGGTCGGCCATTGCGGGTTGGCCTCGCGCAGGGCGCGGCGGTCGACCGGCGGCGGCAGGGCGGCCTTGTCCATCTTCGGCGGCAGCACCAGGGGCGCGCGCTCGCGGTAGGTGATGGTCGGCCGCTCGGGCTCGATCAGGCCGATCGACGACAGGGCGTTCTTCATCGCGACGCCTTCCTGGGCGTGCGCGCCCGGGGAAGCCGTCAGGCCGGCGGCCAGGACCGCGGCCGTCGCCGCGGCGAGTATCGTGCGCTTGTCGAGCATGCGGGCCCCTTGCCTGTTCCGCCCCCTGAGTTGGTTCCCGAGGTGGTGGCGGTTTCGGGCGAAGGTATGGCGTGGCCGTGGGCGGGCGCAACGGCGATCCTCGTCGTTGCGCCCGCGACACACACGCGTTTTCAGGTCGGACCGCCCGTTGCCGCCGCGCGGCGGCGCTCCAGCACCAGCCCGTCGTAGAGGAGGCCGACCACCCCGAAGACGATGCCGGCATCCGCCACGTTGAACACGTACCAGGACCAGGCGCCGGCATGCAGGTGGACGAAGTCGAACACCGCCCCGTAGGCCGCCCGGTCGATGGCGTTGCCGATCGCTCCGCCGACGATCATGCCGAGCGCGCCTGCGAGCCATCGGCTGCCGGCCCGCGCCATCCAGACCGAGAGCGCGACCGAGGCCGCCAGCGACACGCCCACCAGGAGCCAGCGCCCGAGCGCCGAATCCTGCTGGAACATCCCGTAGGAGACGCCGCGGTTCCACACCACGATCAGCTGCGCGAAGGGGGCGAGCACCACCGGCTCGCGCACCGGCAGGTCGGCGACGAACAGGAGGCCGAGCTTCGTCGCCTGGTCGAGGACCAGGGTGACGAGCGCGACGAGCAGGCCGAAGGGGAGGGGACGCATGACTTTTCCTCGCCCTGTCCCTGCCCGCTACTCGGCGGCCTGGGCGTGGAGGGCGTCCCACTCGCGCAGGGCCTGCGCGTCGCGGGGCGTCACGTCCGGGTAGTCCGGGTCGCTGCCGACGCTGTCCAGCACCTTCCACGAGCGGGCGCATTTGCGCCCCTCGGCGAGGGCCGGCACCACCGCGACCCCCTTGACCTCGTCGAGCCGGAAGGCCTCGGCCGGGCCCTCGCCGGCCGCGACCTGGATGCCGGAGGTGATGCAGACCTCCGCGAAGTCGATGCCCTCCAAGCTCGCCAGCAGGTCGGCATCGGCGACGAAGACCGTCGGGGCCGCCTCCAGGCTCGCGCCGATGCGCTTGCCCGCCCGCTCGATCTCGAGCGCGCCCGTCACCACCCGGCGCACCCGGCGGATCTTGGCCCAGCGCTTCGCCAGCGCCTCGTCGCGCCAAGCGGCCGGCGTCTCCGGCAGGGTCTCGGTATGGACCGACGCCGTCTCGGAGGGGTAGCGCGCGAGCCAGGCCTCTTCCGCCGTGAAGGCCAGCACCGGAGCGAGCCAGACCGTGACGCGCTTGAAGACCTCGTCGACGACGGTGAGCGCGGCGCGCCGGGTCTGCGACGAGATCGGATCGCAGTAGAGCGCGTCCTTGCGCACGTCGAAGTAGAACGACGACAGGTCGCCGGTCATGAAGCCGTTGAGCAGCGCCACGACCCGCTTGGTGTCGAAGGTGCGGAAGGCGTCGCGGATCTCGGTATCGAGCTCGGCCAGCCGATGCAGGATGAACCGCTCCAGCTCGGGCATGTCTTGCGGGGCGACCCGGTCCTCGGGCCGGTGATGGGCGAGCGTGCCCAGCATCCAGCGCAGCGAGTTGCGCAGCTTGCGGTAGGTCTCCGAGAAGGTCTTGATGATCTCCGGGCCGATGCGCAGGTCGTCGGTATAGTCCGAGGCCGCCACCCACAGGCGCAGGATGTCGGCGCCCGAGCCCTTGATCACGTCCTGGGGCGCGACGACGTTGCCCTTCGACTTCGACATCTTCTCGCCCTTGGGGTCGAGGACGAAGCCGTGGGTCAGCACCACGTCGTAGGGCGCGCGGTCGCGGGTGCCGCAGGATTCGAGCAGCGACGAGTGGAACCAGCCGCGATGCTGGTCCGAGCCCTCGAGGTACATCACCGTGTCGCCGCCGCCGTCGCGGCGCCGCCGGATGCCGGACAAACCCGGAAACTCCTGCGGGTCGCCGAGCGTGAAGGCGTGGGTCGAGCCGGAATCGAACCACACGTCGAGGACGTCGGTCACCTTCTCGTAGGCGGCCGGGTCGTGCTCGGGGGCGAGGAAGCGGGCGCCGTCGGCATCGGTGAACCAGGCATCCGCTCCCTCCGCCGCGAAGGCGGCGTGGATGCGGGCGTTCACCGTCTCGTCGCGCAGGATCTCGCCGGTCTCGCGGTGGACGAAGACCGTGATCGGCACGCCCCAGGCGCGCTGGCGCGACACCACCCAGTCCGGGCGGTTGGCGATCATGCCGGTGATGCGGTTCTGGCCTTGCGGCGGCACCCATTGGGTGACGGCGATCTCGCGGAGCGCCACGTCGCGCAACGTCGCGTCGTTCAGGCTCGCCACCGGCTTGTCGAGGGCGATGAACCATTGCGGCGTGTTGCGGAAGATGACCGGCTTCTTCGAGCGCCAGGAATGCGGGTAGCTGTGCTTGAGCGTGCCGCGGCCGACGAGCGTGCCGGCGGCGGTGAGCGCGGCGATCACCGCCTTGTTGGCGTTGCCCTTCTGGCCCTTCTCGTCCAGCACGCGGGTGCCGGTGAGGCCCGGTGCCGACTCGGTCAGCACGCCGTCGGCATCGACCGTGTAGGGGATCGCGGTCTCGATGCCGCGCTCGCGGAGCTGACGGCCGTTCGCCATCCAGACCTCGAAATCCTCGCGGCCGTGGCTGGGTGCGGTGTGGACGAAGCCGGTGCCGGCGTCGTCGGTGACGTGCTCGCCGTCCAGCATCGGCACCGCGTAGGCGTAGCCGTCGTTCCAGGACGCCAGCGGATGCGCCAGCGTCACGCCGGCCAGCTCTTCCGCCGAGACGTCGCTCAGTCGCTCGAAGGACTCGACGCGCGCTGCCTTGAAGACGTCGCCCGCCAGTTTGTCAGCAACAACGTAACGAACACCAGGTTGAGACCAGTTCTCTTGAGGCGCAGCAACGACACGATACAATCCGTAGGAGACTTTTTTGGAATAGGCGACGGCCCGGTTGGCCGGGATCGTCCACGGGGTGGTGGTCCAGATGACGACGCGGGCGTCCTGCAAGTCCGGGGCCGTCTTCGAGGAGACGACCGGGAAGGCGGCCCAGATGGTGTCGCTGACGTGGTCCTCGTACTCGACCTCGGCCTCGGCGAGCGCGGTCTTCTCGACCACCGACCACATCACCGGCTTCGAGCCGCGATAGAGCTGGCCGGTGGTGGCGAAGGTCATCAGCTCGCGGGCGATCGCGGCCTCGGCCGGATAGGCCATGGTCAGGTAAGGATGGTCCCAGTCGCCGGTGACGCCGAGGCGCTTGAACTCCTCGCGCTGCACCGACAGCCAGTGCTCGGCGAAGGACCGGCACTCGCGCCGGAACTCGACCACCGGCACGTCGTCCTTGTTGCGGCCGGCGGCGCGGTACTGCTCCTCGATCTTCCACTCGATCGGCAGGCCGTGGCAGTCCCAGCCCGGGACGTAGTTGGCGTCGTGCCCGAGCGCGCCTTGCGTGCGGACGACGATGTCCTTCAGGATCTTGTTGAGCGCGGTGCCGATGTGGATGTGGCCGTTGGCGTAGGGCGGGCCGTCGTGCAGCACGAATTTCGGCCGCCCGGCCGCCGCCTCGCGGATGCGGGCGTAGAGGTTGGTCCTCGCCCAGCGCTCCAGGATCTCCGGCTCGCGCTGCGGCAGCCCGGCCCGCATCGGAAAATCGGTGACCGGCAGGAAGAGGGTCTCGGAATAGTCGCGCCCGGTGGCGGTTTTCGGCTCGGTCATGGTGGTCAAGGCTCGTCTGGGGCGCGGACGCGCAGCCCTTGAGAGGGAATCGCCCGTGAGGGAATCGCAAGCGGCGAAACGGCGGCAACCCGGCCTTCCGCGCGGCCGCGCGATGGCGGCCCTCAGGCGGAAGCCGGGCTCGTAATTCGCAGGATGGCGGCGCGGCGCGGGTGCGATTCGGTCATCCGGCGCTTCTAGCAGCGGCGGGCGGGCGGGGGAAGCGGGGTGATGGTGTGGAGTGGCGGCCACGCTCAACACCCGGCGGCGGCCATGCTATCGTTGCGTCACCGTCGCCATCTTGCCCGCGATCCTCCCGTCATGCCGATCCCCGCGCGCGATCACGACCGAGAGGCTTGTTCTTCGGCCCGTGCGGATCACCGATGCGGCGCGCGCCGTCGACATCCTCTCGGCGTGGGGTGTGTCGCGCAACTTGCGCCGGGCCGCGTTCCCGCCCGATCCGTGCGAGATCGAGCGATGGTTCGCCGATCATGCCCGCGAATGGCAGATGGGGGCGGCCTACCGTTTCGCGATCATGTGCAACGGCATGATGATCGGCGTTGTCGATATCGACGGGGTTGCGCGCGCCGAGGCCCAACTCGGGTACTGGCTCGATCGGGCCGCCTGGGGGCGCGGCTACGCATCGGAGGCCGGGGCTGCTCTGGTCCGGTTCGCCTTCTCGGTCGCTCGCCTGACGGTGCTGCGTGCTGGTCATGCGGGCGACAACCCGGCCTCGGGACGGGTGCTCACGAAGCTCGGCTTCATCCGATCAAGTGCTGCGCCTGTTTTCTCGCGGCCGCGCGGTGAGACGATCATGCAGTGGCGATACGTGCTGCGACACGGATCAGCCGACCCGGAAGCACCGGATCTCGACGGACAGGACCAAGGCCGGCCGGTCTCACTCGGCCGGTTGCTCATGTCCGCGCCCCTGACCGACGAGGACCTACCTCCGCGAGCCTACAAGGCGCGAGATGTCGAATTTTGAAAGAGAGGTCGCGGCTCCTATCGGTCCGGCGGTTGCCGTGCTCGCTGCACTCGACTCTGCTGCCGGACCGATCCTTGCGGAGGCCGAGCGGCAGGGAATCGCCTTCGTGCGGCGCCTGTTCGAGGAGTGGCATTCGGGGTCCAATCGCTTCGACCGTCCCGGCGAGATCATCCTGGGAGCCTGGCAGGGCGACCGCCTCCTCGGTCTCGGAGGTCTGAATCGCGATCCCTCTACGGCGGAGGAGGGAGTCGGCCGCTTGCGGCACCTCTACGTGCTCGGATCGCAGCGGCATCTCGGTGTCGGCACCCTGCTGGTGGGACACCTTCTGCGGAGGGCCGAGAGCCATTTCCGGACCGTGCGCCTGCGCGCGGCCTCGCCGGACGCGGCAGCGTTCTACCGGCGCCTCGGCTTCGCGGAGTGCGACGACCCGGCCGCGACGCACCTCATCCGCGTGCCGCCCATCGCGTGAACGACGACACCGTTCCGGCCTCGACCAGCACCATCACGCCGATCCCGATCAGCACGAACGGCGTCGCCACCCGGCCGATCCGGCGGATCGGGGTGCCGAGGGCCGGATGGTGGACGAGCCGGTGCGCGAGGGCGAGCCAGAGCCCGGTCATGAGCGCGAAGACCGCGACGAACAGGAGGAGCCGCGGGCCCGGGCTGGTGGCGAAGACCGGCGTGTAGATGCCGAGGTTGTCGCCGCCATTGGCGATCGTCACCCCGGCCACCGCCAGCGCGTGGCCGACCGGGGCTTTCCCGCCCGCCGCCTCGGCTTCCTCGTCCCTCGCGGGCAGGAGGCGGCGCAGCCCGAGCGCGATCGGGACGAGGCCCATGAGCCCGAGCCAGGCCGGCGCCACGACGAGGGAGAGGAGCGCGCCGGCGAGCGAGGCGAGGACCAGGGCGGCGATGCCGAGGAACTGGCCGGCCACGATCTGGCGCGGGCGGTAGCGCGGATCGGAGAAGAACCCGATCAGCACGAGCACGTCGTCGACGTTGGTCGAGGCGAAGAGCGCGACCGCGACGCCGGTATCCCTCAGAGCGTCGATCATCGGTCCGGGACCGGGCGGGCCAAGGCCTTACCCCCGCCTCACCCCAGCATTGAGGGCGTGCGATCGGCGGCGAGCAGGCGGCGCGCCCGCGCGGAATCGTCGTGCATCTGCACGACCAGGGCCTCGGCGCTGTCGAAGCGCTCTTCCCCGCGGATGAAGCCGACGAGCTCGACCGCGATCGCCTGGCCGTAGAGGTCGCCGGAGAAATCGAACAGGTAGGTCTCGAGGAGCGGCGCGCCGTCGTCGAAGGTCGGGCGGCGGCCGTAGCTCGCCACGCCGTCGCGTAGGCTGCCGTCGGCGAGCCGGACGCGCACCGCGTAGATGCCGTGGGCGAGCGCGCAGGCGTCGAGCGCCACGTTGGCGGTCGGGAAGCCGAGGGTGCGGCCGCGCTTGTCGCCGTGGCGCACCGCGCCCTCGACGAACCAGCGGTAGCCGAGGAGGTGGTTGGCGGTTCCGACGTCGCCGGCCTCCAGCGCCGCCCGGATCGCGCTCGAGGAGACCGGCGCCTCGCCGCCGCCCGCCGCCACCGCCGGCACGATCCGGCAGGCGAGCCCGTTCTCGGCGCAGAGCGCCTCCAGCATCGCCGGCGTACCCTCGCGGCCGCGGCCGAAATGGAAATCGTGCCCGATCACGACGCCCGACAGGCCGAGCTCGCCCTTCAGGGTCTCGGCCACGAAGGCCGACGCCCCGGTGCCGGCGAGCCTCGCGTCGAAACGGCGCACGAAGGCGCCGTCGATGCCCAGGCGCTGCAGCACCGCGAGCTTGCCCGCCTCGCCGGTCAGGCGGAACATCGCCGTGCCGGGGGAGAAGAACGCGCGCGGATGCGGCTCGAAGGTGACGACCGCGCTCGGCCGGCCGAGGGCGGCGGCCATCTCCCGCACCGCCGCGATCAGGGCGCGGTGGCCCTGGTGGATGCCGTCGAAGTTGCCGAGCGCCGCGACCGCGCCCCGCAGGCCCTCCGGCACCGGTTCGCCGTCGCGGTGGACGGGGAAGGACGGGGCGACGGGGCGCGGGGCAGTCTCGTCGCGCGGCATACGGGTCCTTGGCTTGCCGGGGGAAGGGTCTTCGGAAGGCGGCCGGACCCTGTCGAAATCCACCGATCGGGTCAAGACGCCGGGGCGCATGCCGGGGGCGGACCGGTCTGCCCGCGGGTTAACCGCTTCTCAAGGGCCCGGAACTACAAGCTGAGAACAGAGGAGCCGACCGGCGCCTCGACTCATCATCCAAGCGGGAACCGGCGCGCGGGGATGCGTCGCGCCCGCGAACGGAGCCGTAAGCCATGGCCCTTGACCTCGGCATGCCGATCCTCGTGGTGGACGATTACCAGACGATGGTCCGCATCATTCGCAACCTGCTCAAGCAGCTCGGCTTCGAGGATGTCGACGACGCCTCGGACGGCACCGGCGCGCTGGCGAAGCTGAAGCAGAAGAAGTACGGCCTCGTGATCTCCGACTGGAACATGGAGCCGATGACCGGTTACGAGCTGCTGCGCCACGTCCGGGCCGACGACGCCCTGCGCACCACGCCGTTCATCATGGTCACCGCCGAGTCGAAGACCGAGAACGTCATCGCCGCCAAGAAGGCCGGCGTGAACAACTACATCGTGAAGCCCTTCAACGCCCAGACGCTGAAGACCAAGATCGAGGCCGTCTGCGGCGCCTGACGCCGCCGACGCGACGAGGCGGTGCCTCTCGGGCGCGGGAGCGTGCGGCTGGGCCGAGAGGCCGGCCGCACCCGCGCCGGATCCCCGAGCCCGCAACGGGCCGGGAAGCAACCTAGCCGCGGGGATCGATCACGTGCTCAGGCAGATGACGGAAGGGCCGCGGTCCGCCCTCAACCGGCTGCTGGGAGGCAAGACGCCCATGGCCGGCACGACGGCGGCCCAGGCCGCGACCCCGGCGATCCCGGTCACGGAACTCCTGGAGATCGCCGACTACATCACCAAGCTGAAGGGCGGCATCGCGGCGCTGCGGGCCCAGGAACTGACCCGCGACCGCATCCCGATGGCGCATGACGAGCTCGGGAGCGTCGTCGCCGCCACCGCCAGCGCCACCAACCGGATCATGGAATCGGCCGAGTCGATTCTCGCGCTCGAGGCCAAGTCCCTCGACGATTACCGCCGGAAGGTCGAGGCCCATATCGGCGACATCTTCGAGGCCTGCACCTTCCAGGACATCACCGGCCAGCGCATCTCCAAGGTGGTGGAGGCCCTGGGCCAGCTCGAGAAGCGCCTGTCGCAGTTCTCGACCGTGGTGAACGTGCGCGACGGCGAGGCCGAGCTTGATCCCGAGGAGGCCCGCCGCAAGGCCCGGGCCGAGAAGCTGCTGCTCAACGGCCCGCAGCCGAAGGGCCCGGCGACGCCGCAGGACGCGATCGACGCCCTGTTCTCCTGACCGGATTTTGTCGAGTCTCCAACCGGGGTGCGCCGGCCGCACCCCGGTCTCGCCGCGTTCCTACCAGCGCAGCAGGTCGATCACGGCGTCCGGATGGACGGTCTGGGCCTCGAGCCAGTGGGCGATGTCGCCGATCGGCGCCCCCGCCGCGACGCCGAGCTCCTCCGCGTGGATGCCGCGCGCCACCAGCAGGGACGCGATCCCGAAGGCCCGCGCGCCGGCGACGTCGGTGCGGATCGCGTCGCCGATGGCGAGCAACCGGTCGCGGGGGAGGGGGGCGCCGCCGTCGAGCGCCTCCGCGGCGGCGAGCGCCGCCTCGTAGACCGGGACGTGCGGCTTGCCGGCGTAGACGACGGCGCCACCCAGTTCCTCGTAGAGCGCCGCGAGGGCGCCGGCGCAGGGGATCAGCCGCTCGCCGCGCTCGACCACGAGGTCGGGATTGGCGCAGATCATCGTCACGCCGCGGGCGGCCCAGGGGGCGAGCCGGTCGCGGTAATCCTCCGCCGTCTCGACCTCGTCGTCGAGGAGGCCCGTCACCACGACATGGGCGGCATCGTCCGGCCCCCCGCGGGCGAGATCGAGGCCGTCGAAGATCGGCAGGTCGCGATCGGGGCCGAGATGGTAGACCGGCGCCGCCGCCCGCTCGGCCAGCAGCCGGCAGGTGAGGTCGCCCGAGGTGACGATGGTGTCGTAGGCGCTGCGCGGCACGCCGAACCCGTCGAGCTGCGCCAGGACGCCCGCGCCCGGGCGCGGGGCGTTCGAGACCAGCACCACCCGGCGCGGCCGCTCGCCCGGCAGGGCGCGGAACCGCGTCAGCGCGTCCGAGGCGCCGCGATGGGCGTGCACGCCGTCGTGCAGCACGCCCCAGACGTCGCACAGGATCAGGTCGAAGCCGCCCGCGACGTCGGCGATCCCGTCAAGGATCGCGACCTCGCCCGGATGCGCCGCGCGAACCATCTCGGCCATGCCGTCCCTCCTGGCGCTGCATCGCAGCAGAACGCCTGCCGGACTTAAAGAGGGTCCGGCTCGAACGCAACGCCTGTTGAAATCGTTTACAGTCTTTCGGTGCGAAAATCCGGCCCGCGTCAGAGGAACGCCATCCGGTCGACGTCGACGAGACCGCGATCGGTGATCTTGAGGTGCGGGATCACCGGCAGCGGCAGGAAGGCGACCTGGAGGAACGGCTCCGGCAGGGTGCAGCCGAGGCCCCGGGCGGCCTCGCGCAGGGGCGGCAGGGCGTCGCGCACCGCCTCGAACGGCCGGTCGCTCATCAGCCCGGCGATCGGCAGCGCCAGCTCGGCCAGGATCCCGGTCTCGTCCGCCACCACGAACCCGCCCTGCAAGTCGATCAGCCGGTTGACCGCCCGGGCCATGGCCTCCGTGTCGGCGCCGACGACGCAGAGGTTGTGGCTGTCGTGACCGACCGAGGAGGCGATGGCGCCCCGCTTCAGCCCGAAGCCCCGCACCAGGCCGCGCCCGATGCTGCGGGTGCCGTGGCGCGCCACCACGGCCACCATCGCGATGTCCTGGGCAAGGTCCGGCACGGCCGCCGGGGTCAGGCGCAGGTGCTCGGTGATGATGCGCCCCGGCACCACGCCGATGACCGGGGTCTCGCCCGCGGGCGCCGGCACGGCGAGGTCGGCGGCGCCGACCGGCTCGGCCCGCACGCTGCGACGGCCCGGCGCGGGCGTCGCGGTCCGCGTCGCTGCCAGCGCCTCGTCCGCCGGGCGGCCCGCCGCGAAGACGGCCGAGACGGAACAAGTTTCCAGGTCGTCGAGCAGCACGATGTCGGCGCGCTTGCCCGGGGCGATCATGCCGCGGTCGGTGAGCCCGAAGGCGGTGGCGGCGGTGAGCGAGGCGGCCCGGTAGGCGGCGAGCGGCGGCACGCCGAGCCCGATCGCGGTGCGGATCAGGTGGTCGAGATGGCCTTCCTCCGCGATGTCGAGGGGGTTGCGGTCGTCGGTGCAGAAGGCGAGGAACGGCGCCGTCCGCTCGGTGAGGAGGGGGGCGAGCGCGTGCAGGTCCTTCGAGACCGAGCCCTCGCGGATCAGCACCGTCATGCCCTTGCGGATCTTCTCCAGCGCCTCCGCGGCGCTCGTCGCCTCGTGGTCGGTGCGGATGCCGGCGGCCGCGTAGGCGTTGAGGGCGAGGCCCGACAGGAGCGGGGCGTGGCCGTCGACGTGGCGCCCGGCGAAGGCCGCGAGCTTCGACAGGCAGGCCGGATCGGCCGCGACAACGCCCGGGAAGTTCATGAACTCGGCGAGCCCCAGGGCCCGGGGATGGTTGCGGTAGGCCGCGAGGTCGTCGGCCTCGATCCGGGCGCCGGCGCTCTCGAGGTCGGTCGCCGGCACGCAGGAGGAGAGCTGGACCCGGATGTCCATCACGGTCTCGCTCGCCGCCGCCAGCGCGTAGTCGAAGGCGGCGGTGCCGAGCACGTTGGCGAGCTCGTGCGGGTCCCAGATCGCCGTGGTGACGCCGTGGGGCAGGACGCAGCGGTCGAACTCGTGCGGGGTGATGAGGGAGGATTCGATGTGCAGGTGGGTGTCGATGAAGCCCGGGACGGCGATCCGCCCCCGCGCCTCGATCACCCGGGCGCCCTCGTAGGTGCCGTAGGTCCCCACCACCGTGTCGCCGCACACCGCGATGTCGGTCTCCACCAGGTCGCCGGTGACGAGGTCGAGGAGGCGGGCGCCGCGGATCACCAGGTCGGCGGGCGCGCGCCCGGCCCCTTGCGCGATCCGGCGGGCGATGGGGTCCGACATCGGGGATCCTTCTGGCTGCGAGGTCCCCGGATTCTAAGCAGGCCTGCATCGGCAGGCCACCGCGTCGTGCGCCGAGACTCTTGCTTCGTCGGCGTTTTTTTCTGCGATGCCGGAGGCCGCCTTCGCGACATCGGCTCGGGACGTCTCGCGCCGAGGGCGACGAAGCTTCCTCGGCGGCCGGCCCGCGGCGGCGGGTCGGCCGATCCTCACACCGCGCGGCGCAACACGTCCCGGAAGGCGCGGCGCACCGGCGGGGGCTCGTCGGCCGGCGGCGGGGGCGGCGGGGGCGGCGGCTCGGGTGCCGGCTCGGGAGCGGGAGGCGAGAGAACCTCGGGCCGCACCACCCGCGGGGGCGAGAACACCGTGCCCTGCGCCAGCGGCAGGTCGAGGTCGATCAGGTCGGGCACGTCGGCCTCCTGCTCGACGCCCTCGGCGACCAGCCGGATCCCGGCCCGGGCCAGGGTGGTGGCGATCGCCGCGCCGTGCTCGCTCAGGAGCAGGTCGACCCCGATCTTGGCGTAGCTCGCGCCGCGGGCGGCCAGCGCCGGGGCGTCGAGGCGCGGCTCGGCAACCCGGTCGACCGCGAGCCCGATCCGCTCGCGCAGGGCCGCCAGCGCCCCGGCCTGCTCGGCATCGAGGCTGCGCCAGCTCTGCTGCGGCAGGGCCAGGATCAGCCGCCCGGCGAGTTCGGGGTGCAGGTCGATCAGGCGGCTGACCGCCCGCAGGAAGCCGGGCTCGAACAGCGATCCCGGCGACAGGGCGTAGGCCACCGGGGTCTCGCTGCCGCGGCCGGCGAGGTGCTGGCCGATCGCCGTCACCCGGGCGAGCATCAGCCGGTCGAGCTCGGTGGTGCGGCCGTGACGTTCCAGCACCCGCAGGAACTCCGCCGGCGCCAGGAGCGCGTCGCCGACGCGCAGGCGCGCCAGGGCCTCGTAGAACGCCACCTTGCGCTGCGGCAGGCTGACGATCGGCTGGAGGTGGACCTCGAGCCCCTCGCCGAGGGCGGCCAGGATCTCGGATTCGGGCCGCGGCGCCGCGGCGGGCTCCGGCACGAAGGGCCGGCGCGGTGCGGGGGCGGCGTCGCGCGGCAGGATCGGGTCGGCCTGCGGGGCCGGCGCGGCGGCAGCCTCGGGCCGGGCCGCCGCGGCGGGGTCGGCCATGGCGGCCAAGGGCCAGGCCTGGGCCGCCTGCGCGGAGGCGCCCGGATAGGGAGCCGACGACGCGAAGGACTGCGGCGCGGCCTGCGCCATGGCCGGGGCGGCCGCCGGCACGGGTGCCGACGCCATCGGGGCCTGCGCCACGGGCGCTTGCACCAAGGGGGGCTGCGCCAAGGGGTGCTGCACCATGGGGGCCGTCGTCGCGTGAGCCGCGGCCATCAGGGGCGGCGCCGTCACGGGGGCGGGCATCGCCGTCGGCATCGGGGCCGGCTGGGCGGGGGGCGCCGCATAAGCCTGGGTCGGGGCCGGGACGGCGGGCGCGGTCCCGGCCTTGAGGTGGATCAGGTCCTCGTCCTGGGCCGCTACCGCCACCGCCAGCTCGCGCACGATGCCGCCGAGGAGGCCGATCTCGGCCGTGACCTCGGACAGGCCGTTCTCGAGCGCGGCGACCGGAGCGGCGGGGGCGCTCCGCTGCTCGACCGCGAGAAGGCGGCGCGACAGCAGATCGATCTCGCCCGACATCCGCTCGACCTGCCTGGCCAGGCGCACGGCCCGCCGGTAGGCGAGCGCCGTGGCGACGCCCGCGAGGGCGGCGACCACCAGGGCGGTCCCGGCCACGGCACCGAGGAGGGGCGCCGACAGGAAAGCGACCGCCAGGCAGGCCGCGCCCGCCAGGAGGCAGGAGAGGCTGAGGGCGATCCGACCCGCCGACGACCGATCGGCGCGCCGGCCGATCATGAGGGCCATGGCGATTCCTCTTAACGTATCGAGGACGTGCCGGGCCTCGCGGGATCCCGGCGCGTCGACGGTTGTCGCCGAGGCGCCCGATGCCTGCAAGACACGGCTGCGGGCTTCCCACGCTTTTCGCCCGACCTTGTCCGAGTTGCCGCAGTACCCGACATGGCTTGTGCGGCCCTGGCGTGCCGCGGGACGGTGCCGCCGCTGCCGGCGGGCCGTCGTGACTGATGGCGGCACTGACGGGCCGCGGCAAGGGAGAGTTGTAGCGATGACGATCGACCGGGCCGATGGCCGGATGGACCTGACGATGAAGGTCGAGGGCATGACCTGCCAGGGATGCGTCGCGGCGGTGACGAAGGCGATCCACCGCCTCGACCCGGCGGCTGAGGTGTCGGTGGACCTGGAGCGCGGCTGGGTCGCGGTCGTCACCGCCGCCCAGGCGCTCGAGCTGGCCCAGGCCCTCGGCCGCGCCGGCTACGACGCCGAGGCCATCACCGGCTGAGGGCATGACCGGCCGGTCCCGGGGCGGGCCGGTCCGAGGGGGGAAAACGCCGGCGGGAGGGCGGCCCGTGCGGTGATCCGTGGACAGGTTTTCCCCCCGCCCCGCGCTCTAACGTTCGTTTAAGCCGCCTCTGCGAGGGTTTCCGGGAGTTCGCAGAGTAGGGGCGCCGGGGCCGCAGGGTTCCTCGCGCTGGCGTGGCGGTGTGCATATCAACGGTGCCTTTGCGTCCCTGATCGATGCCCGTCTGACGGGTCTCGTCCACGAATCCACCGCCGGCGACCCGGCCGAGAGGGCCCGCCACGAGCGGTTCCTGATCTCCCGGCTCGCCACGGGCGCCGTGCTGATGGCGATGCTGCCGCCCTACCTGCTGTGGCGCGGCGTGCCGACCCTCGTCGAGGCGGCGGCGGCGGCCTGCCTGATCCTGCCGGTCTTCGCGGCCCTGCTGCTGGCGCGCACCGGCAACCTGACCCTCGCGCACGGGGTGTCCTCGGCGGCGCTGACCGGCCTCGTCGTGTGCCTGGCGAGCCTAACCGGCGGGCCGACCTCGGCGGTCACGATCTGGCTCGTGATGATCCCGGTCGAGGCGCTGCTCGCCGGCTCGCACCGCGCCGCCCTGGTGGCGGCCGTGCTGGCGATGCTGGGGGCGGTGGCGGTCGCGCTCGTCGAGCCGGCGACCGGCTTCGGCTTCTTCGCCTGGCCCTCGGCGCTGGCGATGCCGGTCTTCGCCATCACGGCGATCTGCCACGTCCTGGCGCTGTCCCTGGAGCATCGCCGCCGGGAGGGGCGCTGGAGCGCGCGGCTCACCGCCGCCTCGATGCGCGACGCCCTGCTGCTCGATGCCATCGACGACCTCGTGACCTGGCACGACCGCAACGGCAGCGTGCTGCAGGCCAGCCCCGCCGCCCGCTCGCTCGCCGGAACGACCCCCGACGCGCTGGAGGGCCGCGGCCTGTTCAACCGCGTCCACGTCTCGGACCGGCCGGCCTTCCTGACCGCGCTCAGCGACGCGGCCGCCCAGTCGCAGCCGGTGACGGTGCAGTTCCGCCTTCACGCCGCGGGCGAGGCCGGCGAGACCGGCCGGGTGATCTGGGCCGAGATGCGCGCCCACCGGGTGCCGGGCGCGATGGGGCCGGCAGCCGCCGGCGAGGCCGCCGTGGTGGCGGTGACCCGCGACGTGTCGGAGCACCGGCGGCGGTCCGAGGAGATCGAGGAGGCCCGGGCCGCGGCCGAGCGCGCCGACGAGGTCAAGAGCCGCTTCCTCGCCACCGTCAGCCACGAGCTGCGCACGCCGCTCAACGCCATCATCGGCTTCTCGGAGATGCTGGAGGCCGAATCGACCCTGGCGCTCGGGCCCGAGCGGCGGCGCGAATATGCCGGCATCATCCATTCCTCGGGCCGGCACCTGCTCGAGGTGGTCAACACCCTCCTCGACATGTCGCGGATCCAGAGCGGCAACTTCGATTACGCGCCCGAGCCGTTCGACCTCGCCGGCCTCGCCCGCGGCGTCTGCGACCTGATGCAGATCCGGGCCGACCAGGGCGGCGTGCGCCTGCGGCGCGAGGTCGCCGCCGACCTGCCGGAGGTCACCGCCGACCCGCGCGCCTGCCGGCAGATGCTGATCAACCTTCTGTCGAACGCAGTGAAGTTCACGCCCCGCGGCGGCGACGTGGTGGTCTCGGTGCGCCGGGTGTTCGACCGGGTCGAGATGGCGGTGACGGATACCGGCATCGGCATCGCCGAGGCCGACCTGCCGCGCCTCGGCGACCCGTTCTTCCAGGCCGGCCTCGGCACCGGCTCGAACTACGGCCGCCCGCACGAGGGCACCGGCCTCGGGCTCTCGGTGGTGCGCGGCCTCGTCGGCCTGCATCACGGCGAGCTGACCGTCGAGAGCGGCCCGTCCCGCGGCACCCGGGTGGTGGTCACCCTGCCGCTCGACTGCCGCGTCGGCCGCGGCGATCCGGGCTGCCCGGTGCCGATCCGCACCGCCGCCCTCGTCGCGCAGGCCGGGGGACCGGTTTCGGCCGGGGCGCTTCCTCCCCCGGCCGCGCCCGCCCCGGGCGAGCGTCCCGCCGCGATGCGGCTCACCGGGTGAGGGCGCCGGCCGGCCCGCGCCGGCTCCCCTGACCCCCGTCAAGCCGCCGATCGAATCCGGAAAGGAGATGCGATGTCCGAGGCGCCAGCCCGGAGACGCGACGGGGCCCTCGACCGTCGCCGCGACGCGGCACCGCCCCGTCGCCCCGCCGACGCACCGGCCCGCCGGCCCGACCCCGACGTCGCTCCGGCCGGCGAGGCCGCCGACGCGCCGGCCCTGACCGCCGACGCCCGGCCGGCGCCGCGCGTGCGGACGACGCCCCGTGCCCCGCGCCCGGCCCGGCCCGCGCCGCGCCCGGCCGGCGCCCTCGACCGGATCCGCGGACGGGCGGACCGGATCCTGCGGCATCCGGCCGGCATCGTCGGCGGCCTCCTCGCCCTCGGAGCGGTGGCGGCGGTGGCGGCGAACGCCCTCAGCTTCCAGACCGGGCGCCACCCCGCGCCGCTCTTCGCCAAGGCGTCGCCCGACAAGGCGCCCTCGGACGGCAAGGGCTCGGCTGGCAAGGACCCCGGCGGCAAGGACACCGCGGGCAAGATTCCGGCCGACCGGCTGGCGCCGGACACCCGCGCGGCGCAGGCGGCTGGCGAGTTGCCGCCGCGCGCCGCCAAGCCCGATGTCTCGAAGCCGGACGGCATCGGCGCCCTGTTGCGCGACGATCGCACCACCGCCTCCCTCGGCCCGAAGGCCGAACCGGCCAGGGCCGCGAAGGCGGCGCCCGGACGGGAGACCGCCGGGCGCGAGATACAGGGCCGCGAGGCCCCCGCCAAGGCCGCCTCCCACGCGCCGGTCCGGGAGGCGCGGGCATCGGAGCCGAAGGCATCGGCCCTGCACGCGGCGGCGCCCGCGACGGGGCTCGTCAAGCCCGACCGGTCGGTCGCCTATGCCCAGCGCGCCCTGATCAAGCTCGGCTACGGCCCGCTCACCGTCGACGGCATCGCCGGCCCGACCACCCGGGCGGCGCTCGCCCGCTTCGAGCGCGAACGCCGCCTGCCCGGCGCCAGCGTGGCGCGCCGGACCCTGCAGGAGCTCGAGGCGCGTTCGGGCCTCAAGCCGGAGTGAGGCAATCGGGCCGCTTCGGGCGGCCCGGTCTGCGACGGTGCCTTCGGCGGCATCCCCTTAAGCTGAGGGGTCGGTCCCGCCGAGGCTTCAGGGAGCCTGCGCGATCCGTGCGATCGTGGTCGCGCGGGAGGCCGGCATTCCACCCTCGTCCCGTCGGAGCGTCGATCGATTGGTGCCCCGGGACGAGGTCGACCGCGTCGCCGGGAACGACCGGGAGGGAGCCCGGTCGGACGGTCGGCCCTACTTCCCGAAATCCACCTTCGCGCCCCGCTCGACGTGCTTGGCCAGATCCCGCGCGTCCCAGTTGGTCAGCCGGACGCAGCCATGCGACTCGGTCTTGCCGACCTTCTCCGGCTCGGGCGTGCCGTGGATGCCGTAGCCGTCGTTGCCCGAGAGGTCGATCCAGACCACGCCGACCGGGTTGTTCGGGCCCGGCTTGATGGTGAACTTGCGCTTCGTCTCGACGCCCTTGAACTCGTATTTCGGGTTGTAGGTGTAGGTCGGGTCGAACGCGACGCCCTCGACCTTCAGGACGCCGCTCGGCGCCGGCTTCTCCTCGCTGCCGATCGAGGCCGGGTAGGTGTGCACCAGGGCGCCGTCCTCGGCATAGGCGCGGACCTGGAGCGCGTCCTTGTCGACCTCGATCCGGCTGACCTTCGGCATCTCGGGCAGCTCCTTGGCGGGAATGCGTCCGGTCTCGAGCGCCGGCACCGCCGCCACCGTGATCACCGTGCCGGCCTTGGCCAGCGCCGCGTCGGGGTTGAGGTCCGTCAGCAGCCCCCGGCTCATGTGGAATCGCTCGGCCAGCATCTCGGCCGGCGAGCCGTAGGAGAGCGCCTTGAGGTCGGCCTGCTCCTCCATCTTGGGCGGGATCTCCTCCGCGAAGGGGCCGTCGACGTCCTTCTCGGTCAGGGTGTACTGCGTCACCGCCGGGTCGGGGCTGGTGCCGGAGAGGGCCTGCCACAGCGGCGCGTCGAGGCGGCCGGCGAAGGCCTGTCCCTTCGCCTTGGCGAAGGCCGCCAGCGCGCCGCGCAGGTTGTCGCCGTCGCGCCCGTCGATGGCGCCGGGGGAGAACCCGGCCCGGTCGAGGAGCACCTGCGTCCGGATCGTCAGCGGATCGGGGCGCTTCTCGGCGGCGGCCTTCTCCTTGCCCTTCTCCTTCGCGGTCTCGCGGCCGGTCTCCGCCTTGTCGGAGGCAGGTTTGTCGGGTGCGGATTTGCCGGGCTCCGCGGCGCCCTCCGCCGGCCCGGCGCCGAATTGCGCCTGGTTGATCGCCTCCGCGGTCAGAGGGGTCTCCGCGGCGCCGGCCGCACCCGCGCATCCCATCACCAGCAGAACCGCACCGAGCCTCGCCGCCGACCGCATCCGACCCTCTCCCGACTTACGAAGAACCGCAGAGCCTTAGAAGCGCCGGACGCGGGCGGACGTTCCCGCGCGGCATGGTCGACGGCCTGTCCCTATTGGCACAGGCGATGGCCGGCGGGCCGCTCGCGCTCGTCGAGATGGAGGTGGTTGGCGTGGGCCGGGTCCGCGCCCGGCCCGAGCACGGTGCGGAAGAAGCCGCAGGCGCGCGCCCGGACCGCCGCCTCGAACGCCGCTTCCGGCGTCCCCTCGCGGCTCGCGCCGACGGCGATCGGGGCCCGTCCCTCGACGACGAAGCCCATCACGTCGACCCCGTTGGCGTAGGCGTGCTCGCTGAGCTTGGCGCTCGGGTCGTGGTTCTGGCCGCGGCACTCGTAGGATCCGCCGATCTGGAGCTTCTGCGGGGCCTTGCCGAGGAGGCGCTCGCCGGTCACCCGCACCTCGGTGCTCCAGCGGGCGAGCGCCTCGGCGGCGGTGCAGGTGAGGGTGGCGGCGGGCGCGAGCGCGACGCCGTCCGGCAGCACCGTCACCCGCAGGGGTCTGGCGGCCCCGCACATCCCGTCGAGGAGGGGCGCGACGGGCTCGGCCTTGACGCCGAGGCGCTCCAGCCGGCCCAGGCAGGCGGTGTCGTCGGGCACGATCGTGGCGGGCCCCGGCGCCGGGCCGGACGGCAGGTCGGCCGGCCGCTCGGGCGGCAGGGGGGCGGTCTCGGCGCCGGGGGCGGCCGGCGCATCCTTGCCGGGCTCCTTGCCCGTATCCTTCGCGGCGTCCTTCGCTGCATCCTTGGCGGAGGGTTCGGCGGGCCCGGATTCCTTGACCTCGGGGTGCCGGGCCGTCGGCTCCTTGATGTCCTCGGGCCGGGGCGGCGGCAGGGGAACCTGCTCGGCCGGGGTCCGGATCAGCGGCGTCCCGGTCGGTGCCTGGGCGACCGCCGGCCCCGCCAGCAGGGCGCACCCCATCAGTACGGCGAGGCTCCGCCCCATAATCGTCCCCGGCATCGCGCGTCCCCCCGTTCGCGCTCTCCAACGGCCGGCCAAGCGTGACCGTTCCGGCGGGTGGGCGTCCACGGACAATCGGCGCGTCCCGCCGCGCTTGCGCCCCGCGCCCGAGGGTCTATCGTCGCCCGCCACACGAGCGAGAGGACCAGCATGCGCGGCGTCACGGCGGAGCACGAGCCCAACCCCTTCTCCGAGCCGGTCTGGACCACGCCCCACGGGCTGCCGCCCTTCGAGCGCATCGCTCCCGCGCATTACGAGCCGGCCTTCGAGCGGGCGCTCGCCCAGCACGTCGCCGAGATCGAGGCGATCGCCGGCAATCCCGAGCCGGCGGCCTTCGCCAACACCATCGGGGCGCTGGAGCGCTCCGGCGAGGCCCTGCGGCGGGTCTCCGCGACCTTCTTCAACCTGGCCGGCAGCCACACCAACCCGGACCTCCAGGCGGTCGAGCGGGCGGTGGCGCCGCGGCTGGCGCGCCACGGCAGCGCGATCTACCTCAACCCGGACCTGTGGGCGCGGGTCTCGGCGGTGGGCGAGGACGGCCTGACCGACGAGGAGAAGCGGGTGCGCGAGCGCTACCGCCTGCGCTTCCGCCGCGCCGGCGCCGAGCTCGGCGCCGAGGCCAAGGAGCGGATGGCCGCCATCGCCTCGCGGCTCGCCGAGCTCGGCACGCAGTTCAGCCAGAACCTGCTCGCCGACGAGAGCGGCTTCATGCTCGAACTGTCGGGCGAGGACGACGTCGCCGGCTTGCCGCCCTTCCTGCGCGCCGCGGCCAGCCGGGCCGCCGAGGAGCGCGGGCTTCCCGGCTCGCACGCCGTCACCCTGTCGCGCTCGCTGATCGAGCCGTTCCTGGTCTTCTCGACCCGGCGCGACCTGCGCGAGCGCGCCTACGGCGCCTGGATCCGCCGCGGCGAGAACGGCGGCGAGACCGACAACCGGGCGATCATCACCGAGACCCTGCGGCTACGGGCCGAGCGGGCGCGCCTGCTGGGCTACCCGAGCTACGCCGCCTTCCGCCTCGACGACACCATGGCGGGCAGCGCCGAGGCGGCGGTCGGGCTCCTGGAGGAGGTCTGGGCCCCGGCCCGCCGCCGGGCCGAGGCCGAGCGCGACCGCCTCCAGGCCCTCGCGCACGAGGACGGCCAGACCGCCGACTTGGCGCCCTGGGACTGGCGCCACTACGCCGAGCGCCTGCGCCGGCGCGAGCACGCCCTCGACGAGGGCGAGATCAAGCCGTACCTGCCCCTCGAGGGCATGATCCAGGCCGCCTTCGACACCGCCCACCGCCTGTTCGGCCTCTCCTTCACCGAGCTGACGGAGGCGCCGCGCTATCACCCGGAGGTGCGGGCCTGGGAGGTCGCCGACCGGGACGGCACGGTGATCGGCCTCTTCCTCGGCGACTACTTCGCGAGGCCCAGCAAGCGCTCGGGCGCCTGGATGAGCGGCTTCCGCTCGCAGGAGCGGCTCTCGGGTCCGGTCACGCCGATCATCGTCAACGTGATGAACTTCGCCAAGGGCGGCGAGGACGAGCCGGCGCTCCTGTCCTTCGACGACGCCCGCACGCTCTTCCACGAATTCGGCCACGCCCTGCACGGGCTCCTGTCGAACGTGACCTACCCGATCCTCGCCGGCACCGCGGTGGCGGGCGATTTCGTCGAGCTGCCCTCGCAGCTCTACGAGCACTGGCTGGAACAGCCCGAGGTGCTGCGGACCCATGCCCGCCACTACCGCACGGGCGAGCCGATGCCCGAGGACCTGCTGGCCCGGCTGCTGGCCGCCCGCACCTTCAACCAGGGCTTCGCCACGGTGGAGTACACGGCGTCCGCCATCGTCGACCTCGACCTGCACCTGTCTCCGGAGGCCGAGAGCGGCATCGATCCGCTCGCCTTCGAAGCGCAGTCGCTGCGCCGCATCGGCATGCCGGCCGAGATCGCGATGCGCCACCGCACGCCGCACTTCCAGCACGTCTTCGCGGGTGAGGGCTACGCGTCCGGCTACTACAGCTACCTGTGGTCCGAGGTGCTGGACGCCGACGCCTTCGACGCCTTCCGGGAGGCCGGCGACATCTTCGACCCCGCCACCGCCGAGCGCCTGCGCACCTACGTGTACGGCGCCGGCAACCTGCGCGACGCCCGCAGCGCCTACACGGCGTTCCGCGGCCGGCTGCCGAGCACCGGGCCGCTGCTGCGCAAGCGCGGGCTGGCAGCCTGAGGCGATCGGCGGGAGCGGCGCGCAGGCGCGCGCCGCTCCCGCCCGTCACCCGCAGGCCCACTCCAGCTTGAAATTGAGAAAGTCGAACTGCGCGTTGCCACCGCCAAAATTGAATCCACCCAGTTCCTCGTCGAATTCCACGTAGTAGGGACTGAAGTCGGGGGTCTGTTGCAAGGATCGCATCGTCCCGCCGATATGGTTCAGCGCGTGTCCCTCTGTCCAGGAATGAGACTCGTAGGATTCTTCCCCGTTCGAGTCGTGGCGAACGAAGAAGGGTTGGATGTAATCCGTGGGTTCATGCAAGAACTCATCGTAGGGTTTGCGCCCCGCATTCGGGTCGTGCGCCCGCGGTGTCCAGCTCAGCGCACGGTTCTCGATGAGATCCTGGGCCGGCTCGGTGCCGAACATATCCTGCACGACACGCATGTCGCCCATGAAATTCCAATATGCGGCGGCCGAACCTTTCGCCATCCATTCGGGCGGAGGCAGGAGCGCGCGGTAGGGGTTGGGCATCATCTCCGGCGGCCGGCAGAGCTCGCCGTCGAACTCGGCCCGCGTGAGAAGGATCGCCGCATGGGTGATGCGCAGCGGGTCCGTCATGCGGTGCAGGCGTGGATGCGCCGTGCGCTCCGCCCGCCAGAACGGCAGGAGATCGGGATCGTTCGGGGCGTCCGCCGCGGCCATCGCTTCGCCGATCTCGGGCGCTTCGGTGTTGGGGCCGCCGTCATTATGGTCCATCGCCGAGGTGAAGAGGGAGACGGCCACCAAATCCGGTCCGTGGCACCGGTAATCCTCCGGCAGGAGCAGGGTGAAGGCGTGCTGGAGCGGGTAGCCGCTGGTGGGGTCGAGCGGCCATTGCTCGGGAGCGATGCCGGGCGGCAGCCCGAAGCACCAGCCCTGGCAGTCGGAAGCGGTCCGGGCGGCCGGGACGGGCAGGATCGTCAGATCGTAGGCTTGCATCGTCATGGTCGGGCCTCGCATGTCGGGGCTGCGGCCGCCGTCAGCGATGCCGCCGGCCGAACACTGACGTTACGGTAAGCCAGGCCGCATCGGCCAGGAAGGCGAGCGAGGCGGCCGCCGCCGCGCCCTGGACCAGCGCCAGGGTGTTCTGGGTCTGGAGACCGACGACGATCGGGGTGCCGAGGGTCTGGGCGCCGGCGAGCGCTCCCACCGCCGCTGTGGCGACCGCCAGCACCAGCACCACCCGCAGGGCCTCGAGGATCGGCCCCGCGGCGAGGGGCAGCTCGACCCGCAGGAGCGTCTGCGCCGGGGTGAGCCCCATCGCGGTCGCGGCGGCGCGCACCTCCTCCGGCACGGTGGCGAGCGCCCCGGCGGTGCCGCGCATCACCGGCATCAGCCCGTAGGCGGCGAGCGCCAGCAGGATCGGCGGTGCGCCGAAGCCGAGGACGGGAAGCGCGAGCGCCACCACCACCACCGGCGGCGCGGCCTGGGCCGCGGCCGCGAGGGTATCGAGCGAGGTGCGCAACGAGGCGCCCGCCGCCCGGGTCGCCAGGATGCCGAGGGCGAGGCCGGCTCCGCCCGCCAGGAGAAAGCCGCCGAGCGCCAGGACGAGATGATGGCGGGCGAGCCAGGCGAGGCGCTCGGCCGGCACCGGCGCGCCGGCCTGCAGCCCGAGCGCGCGCACGAGGGGACCGGCGACCTCGGGCAGGCTCAACCCGGCCAGGACGAGGCCGAGCGCCAGCGGTGCGGCGAAGCGGGGCAGGGCGCGTGTCATCGGGTGGGTCATCGGGCCTGTCATGCGGCCTCCCGCGTCGTCAGGAGCGCGAGCCCGGCATCGAGCGCGAGCGCCAGCCCGATCACCGGCAGCGCGCCGAGCAGGATCAGGTCCTGGGCGAACTGCGCCATGCCCTCGAACACCACCGCCCCGAGCCCGCCGGCCCCGACGAGGCCGCCGAGGGTGGCGAGCCCGACGCTCTGCACCGCCGCGACCCGCAGCGCCCCGGCGATCACCGGAGCGCCGAGGGGCAGGCGCACCCGCACCAGCGTCGCCCCGGGGGTGAGGCCCATCGCCCGGGCGGCGTGGAGCACCGCCGGGTCCGCCGCGGCGAGGCCGGCGGCGAGCCCCCGCAACAGCGGCAGGCACAGATAGGCGGCGGTGCCGATCACCGCCGGCACCGGCCCGATGGCCGACAGGCCGAGCCCCCGCAGGGCCGGCACGAGGGCGAGCAGGCCCGACAGGCCCGCCACCAGGCCGGCGAAGAGCGCCAGCGCGGGGACGACCTGCACGCCGTTGAGGAGCCCGTCGACGAGACGCGAGGCCGATCCGTCGCGCAGGCGCAGGAGCGCGAGCGGCCCCGAGATCGCGAGCGCGAGCGCGAGCGCGGCCCCGGCGAGCCCGAGATGCTGGAGGAACGCCGCGTTCACCGCGCCCGCCCGCGCCCGGTACTCGACCATGAGCGAGAGCGAATCGAGGAGCCCGCCCCCCGCGGCGAGCGCCAGGAACCCGAGGAGGAGCGCCGCGGCGACGAGGCCGCCCCATCGCGAAAAGACCGCCCGGGCCGCCTGCCCGGCGAGCCACGCCAGGGCGAGGCCCGCGAGCCAGGCGCCCGGGCCGAGGGCGGCGCGGGCCGCCGCCGGCTTGCCGACGAGAAGCCCCGCGGCGCCCTGGCCGGCGGCGAGCACCAGCCCGCACCAGGCCGCGAGCGCCGCCGCGAGGGCGAGGCGGCTTCCCTTGGCGGAGGCGGGGGCGGCGAGCAGCAGGCCCGCGGCGAGCGTCAGGAGGCCGAGCCCGAGGCCGGGCAGGCCGATCCCGACGGGCGCGCCGGGCACGAGGCGGTTCGGCGCGAGCGTGAGGACCGGCAGGCCCGCGAGCGCCGCGACGGCCAGGCCGGCCGCCGCGAGGGGCAGCCCGCGGGACGGCATCGAAGGCGGCAAGGTCCGGGGCGGCATCGTGCCGGGAGGCGTCATCTCGGAGGGCCTCATGGTGCGACCGATTCGAGGTAGCGGCGGGCGACGGCCTCCGGCGTGTCGCCGTCCACCGCCACCTGCGCGTTGAGCCGGCGCAGCGTCGCGAGGTCGAGGCCGGAGAAGAGCCGGTCGAGTGCGGGCGCCATCGCGGGGTGGCGCGCCAGCGCCTCGGCGCGGACGAGCGGCGCCGGCTCGTAGACGATCTGCGCGCCCAGGGGATCGCTCATCACCACCACGTCGAGGGCCGCGATCGCCCCGTCGGTGCCGTAGACCATGCCGGCGTTGACCCCGCTGATCCCTTGCGCTGCGGCCCGCAGGGTGACGGCGGTGTCGCCGCCGGGCAGCATCACGATCCGCTCCCGCGGCAGGGCGAAATCGTAGGCCCGCTCGAAGGACGGCAGGGCGGCCGGGCTCTCGACGAATTCCGCCGAGGCGCAGAGCTCGATCAGGCCGCGACGGACCGCGCCGGCGAAATCCGCCATCGTGCGCAGGCTCTCGGCCCTGGCGAGCTTGCCCGCGACGGCGATCTGCCAGGTGTTGTTGGCGGGCGCAGGCGTGAGCCAGGTCAGGCCGTTCGCCTGATCGAAGCGGCGTGCCGCGGCGAGCGCGGTCTCGGCCCGGCGCCAGGCCGGGTCGGCATCGGTGCCAGAGAAGAAGGCGGCGTTGCCGGTATATTCGGGGTAGGCGTCGATCTCGCCGGCCTGGAGCGCGGCGCGCACGATGCGGGTCGGGCCGAGCTGCAGCTGCGGGGTCACCGGCACGCCGAGGCGCCGAAGACTCAGGACGATCATGTGCCCGAGGAGCGCGCCCTCGCCATCGATCTTCGAGGCGACGACGACCGGGCGCCCCGTCGAACCCAGCGCCGGACCCGCCGCGCCCCAGACGAGACCGGCGAGCGCACCCGATACTACGCGGCGTCGATTCAAGGGGGCACGCGGCCCCGATCCCCGCTGCATCGCGTCCCAGCCCGCTACGCTTGACATGACTGCCTTTCCGGGCGACGGCTCACCGGCGCTGGTGACGCGTGTCGCCGCGGACTCGCACGGGCTGCGGGCGATGGGAACCCCCGACGGCGCAACGGCTCCCGCCGCCTCGGGGACGGTTCGGTCGGTCCCCGATTCGGGGCGATGAGGGAAAGACATCCGGCGTGGGCACGGAAACAAACGAAGAGCTCCTGAACGGTGCCCGCGTCCTCGTCGTCGAGGACGAAGCGGCGATCTCGATGCTCCTGGAGGACATGCTGCTCGATTTCGGCTGCGAGGTCGTGGGTCCGGCGGCTCGGCTCAGCAAGGCGCTCGAGATGGCCGAGAGCGAGAGCTTCGTGGTCGCGATCCTCGACGTCAACGTCGCCGGCGAGCCGATCTACCCCGTCGCCGAGGCGATCGTGCGCCGTGGGCTGCCCCTGGTCTTCTCCACCGGCTACGGCGGCGCGGGCATCCGCGAGCCGTTCCGCGACCGGCCGGTGGTGCAGAAGCCGTTCAGCCAGCAGGACCTCAAGCGCACCCTGATCGCCGCGATCGCCGCGGCGAACTGACCGATACGCGCCCGGTCGCCGGCGCGATCGTCCGATTTCAGACAGTATAGATTCCATCGACCGCCAGTCGAGGCAAGTCGATCCGTCCCTCGGTCGCGACATCTCGCCGCGCCGGACCGGGCCGCATGGAACGGTTGCGCCCGCGGGCCCGGCGACGGACCTCGCCCTCGCCGGCCGCCCGCGCCGTCATGCGGCGCGCGCGGCCTTGAGCGTCCCGCCTCAGCGGATGCCGCCGCTGGCGGTGATGACCTCGCCCGTCAGCCAGCCGGCCTCGTCGGAGGCCAGGAACGCCACCACCCCGGCGATGTCCTCCGGGCGGCCGGCGCGACCCAGAGGCGTCTGCGCGACGAGGCCGGCCTCCATGTCGGAGCCGACGACCCCGGCGGCGTGCGTGCCCTCGGTCACGACGAAGCCCGGGCTGACCACGTTCACCCGAATCTTGCGCGGCGCCAGCTCGTTGGCGAGCACCCCCGAGATGGCGTTCACCGCACCCTTGGTCCCGGCATAGACCGCCGCCATCGGCGTGTGCACGTGGGTGATGGCCGAGGAGATGTTCACGATGCTGCCGCCCTCGCCGAGATGCCTCGCGGCGGCCTGCGTCGTCAGCAGGAGCCCGAGCACGTTGACGTCGAACTGACGCCGGTAATGGGCTTCGGTCAGGTCCTCGATCGCGGCAAATTCGTAGATGCCCGAATTGTTGACCAGCACGTCGAGCCGGCCGAACTCCCCGACGGCGGCCTCGATCAGCGCCTGCGCCTCCGGCGCCCTGGTCACGTCGCCCCGGACCGCGACCGCCCTGCCGCCGGCCCCGACGATGGCCGCGACGACCGCGTCGGCTCCCGCCCGGCTGGAGGCGTAGTTCACCACCACGGCCGCGCCCTCGCGCGCCAGAGCCTTGGCGATCCCGGCACCGATGCCCTTCGACGCGCCGGTCACGACGGCGACCTTGCCCTCAAGCTTCGACATGCGTGCTACTCTCCGATCCGGGCCCGCTCCGTCGGCGGAGCGATAGTCCCATAGTTCGGAATTTCGGAACTATGGTGACGGAGTTCAAGACCCCTACGGACGGTTGATGAGACCCTTGTTCCACCCCGCCATCGAGGACGTGCGGCCCGAGGCGATCCTGCACGCCCTCGCCGATCCCGACCGGGCCGCCATCTTCGCCGGAATCATGCGGGCCGGCTGCGTCGAGGCGTGCTCCGCCCTGTCGGCGATCGGCGACCGCGTGATCCCGAAATCCTCGCTGTCCAACCACGTCAAGGTGCTGCGCGAGGCCGGATTGATCCGCAGCGAGCGCCATGGCGTCGAGATGCGCAACCAGTCCCGCTGGGCCGAGGTGGAGGCCCGCTTCCCCGGCCTGCTGGCGGCGATCATCAACGCCTATGCGTCCGGCCTCGGCACGACGCCACGCGCCGACGAGACGATTGCGTCATCCTGAGTCGGCTCGCATCGGCGGGCCGACGCTTCGCCCGTTCAGGTTCTCGGTTCGTCGCGGATGTCTGTCGTAAAAACTGGATGCCGCTTCTTGCGAAATCTGCTCGTGGGCGGCGAGCCGGCCCTCACGCGCTCCGCGCGTCGGGCTGCGCCCCGCCCGCGCGCCGCTCCGCGGGGCCGCGCAGGTCGGCGGCCTCCTGCGCCTCGACCCGGCGCTTGAACGCGCCCCAGGCCATCAGCGTGCAGCCGCAGCGGTCGCACTGGATCATCGCCTCGTCGGTCAGGGCGGCCGGCAGGCGGACCGCCGGCGAACCGCACGACTCGCATCCGAACCCGCTGCGCATCTCGCTCACCCCGTTCTCGTTCAGGCCGCACTGCAAGCTTAGGCATGGTGCGCTGCACGCAAGATGAACGGAACAGGGCTAACCGCTACGAATCCAGCTCGAAGGCGGAGACGACGTGGCGGGGCCAGCGGCCGGGCGCGACGAGGACCGCGTCGGCCCGGAGCGTCAGGCCGGCGCACCAGGGCGCGCGGGCGATCCAGGCCCGGGCCGCGCGGGACACGAGGCGGCGCTTGCGCGCGTCGATCGCGACCTGGGCCGCCTCCAGGGTCGGACGGGCCTTGACCTCGACGAAGGCGACGACGCTGCCGCGGCGCACGATCAGGTCGATTTCGCCGCCGCCGAGCGACACCCGCCAGGCGAGCGGCCGGTAGCCCTTCAGCAGCAGGGCGAGCGCCGCCAGGATCTCGGCCCGCCGGCCCCGGGCGAGGTGGAGCCGGCGCCGGGCCGCGCCGTCAGGCCTCGCCGGCATCGCCGCCGCGGCGGGCCAGCACCAGGGCGCGGGCATAGACCTCGCGCCGCTTCAGGCCGGTCTCGTCGGCGACGAGGCTGGCCGCGTCCTTGATCGAGTGGCGGGCGAGCGCCGCCTCGATCCGGGCGTCGAGGTCGGCGTCGTGCTCCGGGCCGGGCGCATCCTCGGGCGCGGTGCCGATCACCACCACCACCTCGCCCTTCGGCGGACCGGCGGCGGCGTACTCGGCGGCGAGCGAGGCGAGGTCGCCCCGGCGCACGGTCTCGAACAGCTTGGTCAGCTCGCGCGCCACCGCGGCCGGGCGGGTGCCGCCCAGCACCTCGGCGGCGTCCGCCAGCATCTCCGGCAGGCGGTGGGGTGCCTCGAACAGAACCAGCGTGCCCGGCACGCCGCCGAGCATCGCCAGGCGGTTGCGCCGGGCGCCGCTCTTCTGCGGCAGGAACCCCTCGAAGAAGAACCGGTCGGTCGGCAGGCCGGCCGCGACCAGCGCCGTGATCGCGGCCGAGGGCCCGGGAATCGGGGTCACGGCCAGCCCTGCCGCGATCGCCGCCTGGACCAGCTTGAAGCCGGGATCGGAGACCAGCGGCGTGCCGGCATCCGAGACCAGCGCCAGGGCCTCGCCGCCCTGCATCCGGGCGATCATCCGGTCGCGCACCCCCTCGCCCGAATGCTCGTGATAGGCCACGAGCGGCGTGGTGATGCCGTAATGGGCGAGCAGCGTACGGGTGACGCGGGTATCCTCGGCCAGCACGGCGTCGGCGGCGGCCAGCGTCGCGAGGGCCCGGAAGCTCACGTCCTTGAGGTTGCCGATCGGCGTCGCCACGACGTGCAGGCCGGGGGGCAGGGGATCGGCCTCGGCGGCGAGGCCGAAGGCGGTGTAGACGGCCGGACCCCGGCCGGTGGCGGACCGGTCCAGAGACCGGCGGCGGGAATCGTCGCTGCGCTGGGTCATCGCGCGCGACACTGCCACGGCTTCCCGCCCCAGCGCCATCGCGGCGTGGCCGGGAGCGGTCGTTTACTTTTCCCCGGCAGACTTTATGCACCGGGCACGTTCGTTGCCGATTCGTTGCGCGCGGGGCGCGGCGGAGCGGCCGGACCGGGGGGAGCGGGCGATGGGGGGCATCGGCCTCGACACTCTGAAGCGTTTGGGATGGGGCGGCGCGCTGCTCGCCGGCCTGCTGGCGCTCGGCGCCTGCGGCGGGGTCGACAGCCCGGTCGTCGCCACCCGCGCGCCCGCGCCGGAGGCTCCCGCCGCGCCGCCGCCGGGCGAGACGGCGACGCTCGGCACCGGCAGCGTCAAGGTGGCGCTGATCCTGCCGCTCTCCGGCCCCGGGGCCGCGGTGGGCGCCAGCCTGCGCAACGCCGCCGAGCTGGCGCTGCAGGAATCCCAGAGCCCCGACCTGAAGCTCCTGGTGAAGGACGACCGCGGCACGCCGGACGGCGCCCGCGAGGCGGCGGCGTCGGCGATCGCCGAGGGCGCGGAGCTGGTCATCGGGCCGCTCTTCTCCGCCACGGTGCAATCCGCCGCCGCCACGGCGCGGCCGGCCGGCAAGCCGGTGATCGCCTTCTCGACCGATGTCAGCGTGGCGGCCCGCGGCGTCTACCTGCTCAGCTTCCTGCCGCAGACCGAGGTCGACCGCATCATCGACGCGACCACGGAAGGGGGCCGGCGCTCCTTCGTGGCCCTGATCCCGGAAACGACCTACGGCAACGCCGTCGAGGCGCAGTTCCGCGAGGCGGTGGCGCGCCGCGGCGGCCGCGTCGTCGCGATCGAGCGCTACCCGGCCGGCAACCCGGCGGCGGCGATCGGGCGGCTCGCCCCGCTGATGACCGGCCCGGCGCCGCAGGCCGACGCCCTGTTCCTGCCCGACACGCCCGACGGGCTCGCCGCCGCCGGGGCGGCGCTCACCCGCGCCGGCTTCAACCCGGCCCGGGTCCGCCCGGTCGGCACCGCGGTGTGGAACGACCCGCGGGTCTTCGCCCTGCCGGCCTTCCAGGGCGCCTGGTTCGCCGCCGCCGACCCGGTGGGCTTTGCCGGCTTCGGCCAGCGCTACCGGGCCCGGTTCGGCACCGACCCGGTGCGGGTCGCGACGCTGTCCTACGACGCGGTGTCGCTCGCCGCGGCGCTCAACCGGCAATACGGGTCGCAGCGCTTCGCCGACACCACGCTCACCAACCCGTCGGGCTTCGCCGGGATCGACGGGACCTTCCGGTTCCGCCCGGAGGGCACCAGCGACCGGACGCTCGCGGTGTTCGAGATCCGGGGCGGCGGCACCACGATCGTCAGCCCGGCGCCGCGGGCGCTGGGACCCTCGGGGACGTAAGGCCCCCGGCGGGCGCGAGGGGGCGGGCCGTCAGGCCGCCAGCTCGGCCACCACGGCGTTGAGCACCGGCGCGCCCTTCGGGGTCGCCGCGAGGCGGCCGTCGGGCGCCCGCGCGACGAGCCCCGCACCGACGAGGCCCGCGATGCGCTCCGGGTCGAGGGGCCGGCCGGCGAGCGCGGCGTAGCGGGCGGGATCGATCCCCTCGCGCAGGCGCAGGCCCATCATCAGGAACTCGTCGGCCTGGTCGCCGGGACTCAGCGCCTCGGTCTCGAGGAGGCCGTGCCCCTCGCCCTCGGCCCGGGCGAGCCAGGCCTCCGGGTTGCGCTCGGTCGAGGTGCCGGTGCGGCCCGCCGGCAGGACGAGGCGGCCATGGGCGCCCGGGCCGATGCCGGCATACTCGCCGTAGCGCCAGTAGAGCAGGTTGTGGCGCGATTCGGCGCCGGGCCGGGCGTGGTTCGAGATCTCGTAGGCCGGGAGGCCCGCACCCGCGCAGACCTCCTGGGTCACGTCGTAGAGGATGCGTGCCGTGTCGTCGTCCGGCACAGTGAGCTTGCCGGCGGCGGCCAGGCCGTAGAACGGCGTCCCCTCCTCGATGGTGAGCTGGTAGAGCGAGAGATGCTCGGCCGCCCGGGCGATCGCCCCGCGCAGCTCGGCGGCCCAGGCCTGCGGCGTCTGGCCCGGCCGGGCGTAGATCAGGTCGAAGGAATAGCGCTCGAAATGCGCGGCGGCGGTCTCGACCGCCCGCATCGCCTCCGCCGTGCTGTGCAGGCGCCCGAGCGTCTTCAGCGAGGCGTCGTCGAGGGCCTGGACGCCGAGCGAGACCCGGTTGACCCCCGCCGCCCGGTAGCCGCGGAAGCGCTCCGCCTCGACGCTGGTCGGGTTGGCCTCGAGCGTCACCTCGACGTCGGGCGACACGCTCCAGGCGCCCGCCACCGCGTCGAGGAGCGCCCCCACGGTCTCCGACTCCATCAGCGAGGGCGTGCCGCCGCCGAGGAAGATGCTGGTGACGGTGCGCCCCGGCGCGAGGGCGGCCGCGTGGGCGATCTCGCGCGCGAAGGCGGCGCGCCAGCGTGCCTGGTCGAGGCGGGTGTGGCGGACGTGGCTGTTGAAGTCGCAATACGGGCACTTCGCGGCACAGAAGGGCCAGTGCAGGTAGACCCCGAAGCCGACGTCCCGGGTCGGATGTTCGATCATCCGGGGGATGTGCCGGCCTTGGCGCCGCGGCGCAAGGGGCGGAATGCCCGCAGGAACCTCCCGCTTACGCCGGCAGGCCGTGATGCCGGCGGGCGATCAGGCATTCCGGGTCGCCGGGCTCGCAGGTGCGGCAGACCTCCGGCCGCACCGCGTAGACCTTGCAGGCGACGGATTCGCCGATCCGGCCCTCCAGCGCGCTGCACCGGTCGCCGTCGCAGCGCATCCGCCCGGCCGGGTCGTCGACATAGGCCTCCGGGATGCGCGCGAGGTCGGCGTCGTCCTCGATGCTGAAGCGCGGCCACTCCGCCGAGTAGGCGCAGCAGGCGCCGCAGGACTGGCAGGCGAAGCCCGCCGGATCGGTCGGATCCGCAGCGAGGCTCACGGGGATAGGCCCGGGGAGACGGGCGGGATCGGGCGCGGGCGGCCCTCGTCGTCGATCGCCACGAAGGTGAACACGCCGACCGTCACCTTCTCGCGGGTCTGCGTGCGGAAGCGCCGGGCCCAGGCCTCGATCTGGATCCGCATCGAGGTGCGGCCGGTGCCGACGACCTGGGTGTAGACGCACAGCACGTCGCCGACCCGGACCGGGCGCAGGAAGGTCATGCCGTCGACCGCCACCGTGACGACGCGGCCCTGCGCCCGCTCGACCCCGGCGATGCCGCCGGCCTGGTCCATCTGCGACATGACCCAGCCGCCGAAGATGTCGCCGTTGGCGTTGGTGTCGGCCGGCATCGCGATGGTCCGCACGGTGAGCTCGCCCTGCGGCCGCGCCGCCGCCGCGTCGGCGGTGCCGTCCGTCGTCCCCTCGTCCATCTTGGCCATGCTGCCCCCCTGGTCTCCCGGGCGAGCATAGGGCATCGAGACGCCGGAGCGCGAGCGCCGCGAATCGCCGATTGCACCCCGCGGTTTCATCCCCGGGCGAACGGACCTAGATTCGCCGTCACGCCATCGATCAGCCGGAGGACGCATCATGATCCAGGGCCACCCCACCAGCGGCGCCGAAGCCGACCGCGACTGCCCTGTCCCGCTCGCGACCCTCGGGGAGATCTACCGGGCCGAGCCGGAGGACCTGCCGGACCTCCTCGACGCCCTGCCGGTCGAGACCCGCGCCAAGCTCGCGGGCTACCTCTACGCCAAGAGCCATACCCATAAGCTCGGCCTCGTCGTCGCCCGCACCTGCGGCAAGGACGAACTGGTAAAGGCGCTGGGCGAGATCGGCGCCGTGGTCCACGGCCAGGCCCACCTGCCGCCGCCCAAGCCGGTCCAGGCCGCTCCGGCGCAGCCCCAGGCGCGCAAGATCAGCCTGGGCGGCTCGGGCTCGAAGCGCAGCTTCGACTGAGGGGCAGGTCGGCCGTCCCGCGATGGGGGCGGCCGACCGCCGGCGCCCGTCGCCGTCGAAGCACCCGGCGGGGTGAACGCGTCACCGCAGCTCCAGCGTCAGGCTCCGGAAGCGCTTGCCGTCCCGCGACTCCCCGCACGGCTTGCCGTCGGAGCCCAGCGCCTCGCCGTCGTCGCTCAGCACCTGCACCCGGTCGCCGGCCGGGTCGACCAGCAGGCCCTCGGGCTGGAAATCGGGAATCGCCGCGAAGGCCGCAGCGACGCCCTCGATCCGGACCGGCTTGTCCGCGGGCGTGCCCGACCAGCGATAGAGGTCGAACGGCTCGCCCCCGCCGCCCGCTCCCCCCGCCAGCACGAGATAGGCCTTGGCCTGCGACGCGTAGGCGATGTCGCGGATGCCGCGGCCCTTGAGGTCGAGGGCGACCGGGGGGCCGAGCCGCGGGGCGGCGCCGGTAATCGCCTCGGCCGGGTTCTCCAGCGGCACCAGCTGGGCGTTCGCGTCGGTGTCGAGGGGGTTGCGCAGGCCGAGCCAGAGGGACTTTTCGTCCGGGCGCGGCGCCATGCCCTCGATGTTGAAGCCCTTGCGCTTGGGGTCGAGGTCGTCGCGCGCCGGCACGTCGAGGCCGATCCGCGCCGCCAGGAGCGGCGACAGCGCCGCCAAGGCCTGGGGCAGGGACCGGATCGCGGCGCCCTTCGGGGCGAGCGTCGGCGTACCGGCCGGGTCCGTCACCGCCATGGCGGCGAGGCGACCGCGGCCCGGGCTCTGCTTGCCGCCGTGACGGCGGCTGTGCGAGCCGAGGACGAAGAGATCGGGGCCGAGCCAGGTCGCGGATTCGAGGTCGGCCTTGCCGTCCTTCTCGCCCAGGCCGAGATGTGCCGCGAGATCGGCGCCGTCGAGGGGCAGGGCCTCGCCGCTCGCGCCCGCCCGGTAGAGCCGCACCATGGTCGACTCGTCGTCGACCACCAGGAACTGGTCGCCGAAGCTGCCGCGCGGATACGGCACGGCACCCGACGCCTCGCACATCCCGCGATGCTCCAGCAGCGGACCGACCCTCACCGGCTCGGCGGCAGCGGCGAAGGCCGTGACGGACGAGACGAGGGAGGCGAGGAGCGGCAGGGGGCGAGGCATCACGGGTCTCCCGGATTCCTGTTGCAGGCGGGTGCCGATCGGGCGGCCCGAGCGGCCTCCACGGGATGGCCCGCAGGTGGCGAAGGCGACCGTCGAACGGGGATTCGCGAGAGAGCCCGGTCTCAGCCGCCGGTCATCGGCGGGAAGAACGCGACCTCGGCCGCGCCCGCGAGCGGCGTCTCCGGCTTGGCGTGGACCCGGTCGACGGCGGCGCGGACCACGCCATCGGTCTCGAAGGCGTAGGCGTATTCCTCGCCGCGGCCTTTCAGGAAGGCGACGAGGTCGGCGACGGTCGCGACGTCGGGCGGCAGGTCGAGGATTTCCTCGGGACGGCCGATCCGCTCGCGGACCCAGGCGAAGTAGACGAGCTTCATGGGGTGGTGCTCATCTCTCGTCGTCGATCACGTGGCGGATGCCGGAGCGCATGTAGTCGTAGCCGGTGTAGAGCGTCAGCGCGGCGGCGAGCCACAGCAGCACGAGGCCGAGCGTGCCGTTGCCCGGCAGCACCCGCTCGCCGGCCGGGCCCGCGATCAGCACGCCCAGCGCCACGAGCTGCACCGCGGTCTTCCACTTGGCGACCCGGCTCACCGGCACGCCGACCTTCAGCTCGGCGAGGTATTCGCGCAGGCCCGAGACCAGGATCTCCCGGCACAAGATGACGATGGCGGCCCAGAGCGACCAGCCGCGGATCGTGCCGTCGGCGCAGAGCATCAGGAGGCTCGCGGCGACGAGCAGCTTGTCGGCGATCGGGTCGAGCATCCGCCCGAGCGCCGAACTCTGCGAGTAGGTGCGGGCGACGTAGCCGTCGAGATAGTCGGTGATCGCGGCCGCCACGAAGACCGCGACGGCGATCCACCGCGCGGTGTCGTCCTGGGGCCAGAACAGCAGCGCCACCACCACCGGAACCGCGACCAGGCGGCCGTAGGTCAGCATGTTGGCGAGGTTGAGGGCCGTCGAGCGGCGCCGGGGCACGACCACGTTCATCGCCTTCGGTGAAACCACGCGGGGGGAGGGGGCGTCAACACGGCTGAACCCGCACAGGGCCTCACGGATCCCCCCGCCTCACGCATCGGCGTGGAAAAAGTCGTAGACCGCCCGGGCGGTCGCGGCATTCACGCCGGGCGTCCTCGCCAGATCCTCGAGGGCGGCCCGCTCGATCGCCTTCACGGTCCCGAAATGGTGCAGGAGCGCGCGCTTGCGCGTCGGCCCGATCCCCGGGATCTCGTCGAGGGGGTTCTTCACCATCTCGCGCTTGCGCTTGGCCCGGTGCGCCCCGATGGCGAAGCGGTGGGCCTCGTCGCGCAGGCGCTGCACGAAGTACAGGGTCGGGTCGCGCGGCGGCAGGCGGAACGGCGCCTGGCCGGGCACGAAGAAGGTCTCGCGCCCCGCATCCCGGTCGCGCCCCTTGGCGATGCCGACGAGCGGCACGTCGGTGACCCCGACCTCGTCGAGGGCCTTGCGGGCCGCCTCGAGCTGGCCGCGGCCGCCGTCGATCAGCACGAGGTCGGGCCAGGCCGGAAACGCCTCGGTGTCGTTCGGGTCCGGTGCGGGCTCGGGCTCCGACGGGCCGCCGGCGGCGGCCGCCACGCTCGCCTCGGCCTTGGTGCGCGGGTGCTCCTTGACGAGGCGGGCGAAGCGGCGCTGCAGCACCTCGCGCATCATGCCGTAATCGTCGCCGGGCTTCACCTCCTCGGACTTGATGGTGAAGGTCCGGTAGTGGGTCTTCATGAAGCCGGTGGGACCCGCGACGATCATCGCGCCGACCGCGTTCGTCCCCATGATGTGCGAGTTGTCGTAGACCTCGATGCGGCGGGGCGCCGCCGCGAGATTGAACGAGGTGCCGAGCGCGGCGAGAAGCTTGCCCTGCGAGGCGGTGTCGGCGAGGCGCCGGGCCAGCGCCTCGCGGGCGTTGCGGGCGGCGTACTCGACGAGGTTCTTGCGCTCGGCGCGTTTCGGGCAGTGGATCTCGACCCGGTTCTCGCTCTTGGTCGAGAGGGCGGCGGCGAGGAGTTCGGCATCCTCGATCTCGTGCGAGACCAGCACCAGCCGGGGCGCCGGCTTGTCGTCGTAGAACTGGGCCAGGAACGAGGCCAGCACCTCGTCCGGCGTCATGCTGCGGTCGGCCTTCGGGAAGTAGGCCCGGTTGCCCCAGTTCTGCCAGTTGCGGAAGAAGAACACCTCGATGCAGAACTGCCCGGCCTGCTCGTCGAGGGCGAAGACGTCGGCCTCCTCGATCCCTTGCGTGTTCACGCCCTGCACGCCCTGGATGGCGGCGAGCGCGGCGATGCGGTCGCGGTAGCGCGCCGCCTTCTCGAACTCCCAGGCATCCGACGCCGCCTGCATCTCGGCGGCCATCCGCTCCTTGATGGCGTTGGACTTGCCCGACAGGAAGCCCCGCGCCTCCGCCGCCAGCCCGGCATAGTCCTCGACCGAGATCTCGTTCGTGCAGGGGCCCGAGCAGCGCTTGATCTGGTAGAGCAGGCAGGGCCGCGAGCGGTTCTCGAAATAGCTGTCGGAGCAGGAGCGCAGCAGGAAGGCGCGCTGGAGCGCGTTGACCGTGCGGTTGACCGCCCAGACGCTGGCGAAGGGGCCGTAGTAATGCCCGGCCCGGCGCCGCGCCCCGCGATGCTTGACGAGCTGCGGCGCGTCGGAATCCGCCGTGAGCAGGATGTAGGGCAGGGACTTGTCGTCCCGCATCAGCACGTTGAAGCGGGGCTTCAGCTGCTTGATGAGGTTGGCCTCCAGCAGCAGCGCCTCGGTCTCGGTCGCCGTGGTGACGAACTCCATCGAGGCCGTCTCGGCGATCATCCGGGCGATGCGGTTGGTGTGCGCCTGGCCGCGCGCGTAGGAGCCGACCCGGTTCTTCAGGTTCTTGGCCTTGCCGACGTAGAGCACGTCGCCCTTGGCGTCGAACATCCGGTAGACGCCCGGCGAGGACGGCAGCGTGGTCCAGAACCGGCGGATCACCGCGGTGCCGGCCTGGATCGCCCCGGCCCCGGCATCGAGGTCGAAGTCGATCTCCGGCGAGGTGTCGAGGGCGTCCACCGTCTCGTCGTCCTCGATCGCGTCGAGGGCGTCGGGCGGCACGTCGTTCCCAGGCTGTCGGCTCATCCCCGCGATGTAGGCGCCGCCGCCGCCGCTGGAAAGACCGCGCACGGGCGCTAAAAGGCCACCGGCGGCCGATGCCCCCGAAGACCGACGGACGAAGGAACCCCCGCCCGCATGAGCCTGCGCGACTGCCGCGTGCCCCGCATCCCGCCGATCCGGCGCGACCGGCCGGCGGTGCGCACGATCGAGAACGCCCTCTACCTGCCGCACAGCGAGGCGCGGGGCCGGCCCTCGGCCCTGTTCGACGCGGCAGGGCGCTTCGTGCCCGAGAGCGTGGATTACCGCGGCACCGTGCCGTCCTGGCAGCGCATCGACTGGCCGCAGGACTGGTCCTCGGGCCTGCCGGCGGAGATCCCGGCGGCGCCGGAAGAGACCTACCTCTTCCTCGGCGGCGCCCACCTGCATTACGGGCACTTCCTCGTCACCACCCTGCCGCGGTTCTGGCCGCTCCTCTCGGGACGGCCGGGAGCGCCGATCCTCTGCTACGCGCCGACCGACCCGGCCCTGTGGCAGCCCTACCTTTTCGCCCTCGACATCCTCGCTCGCCTCGGCCTCGACGTGCGCGACATCCACGCCTTCGAGGGGCCGCGGCGGCTGCGGCGCGTCGTCGTGCCGGCTCCGGCCTTCCAGGAGGAGGCCTACGGCCACGCGGTCTTTCGCGACCTGTGCCTCGCGATCGGAGCCGGCTGCCACGCCCCCGACGAGGTCGATGCCGACGACCGGCCCGCCTACCTCGCCAAGACCCGGCTCGCCGGCGGCGTGCGGCGCTTCGCCAACGAGGACGAGGTGACGGAGATCCTCGCCCGCGCGGGCGTCGAGATCCTGCACCCGGAGACGATGGGCTTCGCCGAGCAGGTCCGGCTCTTCGCCCGGCGCCGGGTGGTGGCGGGTTCCCTCGGCTCGGCCCTGCACACGGCCCTGTTCGCGCCGCCCGGCCGGCGCGTGGTGGCGCTCAGCCCCGGGCGCACGATCAACCCGACCTTCCGGCTCGTCGACGTCCTGTGCGGCAACGCCGTGTCCTACCTCCACCAGCCCGGCACGGCGGAGGCGGCCCCCGGCGCCTTCGGCAGCCAGCACCACCTCGCCGATCCGCGGGCGGCGGCCGAGGACCTGCTGCGACGCATGGAGCGGATGGCGGCGGCGCCGGTGCGGGGAGGCCTCGAGGGGGCGGGATCGCGCCTCGCGGGGACAAGATCGCGACTCGCAAGGGCGTGGTCGCGCCTCACCGGCCGCGGCGTCCCGTAAGCCGCGGGGCCGGGCGGCGGAGACGCGACGAAACCCACCGCGTCGTCCCGCGGCTGTCCGGGGACCGGGAGCCGGGCGACACAGTGGGTTTTCGGGTCCGTCCCGTTCCGGCCTGCGCGGCCGCGTCTCTCAATCGAACAGGGCGTCGATGTCGGTCTGGTCGACGTGGCCCGGATCCTCGTCGAGCTTCGGCCCGTTGAGGAGGCTGCTCTCGTCGTCGATGCTGACGCCGCCGGCGCTCTCGCCGATCAGGTCCTTGAACGCGTCCAGGCCGCCCCAGGCGTCGATCATCCGGTCGATGTGGTCCTCGACGAACTTGAGGACGTTGACGATCTTGCTGATCCGCTGGCCTGTCAGGTCCTGGAAGTTGCAGGCCTCGTAGAGCACGACGGTGCGGTCGAGGATGGCGTCGACGCTGGAGCTGTCCTTGAGCCCGCCGGTCGAGCGCAGCACCGAGGCGTGGGTCTCGATCTCCTCGACGGCGGCCAGGATGGTGGTGGTCGCCCGCTCGGTCGCGTCGACCACGGCGTCGAGCTCGCCGGCAGCCCGGCGCACGCCCTTGCCGTCGAAGTCCTGCCGGTGCAGCACCGCGATCTCGTGCTTGGTCCGGCCGATGGCGGCCTTCATCACGTCGAGCTCGGTGCGCATCCCGTAGACTTCGGCCATCTCGCGACGGCAGGCGTCGATCACGTCGCCGGTCGTGGTCTGGGTCAGCCGCTTCAGCTCGTTGACCGTCGCCAGGATCTCGGAGATCCGGTCGTCATTGGCCGGGTTCGGCTGAGGCGACGCCTCGACCGGAGCATGGGAAACGCCGAGACTTTCCTCGATGCGGAAGCGCTTGTTCTTCATGGATCCGAGAGAGCCTGCAACCGCGGCCGCATCGTACGGCCCACGCGGTGCAGTCTCGCCAGGATTGATTGCGAATTGCTGAATGCCGGCGACGTCGCGGCAGGCGGTGACGAAGGATTCACGATGCCGGCGGATTAACGATTCGACGCAAGGGTTTAGCGAAACGCTCACCACGTTCCTTCACCGCCCGGTCCCCGCCGATCCGCTCTCCTGTCGCCAGTGACGGCGATCGGTCGGACGGATCTTTGAGGCGGGTTGCGATGGTGATGCGCGGGATGGTGCTGGCCGGGACGGTCGCGGCGGGGCTGGGCGTGGTGGCGCTCGGGACCGGCCCGGCCCTGGCGCAGGGGACGACCGGCTACGGCGGCGGCTTCATCGAGTACCTGATGACCGGCCAGGACCCGGGCACCGTGGCCCGCCCGCTGCGCCCCGCCCCGGTCGCGCCCGACGGCACGCTGCTCCCCGGGCGCGGCTACGGCTACGGCCAGGCCGCCTACGCCACCCGGCCGGGCGCCTATGCCGGCGAGGCCTACGGTCAGCGGCCGGCCTATTCCCGCACGGCGGGCTACGCCGCCGCCGGCACCTCGGGTGCGCAGGTCAGTTACGCGCCGGCCGAGTACGGGGGCGTCCTGCATTCGGGCGATCCTGTGCCGGTCCGGGCCCAGGCACCGCAGCAGGCTTATGAGCCGCAGCAGGCTTATGCGCCGCAGCAGGCCTACGCGCCGCAGCAGGCCTACGCGCCGCAGCAGGCCTACGCGCCGCAGCAGTCTTACGCTCCGCAGCAGGCCTACGCGCCCGATCCGTTCGAGGCGCCCGGCGCCCGCCGGGCCGCGCTGCCGGAGGTCCGCGAGGAGGGGATCGGCCGGGCGATGGATCCGCGCTTCCAGCGCCAGGAGGTCGCCTATGACGGCGGCCAGCGCCCCGGCACGATCGTGATCGATACGCCCTCGCGCTTCCTCTACCTGGTCCAGCCCGGCGGCCGGGCCCTGCGCTACGGCATCGGCGTCGGCCGGCCGGGCTTCACCTGGTCGGGCATGAAGACCGTGAGCGCCAAGCGCGAATGGCCGGACTGGACGCCGCCGGCCGAGATGCTGCGCCGCCGCCCCGACCTGCCGCGCCACATGGCCGGCGGCCCCGCCAACCCGCTGGGCGCCCGCGCGCTCTATCTCGGCTCGTCGCTCTACCGCATCCACGGCACCAACGAGCCCCACACGATCGGCCAGTCGGTCTCGTCCGGCTGCATCCGGATGATGAACGAGGACGTGACCGACCTCTACGAGCGGGTGCCGGTCGGCGCCCGCGTGATGGTGATCTGACGCCGCGGGGATAGTCTCACGGCACGAAAAAAGGCCCCCGCCGCGGCGACGCGGCGGGGGCCTTCTCGTTCGACGCGGCGGCCCGATCAGACCCAGTCGTCGCTGCCGCCGTCGCCCATGTCGCCGTCGAACGAGGCGTCCTGGAAGCCGGCATCGTCACCGCCGAGCGGGGAACCGAAATCCTCGCTGCCGCCCTGGTTGCCGAAATAGTTGTTCTCGATCGTGGTGCCGCCCGCCGCGCCGGCGCCGCCGAGGCCCGCCATGCTGCCGAGCGACGAGTGGCCGCCCGCGAAGGCGTTGCTCAGCGCGCTGCCGAGCAGCATGCCGCCGGCCGCGCCCGCCGCCATCGGCAGGGCGGTGGCGAGGAAGCCGCCGCCGGCCCGCTGCGGTGCCGCCTGCTGGCCGGCCCAGGGGCCGCCCTGCTGGGGCGCGTAGCCGGGCGGGGGACCGCCGTAGCCCGGCTGCTGCTGGCCATAGCCGGGCTGTTGCTGGCCGTAGCCGCCGCCCTGGTTGCCCCAGGCGCCGCCGCGCGGGGGCTGCTGCTGCGGCTCGGGCCGCGAGCCGCCGCCGAAGATGCTCGAGAAGAAGCCGCCGCCCCCGCCCTGGCTCGCGCCCTGGCCGCCGCGCTGGGCCTCGGCCCGGGCCTGCTCGAGCTGCTGGTTGAGGCTCTTGATCGCCTCCTCCTGCACGTAGACGAGCTGCGCCATCGCGTAGGGGGCGTAGGGCTGGGCGCGGATCTTGTCGGCGATGAAGCGCTCCGCGTCGGCATCGCGGGGCTGCTGCGCGGCCTGCTCCAGTCGCTGGAATATGCCGTTGATGACGTCGCGTTCTTCGCTGTTCATGGAGCCGTACTCCTTCGGTTGCCGTTGGGCGGACCCGGCCCGGCGCCCACGAGATGGGAGGGGGACGGGCGTTTGTCACGGGGAGACAACGCCCGAGCGGGGCGTTTTCGCTCACCTCCTGCATTACGTTTTCGTCACCCCGTCTCATCCCGTCGCGGCCCGTCCGTTTCGCCGCTCCCATTCGCCGCTCCTGCTGTGAGGCCCTCATGCGGGCCCCCGACTTTCTGCCATCCCCATCGCCTGTTAAGGGGGACCGGGACGCGGCACGTGCGGTTGCCCGCGGGAGGAACATGATGGATCGCAAGACGATCGGTGGCCTATCGGTCGCCCGGGTGCTGCACGACTTCGTGGTCGAGGAGGCCCTGCCGGGCACGGGGGTCGCCCCCGACGCGTTCTGGAACGGGCTCGCGGCCCTCGTGCGCGACCTCGCGCCCCGCAACCGCGCCCTGCTCGCGACCCGCGACGCCCTGCAGGAGAAGATCGACGCCTGGCACCGCGACCGCGCCGGCAAGCCGGTGGACGAGGCGGCCTACAAGGCCTTCCTCGCCGAGATCGGCTACCTCCTGCCCGATCCCGGCCCGGTCCAGGTGCGCACCGACGACGTCGACGACGAGATCGCCGCGATCGCCGGCCCGCAGCTCGTGGTGCCGACCTCGAACGCCCGCTACGCGCTGAACGCCGCCAATGCCCGCTGGGGCTCGCTCTACGACGCGTTCTACGGCACCGACGCGGTGTCGGAGGAGGGCGGCGCGACCCGGGGCGGGGGCTACAACCGCACCCGCGGCGCCCGCGTCGTGGCCCGCGCCCGCGCCTTCCTCGACCGCACCGTGCCGCTCGCCGGCGGCCGCCACGCCGACGTGGTGACCTACGCGGTCGAGGGCGGCCAGCTCGTCGGCAACATGAACACCGGCGACACCATCCCGCTCGCCCGGCCCGACGCCTTCGCGGGCTATCGCGGCAGGGCCAGCTCGCCCAACGCGCTGCTCCTGCGCCACAACGGCCTGCACGTCGAGATCGTGCTGGACCGCACCCACCGGATCGGCCGCTTCGACGCCTCGGGCGTCGCCGACATCCTGGTCGAGTCCGCGGTCTCGACGATCATGGACCTCGAGGATTCGGTCGCGGCGGTCGATGCCGACGACAAGGTCGTGGTCTACCGCAACTGGCTCGGCCTGATGAACGGTACCCTCGCGGCGCCGGTCGAGAAGGACGGCAAGCGCTTCGAGCGCAAGCTCAACCCCGACCGGACCTACACCGCGCCCGACGGCGCGGGCGAGGTCAGCGTGCCGGGCCGCTCCCTGATGCTGGTGCGCAACGTCGGCCACCACATGTTCACCGACGCGGTGCTCGACGAGTCCGGCGCCGAGGTGCCGGAGGGGATGCTCGACGCCGCCGTGACCGCCCTGATCGCGATCCACGACCTCAAGAGCACGGGCCTGCGCAACAGCCGCCGCGGCTCGGTCTACATCGTCAAGCCGAAGATGCACGGGCCCGAAGAGGTCGCCTTCGCGGTCGAGCTGTTCACCCGCGTCGAGGCGATGCTGGGCCTGAAGCCCAACACGCTCAAGATGGGCATCATGGACGAGGAGCGCCGCACCACGGTCAACCTCGCCGCCTGCATCAAGGCGGCCTCCGAGCGGGTGGTGTTCATCAACACCGGCTTCCTCGACCGCACCGGCGACGAGATCCACACCTCGATGGAGGCCGGCCCGGTCATCCGCAAGAACGACATGAAGGGCACGCCCTGGATCAAGGGCTACGAGGAGAACAACGTCGATGTCGGCCTCGCCTGCGGCCTGCTCGGCCGGGCGCAGATCGGCAAGGGCATGTGGGCGGCGCCCGACGCGATGGCCGACATGCTGATGCAGAAGGGCGCCCACCCGAAGGCCGGCGCCTCGACCGCCTGGGTGCCCTCGCCGACCGCCGCCACGCTCCACGCGCTGCACTACCACGAGACCGACGTGAAGGCCCGCCAGCAGGAGCTGGCGCGCCGGCCGCGCTCGGCGATCGACGAGATCCTGCAGGTCCCGCTCGCCCGCTCGAACTTCGCCCCCGACGACGTGCAGCAGGAGATCGACAACAACGTGCAGAGCATCCTGGGGTATGTCGTGCGCTGGATCGACCAGGGCGTCGGCTGCTCCAAGGTGCCGGACATCCACGACGTGGCCCTCATGGAAGACCGCGCCACCCTGCGGATCTCGTCCCAGCACATCGCCAACTGGCTGCACCACGGCGTGGTGTCGCAAGAGCAGGTGATGGAGACGATGAAGCGCATGGCCAAGGTCGTGGACCGCCAGAACGCCGGCGATCCGCTCTATCGTCCGATGGCGCCGGGCTTCGACGGTCCCGCCTTCCAGGCCGCCTGCGACCTGGTGTTCAAGGGCCGTATCCAGCCCAACGGCTACACCGAGTACGTGCTGCACGCCCGGCGCCGCGAGGCCAAGGCCGCGGGCGCGCCGGCCTGAAGGCGCGAGAGGGGAGGGCGCCCGCCGCGGCAGGCGGGGGCGCCCGATCGCGGGTTCCGGGCCGGCGGGCGTTTCCGCCGTCCCGTTCCCGGGGACTCGTCGGCGACACCTTTCCCGGGCGACGTCCGGCAGGGCCCCGGGTCCGGAGGGCCCGTCAGCAGACCGCGTTCGCGTTCGTCATCACGTCGATGGCGTAGCCGCGGTAGGAGACGCCCGACGGGCTGATGTAGGTCTTCACGAATCCCGGCAGCACGGAATTGTAGGTGCTGCTGATGATGACGGCGGCGCCGATGTCGCCGTCCCGCATGATATTGCCGGCGGAGGCGAGTACGTCGGCATCCGTCAGGGCGGTGCGCGTGCCCGAGCAGACCTTGACGGACCCGGCGCTCTTCTGGAGCATGAACATGTCGATCGTCGCGCTCGGATAGCGCACGAAGGTGTTGGCCCGGCGCTTGATGTAGGCGTCGATCATGTCCGACATGCAGCTCGAGTTCTGGCAGGTGGACATCGCCCGCGCGATCACCACCGAGGCCCGGTCGACGTCCCGCTTCGTGTTGACCATGAAGACGATGTCGTGCGTTCCCATGAACATCAGCAGCGCCAGGCTGCTGATGACGGCGAACTCCACCGACGCCGTCCCACGGCTGCCCCGCACGAACCCGCACAGGCCGATCGCCAGTCCGTGTAGCCTAACTCCCCGGGCCGCGCCCCATCGCGTTGCGATCGGGCGCGGCTCCGGGTGATCGACATCGCTGCACGATCCGAGACGAACCGGGATCCGCTTCGCCGGACGATGCTCTAGCGCCGAAAGACCACCGATTCCCGTGCGACCAGCTGCGGGACGAGCGGCACGAGGCGCGGGGCCGCCATCGCCGCGCGCAGCACGATGACGTCCTGGCTCGCGCCGGTGTCGAAGCTGGTCCCGGTGATCGCGGTCGACGCCGTCGGAACGTCGGGAAGCTTCATCGCCTCGATCGTGATGCCGCTGGTCTGGTTCAGGCAGCTCTGGGTGAAGGCGATCCTGGCGCAGATCTTGGCCTTGTAGCCCGGCTTGTCCCGGGCCAGGAGCTCCGCCTCCGGCTCCGAGGCCGACTGATACAGCGCGTCGCTGATCGTCTGCTGGAGGTAGCAGTAGATCACGAATTGCAGCAAGCCGAGCACGAGCATCAGCAGCGGAAAGGCGATCAGGGCGAACTCGACCGCCGTCGCGCCCGACCGGCATCTCAGCATCCTGGCTGTGTGGGGCATCGCAGGCTCGGGAGAAGCGGGGTGGCCACGTCAAGGGCATGAGTTCTGGCAAAAGCGCAGATAGTCGATCAGCCCGCCGAAGCTGTCGTCGAGCCCGGCCGCACGCCAGGAGATCCGATAATCCTGCTGCTTGGTGACGCTGAACTTGTAGCTCCTCTCGATCCAGGTCTTCGACCAGATGCAGACGTCGGCCATGTATTGCTTGACATAGGCCGGATCGGTGGTGGCGGTCAGGGCTTGATCGTCCGACTTGTAGCCGCTCGCTTTCGGCTCGACCCAGAGCTCGATGCGCCGCGTCTGCCCGTCGAGGGCGACCGTGCTCGTGCCGGCCGCGTTCCTGGCCACGTCGCCGTCGCGCGTCAGGCCGTCGGTGTCCTTCGGGTTCGAGCAGATGATCGCGTCGTTCGGGTACTGGTACGCCCCGACGTTCTTGCGCGCCGTGTAGACGTAGCGGACCTCGTAGGTGCCGACCGCGAGGTTGAAGATCATGTTGATCGACGAGTTCGTCGTGTTGTTGCCGCGCGTACAGGCATTCTGCTGGGCCGTGGTGCGGGTGCCGACCTGGTTGCTGCAGTCGCTGTCGAGCTCGGCGAAGGACTTGCCGTACTGGACGCCGTCGCCGGTCGTGATCGCCGAGAGCTGGTCGACCTCGACGCCGGCATTCGTCGTTCCCCAGGACTTCCCCTGGCAGATCGAGCTGGCGCAGTTCGCCTGCGACATCGTGCCGAACACCGCCCAGCCGCCGACCAGCTGCGAGGCATAGCCCTCGAAAGACTCGGACATCATCATCGTCGGCGGGCCGGACGAGGATGCCGCCTGGACGTTGCAGTCGCGCGTCACCGAGAAGTCGACGCTGTCCTTGTTGAGGAACTTCTTGAAGAACAGCCCGACGCTGCCGGTCGCCACGACGTGGATGTTGCCCGGGCGGACGCTCAGCGGCGGCGTGGTGAGCACCGCGGAGGATACCGTCGGTGTCGCGGTGATCCGGGCGGTCGCGGCCAGGCCCCGCTCCGACCGGTTCTTGTCGGCGTAGGACTGGACCGTCGCGTCGTAGCCGCTCGGCATGCTCAGGCCGCTCAAGCTCTCGACGTAGACCTCGGCCTGCCGGCAACTCAGGTCGGTCGCGGAGATCAGCCTCTGCTTGTACTCGACCGCGCGCGAGATCTCGATGCTGCCGCCGATGCCCACCATGAGGATCGGCAGCAGGATGCCGAACAGGACGGTGGTGATGCCCCTCCGGTCGCCGATGAATGCATGGCGTCTCGTGGACTCGAAACGCATCCTTGTCTCCGCGGGTCGTTCGATCAAGACGCCGCAGGACTGTCTTCCCAAATTATTTAACAAGTATTAATTCGGTATTAGAGCTTGCGCTTGTACCGAGATTATTGATTCTCGGTTGTTTCAGCGGACGTCGTCCTGTCGAGCCTTGCCCGGAACGGCGCAGCGCCCGGCCATGTCGTGGCCGGGCGCTGCTCCAGGTTCTCGATCGTGCGGTGATTTTTTCGACGAGCCTGGATCCGCCTCGTCGAAAAGTGCTCTAGAACGGGATGTCGTCGTCCAGGTCGTCGTAGCGCTTCTGGTTGCCGCCGCCGGATGCGGGGGCGGGGCGCCGCTCTCCGCCGCCGGACGACGAGCGCCCGCCGGAGCTGCGGCCGCCGCCACTGCCGCCACCGCCGCCGCCGTAGTCGCCGCCGCGGCTGATCTGGCCGCCGCCCATGTCGTCGGCGCCCATCTCGCCCATGCCGCCCTCGGCCCCGCCGCCGCGGCCGTCCAGGATGGTCAGCTCGCCGCGGAAGCGCTGCAGCACGATCTCGGTCGTGTACTTCTCGACGCCGGACTGGTCCTGCCACTTGCGGGTCTGGAGCTGGCCTTCGACGTAGACCTTCGAGCCCTTGCGCAGGTACTGCTCGGCGACGCGGGCCAGGTTCTCGTTGTAGATCACGACCGAGTGCCACTCGGTCTTTTCCTTGCGCTCGCCGCTCGCCTTGTCCTTCCAGGACTCGGACGTGGCCAGGCGCAGGTTCACCACCGGATCGCCGGAGGCCAGCCGGCGGGTCTCGGGGTCGCGCCCGAGATTGCCCACCAGGATCACCTTGTTCACGCTGCCCGCCATTCCGCTCTCCTCTCGTTCCATCTCACTCGGGCGTTCGCTTCGGCGCAGGCCCGCCCGACGCCGCGGACCACCGCATCGGTCCTGCGAGTTGGGCCGAACCTGCCGGGCCCGGCAAGGGGAGGGGGCGCCTTGTGCCCGAAACACACATCGCCGAGGCCGGATCGTGTTCTACATTTGTTCGTAGGATGAGGCAAGCGCCGCCGGTGCGGCCCGATGGGCGGCCTGCACGACGAGAGCGCGGTCGGGACAATCATCCGTCCTGTCCGGTCGGTGCCGTGAAGTCGTTCATGCGCGCACGCGGTGCGTCGCCCGCCCGCAGGCTTTGCTGCCGCAAGGTTCCGCCTCGTCGCGAGCAAGCCGCGTCCCGGCTCCGATCCCGCTACGGCCGGCTGCCAGTGTGTCGGGCAAGTCTCGGCTGACGTAAATTTTAGCCGGGTCGGGATTGCCAGCACGCTGAACTCGTGGCGGAGTGCCGAAACATGCCGCGAGGGCGTTGACGTCGCTACTCCCACGCTGCATGCCGCGCCACCGGTCCCAGGGCCGGCAGGACGACCGCCGGAGACGTCCGCGGGTGTCCGTCGATGAACGAGCGGGCCGGACCGTCGGTGGGTTCCGGCCGTCGAACGTATCCCGGTTGAATATGCGGCGAAGGTCGCACCGCGACGGCCGACCTGAAGGCGGCCGGCACCGTGGGGAGAGAACGAACATGCAGCACGCCACGCCGTCCGCGACGGCTCCGGGCTCGTCGCAGCCCTGGTACAAGGTCCTCTACATCCAGGTTCTGATCGCCATCGCGCTCGGCGTCCTGCTCGGCTACGTCGCCCCCGACGCCGCCAAGGCGATGAAGTGGCTCGGCGACGCCTTCATCGCGCTCATCAAGATGATGATCGCGCCGATCATCTTCTGCACCATCGTGCACGGCATCGCGTCGATCGGCGACCTCAAGAAGGTCGGCCGCGTCGGCCTCAAGGCGCTGATCTACTTCGAGGTGGTGTCCTCGCTCGCCCTCGTCATCGGCGTGATCGTCGGCGAGATCGTGCAGCCGGGCGCCGGCTTCGGCGCCACGGCCGAGCAGCTCGACGCCAAGGCGGTGGCCGGCTACGTCAGCAAGGCGCAGGCCGATTCCACGGTCGCCCACATCATGGCGATCATCCCCAAGAGCTACTTCGACGCCTTCGCGGGCGGCGACCTCCTGCAGATCCTGCTGATCTCGGTGCTGACCGGCGTCGTCATCACGGGCCTGGGCGAGCGCGGCAAGCCGGCGATCCACGCCATCGAGGCGGCGGGCGAGATCTTCTTCCGCATCATCGGCATGATCGTGAAGCTCGCGCCGATCGGCGCCTTCGGCGCCATGGCCTACACGATCGGCCAGTACGGCATCGGCAAGCTCGGCAACCTCGCCGGCCTCGTGGCCACCTTCTACCTGACGAGCCTGCTGTTCGTGCTCGTGGTGCTCGGGCTGATCGCCCGCTTCTCCGGCTTCTCGATCCTCAAGTTCCTGGCCTACATCAAGGACGAGCTCCTGATCGTGCTCGGCACCTCGTCGTCCGAGACGGTGCTGCCGCACATGATGCAGAAGATGAAGCGGCTCGGCGCCTCGGATTCGGTCGTCGGCCTCGTCATCCCGACCGGCTACTCGTTCAACCTCGACGGCACCAACATCTACATGACGCTGGCGACGCTGTTCCTGGCCCAGGCCGTGGGGGCGGATCTCAGCTTCGGGCAGTACGCCACCATCATCGCGGTCGCGATGCTGACCTCGAAGGGGGCGTCGGGCGTCACCGGCGCCGGCTTCATCACGCTCGCCGCCACGCTCGCGGCCATCCCCGGCAACCCGGTCCCGGTCGCCGCGATGGCGCTGATCCTCGGCATCGACAAGTTCATGTCGGAGTGCCGCGCGCTCACCAACCTCGTCGGCAACGGCGTCGCCTGCGTGGTGGTCAGCCGCTGGGAGGGCGAGCTCGATCCGGTCAAGCTGCGCGAGGTGATGGCCAATCCCCTCGCCATCGGCACGGAGATCGCCGACGAGAAGCCGGTCCCGGTCGCGCCGTAGGCGGGATGGCACAGCTGCGCATCGGCATCGATCTCGGCGGCACCAAGATCGCCGGGATCGCCCTCGACGAATCCGGCCGGGTCCTGGCCGGGCGGCGCGTCGCGACCCCGCGGGGCGACTACGACGCCTCGCTCCGGGCCATCGCGGCCCTGGTCGGCGCGCTTGAGCACGCGGCCGGCGGGTCCGGCACCGTCGGGATCGGTATCCCAGGCGCGCTCGTGCCGGAGACCGGCCGCGTCAAGAACGCGAACTCGACCTGGCTCAACGGGCGGCCGCTGGGCGACGACCTCTCGCACGTCCTCGGCCGGCCGGTGCGGCTCGAGAACGACGCCAACTGCCTGGCGGTGTCCGAGGCCGTCGACGGGGCGGGCGAAGGCCTCGCGGTCGTCTGGGCGGTGATCCTCGGCACCGGCGTCGGGTCCGGCATCGCGCTCGCCGGCCGGGCCCTCTCCGGGCGCCAGCGCATTGCCGGGGAGTGGGGCCACAACCCGCTGCCCTCTCCCGGCGACGACGAGCGCCCGGGCCCGGCCTGCTATTGCGGCCGCCACGGCTGCCTCGAGACCTGGCTCTCCGGGCCGGGTCTCGCCGCCGACCACGCCCGGCGCACCGACCGGGCGATGAGCGGCGAGGCGATCGTCGCGGCGATGCGGGCCGGCGACGCGGCGGCCGCGGCGACCTTCGGGCGCTGGCTCGACCGGCTCGGGCGCGGCCTTGCCGGCGTCGTCAACGTGCTCGACCCGGACGCGATCGTGCTCGGCGGCGGCCTCTCGACGATTCCCGAGATCTACGACGCGCTGCCGGAGCGCGTCGCCCCCCACATCTTCGGCGGCGGCTTCGCCACGCCGATCCGGCAGAGCCGCCACGGCGACGCCTCGGGCGTGCGCGGGGCGGCATGGCTGTGGAACGGCGAGGATGCGCCTGCCGGCTGAGGCGTGCTAATCGGTATCCTCGACCGCCTTTCGCGCCTCGGGAGATCGCCTGTGCCGGCCCGCCCCGTCGACCTCGATCCGGCCTCGATCCGCATCCTCGAGCACCTGCAGCAGGACAGCGAGGTCGGCATCGGCGACCTCGCCGAGGCGGTCGGCCTCTCGACCTCGCCGTGCTGGCGCCGGGTCGCCGACCTCAAGGCGCGGGGCATCATCCGGCGCTGCGTCGCGGTGGCCGACCCGCAGGCGCTCGGCCTGCACGTCAACGTCTTCGTCCACGTCTCGCTGGAGAAGCAGACCCAGGCCGCCCTCCAGGCCTTCTCCGACGCCATCCGCCACCGGCCGGAGGTGATGGAATGCTACCTGATGAGCGGCGAGGCCGACTACATGCTGCGTGTGGTGGTCGAGGACCTGGCCGAGTACCAGCGCCTCATCGTCGATCATCTCACCCGCATCCCCGGCGTCGCCAAGATCCGGTCGAGCTTCGCGCTCGACCAGGTGAAGTACACGACGGCGTTGCCGCTGGATCACCTGAAGGGGTGACGCGGCAAGGACCCTTCCCGGGTCTCCCATCGGTGCCCTCGTGCCGGGCCGCGGATGGAAACGGACGATGCTGAGAGCGTTGGTCGCGCGCTCCACGCCGGGCTCTCCCTCGTGGAGGAGGCCGGGCGCTCCCCTCCGACCGCCCGAACGCGGCACGCCGTCCGCCCGGCTGGGCCACGTCCCGTCCGTCCGCAGGCTCGCCCGGGTTCTCGTGCATCTTCTTCGTGCGTGCATGTCCTTCGTGCGTGCATGTCCTTCGTGCGTGCATGTCCTTCGTGCGTGCATGTCCTTGGTGCAAGTTCCCGCGCACGTCCTTGCGCCTTGCCCTGGCCGGGGCGGACGGTCTACCCCATCTGTCCGGCGGGCCCTCCGGGCTCGCGACGTGAAGGCCGTTCTCCCGAGGTCATCGATGCTCACCGACACTCCCGCGGCCGGCCAGACCCCTGCGGGCGCCCTGATCAAGGACACCACCACCGCGACCTTCCGGCAGGACGTGATGCAGGAATCCCTGCAGCAGCCGGTGCTGGTGGATTTCTGGGCGCCGTGGTGCGGGCCGTGCAAGCAGCTCACGCCGATCATCGAGAAGGCCGTCAAGGATGCCGGCGGCAAGGTGAAGCTCGTCAAGATGAACATCGACGAGCATCCCCAGATCGCCGGCCAGCTCGGCATCCAGTCGATCCCGGCGGTGATCGCGTTCCAGCGCGGCCAGCCGGTCGACGGCTTCATGGGCGCCCTGCCCGAGGGCCAGATCAAGGCCTTCATCGAGCGCCTGGTCGGCCCCCTCGGCCCCACCGCGGTCGAGGACCTGATGGCGGAGGCGCAGGCCGCCGCCGAGGCTGGCGACACGGAGGCCGCCGCCGAGATCTACGCCGCCGTGCTCGGCCAGGAGCCGGGCCATGCCGGCGCCATCGCGGCGCTCGCCCGCCTGATCCTCGACCGCGACGACGTCGAGGGCGCACGCCAGTTCCTCGATGCGGCACCGCCCGAGGCCGCCAAGGACCCGGCCATCGCCGCGGTGCGGGCGGCGATCGAGCTCGCCGAGCAGGCGGCCTCCCTCGGCGACCTCGCCGGCTTCCAGCGCCGGATCGAGGCCGACCCGGCCGACTACCAGGCCCGGTTCGACCTGGCGCTGGGCCTCAACGCCAAGGGCCAGCAGCAGGAGGCGGTCGACCAGCTGATCGAGATCGTCCGCCGCGACCGGACCTGGAACGAGGACGGCGCCCGCAAGCAGCTCCTCCAGCTCTTCGAGGCCTGGGGCCCGATGGACCCGATGACCATCCGCGGCCGGCGCAAGCTCTCGACCCTGATGTTCTCCTGATCCGGCGGCGGGGCCCTCCGGCGCGGCATTTGCGCCGGACAGGTATCCTCGCCGGAGGGCGGCGCCCTAGAACAAGGGGTGCGATCCCGGGCCCGCCGTCGCGGGCCCGGATCCCCTTCGTTTCGCGGGAGCGACGCCGATGAGCATGAACGTCGCCTACAAGGGACCGGCCGACTGCCCGGTCGTGATCCCGGTCTTTCCGCTCCCCGGCGCCCTGCTGCTGCCGCGGGGCCAGATGCCGCTCAACATCTTCGAGCCGCGCTACCTCGCGATGATCGACGACGCGCTGCGCACCGACCGGGTGATCGGCATGATCCAGCCGGATTCGGAATCCGGCGAGACGCCGCTCTCGCCGAAGCTCTTCCGCGTCGGCTGCGCCGGCCGGGTGACCCAGTTCGCCGAGACCGGCGACGGCCGCTACCTGATCTCGCTCACCGGCATCGCCCGCTTCCGGGTCGAGGAGGAACTCTCCACGACGACCGGCTACCGCCGCTGCAAGGTGACCTTCGCCCCCTTCGAGAGCGACTTCCACGCCCGGGCCGGCGAGGAGGCGGTGGACCGCGCCGGCGTGCTGAAGGCTCTGCGCGACTTCGTCGACGCCAACGACCTCAAGGTCGACTGGGCGGGAATCGAGGAGGCGCCGAACGAGGCGCTGGTCAACGCGCTGTGCATGATGAGCCCGTTCGGCGCGCGCGAGAAGCAGGCGATGCTGGAGGCCCCCGACCTCAAGACCCGGGCCGAGGTGCTGATCGCCGTCACCGAGATGGAGCTGGTGCGCGGAGCGGGCGGCGAGCCGACGCTGCAATAGGACGGGCTTTGGGCTAAGGCGTCCCGGCACACGCCCCGCCGGACCACCCGGACGCACCTTCGAGGATCCCCATGACCGATTCCCCCGCCGCCGAGGCCGCCCGCATCGACCCCAAGCTGCTCGAGCTCCTGGTCTGCCCCCTGACCAAGGAGCGGCTCGACTACGATGCCGCCCGCCAGGAGCTGATCAGCCGCTCGGCCAAGCTCGCCTATCCGATCCGCGACGGCATCCCGATCATGCTGCCGGAAGAGGCGCGCCAGCTGGCCGACTGACGGCCGGCCGCCGGGGCCGGCCCGTGACGTTTCGGTAACGACCCCGGCCGATCGCGGGATCCGCCCGCGACCTTCCGGGCGGTTCGGCCGTTGGTCCCCCGCCGGGCCGGCACCGTGCCGGCCCCTCGGAGAGACGATCATGAAGCTCAGGCTCATCGCCGCCCTCGCATTCTCGACCCTGGCGCTCGCCGGCGCCGCCGAGGCGCAGGGCATTCCAGGCGGCATGGAGCGGGGCGCCCGCGAGGGCAACCGCGTCGCCGGCCCGGTCGGCGGCATCGTCGGAGGTGCGGTCGGCGGCGCCGTCGGCGGCGTCAACGGCGTGCTGGGAATCGATCCCGGCCGTCGCGCCTACCGCACCAATCTGCGCGGCCGCCACGACCGCTCCCATCGCCGGCACCGCCACTATCGCTGAGGCGGGTCGCGGGCCGGCGGGAGTGACGCGTCGCGAACCGCCGGACCGCGGTATCGGCTGGGCAGCGACGAGGCATCATGGCACCCGACGACATCCTCCTGCTCATGCCCGACGCCGGGGTCGCGCAGCTCGAAGCCGAGCGGGCGTTCTCGGCTCTCTTGACGGTCCTGACGCCGATCCTTCCCGCCACGGCGGACGTCAGTCATGTCGGCGCGACATCCATCCCGGGCTGCGTGACCAAAGGCGACCTCGATGTCGTCACAGGGTTCAGGCGGCAGATTTCGCAGCCGCCGAGGCCGCTCTGGCCCGGCGCTTTCGCCGCAATGCCGGCTCCATCCGCACCGGCGACTTTTCGGCTTTCGAGGCCCCCGACCGTGTCCCGCAACTCGGGATCCAGCTGACCACGATCGGCGGGACATTCGACATCTTCCACCTGTTCGCGGAGGCCTTGCGGACCGATCCCGATCGACTGCACCGCTACAACGATCTGAAGAGGGCTTTCCAAGGCAGGCCCATGGATTCGTACCGATCCGCCAAGGCCGCCTTCATCGACGAAACGCTTCGAGCCCTCTCCGACGATCGGAGCGGCCGAACTCCTAGGTAAGCATCCAGTCATTCGACGCGGGGGAAGATTGCACCCTTTGAAGCGCCGTCATCGAAAAATATCGAGCGGCGCCGGCACGCTGCAAAGAATATCACTCCCGTTTGCCGCGACGCATGATGCAAAGCACGATCTACACCGGCGTGACGCTCACGCTTTACTGGGCCGCGGACCGCTTGACCCACGGCCGCCACGGGTCCTAAGCACGTCGGCCAGAGACCGACGCCCGAGGACGCCATGACCGACCGCCTGCCCGGCTTCAACACCCTCGCGATCCATGCCGGCGCGGCGCCGGACGCCGCCACCGGCGCACGGGCGACGCCGATCTACCAGACCACCTCGTTCGTGTTCGACGACGTGGACCACGCCGCCTCGCTGTTCGGGCTGCAGGCCTTCGGCAACATCTACACCCGCATCACCAACCCGACCAACGCGGTGCTGGAGGAGCGGATCGCCGCGCTCGAAGGCGGCACCGCCGCCGTGGCGGTGGCCTCGGGCCACGCCGCCGAGTTCCTGGTGATGCACGCCCTGATGCAGCCGGGCGACGAGTTCGTCGCCGCCAACAAGCTGTACGGCGGCTCGATCAACCAGTTCAACCACTCCTACAAGAACTTCGGCTGGAACGTCGTCTGGGCCGACACCGACGACCCGGCCTCGTTCGAGGCGGCGATCACGCCGCGCACCAAGGCGATCTTCATCGAGTCGATCGCCAATCCGGGCGGCGTCATCACCGACATCGCGGCGATTTCCGCCGTCGCCAAGCGCCACAACATCCCGCTCATCGTCGACAACACGATGGCGACGCCGTACCTGATCCGCCCCTTCGAGCACGGCGCCGACATCGTGGTCCACTCGGCCACCAAGTTCCTCGGTGGCCACGGCAACTCGATCGGCGGCCTGATCGTCGACGGCGGCTCGTTCACCTGGGCGGGTGACGCCCGCTACCCGATGCTGTCGCAGCCGCGGCCGGAATATGCCGGCATGGTCCTGTCCGAGACTTTCGGGAATTTCGGCTTCGCCATCGCCGTGCGGGTGCTGGGCCTGCGCGACCTCGGCCCGGCCTTGTCGCCGTTCAACGCCTTCCTGATCATCAACGGCATCGAGACCCTGCCGCTTCGCATGCAGCGCCACTCCGACAACGCCAAGACCGTGGCCGAGCACCTGAGCCGCCACCCCGCCGTGGCGTGGGTCAGCTATCCGGGCCTCGAGGCGGACCGCTACCACCAGCTGCACAAGCGCTACTGCCCGCACGGCGCCGGCGCGGTGTTCACCTTCGGCCTCAAGGGCGGCTACGAGGCGGGCGTGGCCCTGGTCTCGAACCTCAAGCTCTTCTCGCACCTCGCCAATATCGGCGACACCCGCTCGCTGGTGATCCACCCGGCCTCGACCACCCATCGCCAGCTCACCGACGAGCAGAAGACCCGGGCCGGTGCCGGGCCGGAGGTGGTGCGCCTCTCCGTCGGCATCGAGGATGCGGGCGACCTGATCGCCGACCTCGACCAGGCCCTCGCGTAGGACGCCCGCGCGCGGCGACCCCGCGGGGCCGCCGCGGCGACGCATCGCCATTGCCGCCAGGCCCGGCCCCGTGATCTATTAGGGCATGTCCGGGTTCGGCGCGGGTGTGCCGGAACGCGGGGCCGCCCGGGTGGGCCAGGAGTCCGGCGGGCCTGGAGGCTGGTGCGATGGTCGTCCACGACACCGACGCCTGTCCCCCGGCCGGCGACGGGCCCGCGCGGCAACGCGAGATCCGCGAGGAGATCCTCCGCCTGCGCGCCCTGCTGCGCGAGGCCCGGCGGCCGCGGCGGACCGCCCCGGCGGCCGAGCTCTCCGTCCTCCCGCCACCAGTTCCCGCGCCCGACTGGGAGACCCGGCTCGCCACCGCCGAGGAGCTGAACGCGCAGCTGCGGGCGAGCGAGGCCTTCACCGCGCGGCTCCTCGCCGCCAGCCGCGACGACATCCAGGTGCTCGCCCTCGACGGCACGGTCCAGTGGCGCAGCGAGGGCGGTCGGGCGAACGCCGCAGATGCGGTGGCCGGCACCCGGTGGGCGGACGCTTGCACCCTGTGGGCGGAAGCCTGGCCGGAGCCCGCCGACCGGCGGGCCGCGGACGTCGCATTGGCCGCCGCCCGGGCCGGGCGCACGGGACGCTTCCGTGCGCCCTCCGGCCCGCCCGAGTCTCCGCGCTGGTGGGACGTCGTGGTCTCGCCGATCCAGGGCGCGGACGGCGCGCCCGAGCGTCTGCTGACGGTGGCCCGCGACGTGACCGAGGCGCACCGGGCCGAGGAGCAGCAGGCGCTCCTGATGCAGGAGATGGCCCATCGGGTGAAGAACACCCTGGCCCTCGTCCAGGCGGTCGCCGCCCAGACGCTGCGCAGCGCCACCAGCCTCGAGGCCGCGACCGACGCCTTCAACGGCCGCCTGATGGCGCTGGCGGACGCCCACGACGTGCTGATCCGGGGCGCCTGGGCGGAGGCCGACCTCGCGGCCGTCGTGGCGGGCGCGATGGCGCCGCATATCGACGCGGTGCAGGACCGCTGCGCCGCCGCCGGGCCTCCCGTGGCGCTCGGGCCGCGGGCGGTCCTCACCCTGTCGCTGATGCTGCACGAACTCGCCACCAACGCGGCCAAGTACGGCGCCCTGTTGAGCCCGGCCGGGCGCGTCGCGATCGCCTGGACGATCCGCGATGCCGCCCCGCCGCCCGCGGGCGACGGACGGGCGATGCTGCGCCTGCACTGGCGGGAGAGCGGCGGGCCCCCGGTCGTGCCGCCCACCCGCTGCGGCTTCGGCTCGCGGCTGATCGAGCGCAGCCTGGTGCACAGCTTCGGCGGGCGCGTCGCCCTGCGGTTTCCGCCCGAGGGCGCGGAGATGGAGCTGGAGGCGCCGCTCGCTGCGCTCCAGGACGGCGCGGCCTGAGGCCGCTGGGGGCTGACGCCCCTGGAAACCGAGGCCGCTCGGTGCCGCGGATCCCTCTCCCGGCCGCGCTTGACCCGGGGGATGCGGACCCATAGGCACCATCCCTTCGTCCGCAACCATCCGCCCCCGCTCCGCATTGCCCGCGATGACATCTGATCCGGACCGACCGCCCCAGGAGCTTCTCCATGGAGAAACCCGCCAGGGGGAAGACCTGCGTCGGGAGGAGACCGACGCCCCGCCGGTGGTGCTCCTCGTCGAGGATGACGGCCTTCTGCTGATGGAGGCCGCCGACACCCTGGCGGAAGCCGGCTTCACCGTGCTGGAGGCGCCCCACGCCGACCAGGCGCTCGCCGTGCTGGAGAGCCGCGCGGACGTCGAGGTGCTGATGACCGACGTCGACATGCCCCTCGGCTCGATGAACGGCTTTGCCCTCGCCCGCCTCGTCTCGCGGCGCTGGCCGCGGATCCCGGTGCTGGTGGTCTCCGGCATGGGCAGCCCCGGCCCCCACGACATGCCCCCCGGCGCCCGCTTCATCCCCAAGCCCTACGCGCCCTCGGCCCTGGTGCGGACGTTGCACGCCACCGTGCGCCGCGCCGCCTGAGACGCCCCTTCCACGGACGACCCCGATGACCGACCCGACCAAGCCGCGCCCCGCCGAGCTGCATTTCGCGACCCGGGCGGTCCATGCCGGCACCGCCCCCGACCCGGCCACCGGCGCCCGGGCGCAGCCGATCTACTTCACCAACGGCTTCGTGTTCGAATCGAACGAGCAGGCCGCCGACATCTTCGCCATGCGGGCGACCGGGTTCTCCTATTCCCGCGGCTCGAACCCGACCGTGGCGGCCCTGGAGCGCCGGGTCGCCTCGCTGGAGAGCGCCAAGGCGGCGGTCGCGGTGGCCTCGGGCCAGTCGGCGATGCTGCTCGTGCTGATGACGCTGATGCGATCGGGCGACGCCTACGTCGCCTCCTCGCGGCTGTTCGGCGGCTCGCTCGGCCTGATGCGCCGGCTGGAGGGCCGCTACGACCTCGTGCCGCAATTCACCCGGGGGCTGACGCCGGAGGACTTCGAGGCGGCGATCACGGACAAGACCCGGGCGGTCGTCTGCGAGTCGATCGTGAACCCCTGCGGCACGGTGATCGACCTCGAAGGCGTCGCCGCGGTGGCGCACAAGCACGGCCTGCCACTCATCGTCGACAACACGCTGGCCTCCCCGGCCCTGATCCGGCCGATCGAGCACGGCGCCGACATCGTGGTCCACTCGACCTCGAAGTTCCTGTCGGGCTCCGGCACGGTGATCGGCGGCATCGTCTGCGACGGCGGCCGCTTCGACTGGAAGGGCACCGGCCGCTACAACCTGATCAACGAGCCCTGGCCGGACTACGACGGGCTCGTCGTCTCCGAGCGCTTTCCCGAGACCGCCTTCGCGGTCGCCTGCCGCCTGTTCGGCCTGCGCGATCTCGGCCCGGGCCTGTCGCCGATGAACGCCTTCCTGACGCTCACCGGCACCGAGACCCTGCCGCTGCGCATGGAGCGCCACTGCGCCAACGCGCGCGCCGTCGCGGCCTTCCTGAAGGACCATCCGAAGGTCGCCTGGGTGAGCTACCCGTCCCTGCCGGGCCAGCCCGGCGAGGCGATGGCGAACCGCTATTCGCCGATGGGCGCCGGCTCGATCTTCACCGTGGGCTTCAAGGGCGGCGAGGCGGCCGCGCAGAAGTTCATCACCGGGCTCAACCTGATCTCGCACCTCGTCAATATCGGCGAGATCAAGTCCCTGGCGATCCACCCGGCGACCACGACCCACCGCCAGCTCCCCGCCGCCGACAAGGAGGCCGCTCGCGTCGGCCCCGACACGGTACGGCTGTCGATCGGGCTCGAATCGGTCGAGGATCTGATCGCCGACGTGGCGCAGTCGCTGGACGCGCTCGCCTGATCCCGGGCGCCTGTACCGAGATCAGTGGGTGTTCAACCGAGCAGGAGCCTGTTTGAGTGATGGAGCCGATGTTGCGAGAAGGGCTTTGCCCCAATTCGCGACCTCATCCTGAGGTGTCAGTCGATTGGAAATCGACTGACCTCGAAGGAGGCCTCCAGCCAGCGGAGAGATTTCTGGAGCTCTCCTTCGAGGTCAGTCCATCATCGATGGACTGAAACCTCGGGATGAGGTCGAGAACGGGATACGAAAGCGATCGAAGGATTTTCGTTCGGACGCCGAATAGCGTCTCGAGGTCGAGCCAAACGGGCTACGGTGCCCTGGTCCGGATTAGGGCCGAGCTTCCCGAGACCGTCCCGTCCCCGCCGCGCGGCGCGCACGGGACGGTCTCGGGATTCCGCTCAGGGCGTCGGCTGGGTCCGGCGCGGGCGCACGGTCCAGCGCTCGAAGGCCGGGGCGCCGTCGTCGCGGGCGGCGTCTCCGCCCGGGACCGCGGCGCCGAGGGCCTGCGACAGGCTCTCGATCACGTCGTCGATGCGGGTGTCCTGCGGCGGCTCCGGCGGGGGCGGCGCGGGCTCGTGGGCGGGCTCGGCCTCGGCCTGGGGCGGCGGAGGCGCCGGCTCGTGGGCCGGTTCCGGCACCGGCTCGTGGACCGGCTCAGGCTCCGGCGGCGGGGGCGGGGCCGGCTCGGGCGCCGGGGGCGTCGCGATGCGGCGCAGCGCGCTCGCCATGCCGGCCTCCTCGCCGCCGCTTCGCGGCGCGGCGTAGCGGCCGAAGCCGTAGCGCGGCTCGATCAGGTCGAGCACCGCGTCGAGGGCGGCGTTCGACAGGCCGATCTCGCCGGGCTGCGGCACGCCCTGGAGCGCGATGCTGCGGCCCTCGTAGGCCGGATCGGCGGTGACCTCGGGGCCGAACCACGGCGGCGCCGGGAAGCCGTTGGCCTCGTCGGGGTTGTCGAACGTCACCGTCACCACGTCGACGGTGCCGGGGGCGACGTAGCGGTCGATCAGGGCGTCGCGGCCGTTGCCGAGCGCCACCTGGGTGCGGTCGTAGGCGGCGCGGCCGGCGCAGACGTCGAGGAGCGCGTCGCCGTGGGCACGGGGCACCTCGGTGCGCTCCTCGGTGGCGGTTGCGCCGTCGGAGGTGACGAGGACGAGGTGGCACTGGCCGCCGTCGACGCGCACGAACGAGGTGCGGCCCGACTGGGACGGGAAGTAGCCTTCGGTGATGCGGGAGGAGCCGCGCTCCTTGCGGATCAGGCGGACCAGCGCCGGCGCGACCTGGAAACGTCGTACGAGGGTCATACGCTCAACTCCACGGGGGTCGCGGCCTCAACGACCGCGATCGGCGTCAACTCTCGCGTATCGGCTCAACGGGACGACGGAATCAAGGCCGGGACGGTGATGTTGCGGAATTATTGACCGTTTTCGCGTCACGGAGCGCCGATGCGGGGCATCATTCCAGGCTCGCGGCGATCAGGGCCTCGGCGGCGGCGGCGAGCGAGCGGTTCGGCCCCTCGGCCCCGAAGATCTGGCCGCAGGCGAAGGCGCCCTCGATCAGCAGCAGCAGCGCGTCGGCGAGGGGCTCCGGCGTCCGGGCGCCGATCGTGCGGGCGACCTCGGCGAGGCGCGCGTGCAGGGCGCGTTTGCTGGCGAGAACCGCTGCGCGGGCCGGATGGTCGGCCTCCGGGTACTCGACGAGGGCGTTGGTAAGGCCGCAGCCGCGAAAGCCCGGCCGGGCGCTGCGCCCGGCGATGCCGGACAGGAACGCCACCAGCCCCGCCCGCGGGTCGCCCGGATGGGCCGCCAGCGCCTCGTCGAGGCGCCGGCGCAGCCCGGCGTCGTAATCCTCCAGGCAGGCGACCACGAGGGCGTCCTTCGAGGCGAAGCCCCGGTAGAGGCTCGGTTTGGTCACCCCGGCCCGGGCCACGATCTCGTCGACCCCGACGCCGCGGATGCCGCGGCTGTAGAAGAGTTCGCGGGCGGCCGCCCGGATCCGGTCGCCGGCCCGGGCCGGCCCGCTCCCGTCGCGCCCGTCCCCCGAGGTCCCGTCCGCCATCCCCGTCGCTCCCATCCTGCGCCCGATGCCCTTGACGATGTTACTGACCGGTACGTACCGTGTTACCACGATTCGGGGAGGGGTGTCCCAGCATGAGTTCGACCGTGTCGCCGCGAGGCATCGCCCCGCCGAGGCCCCGGCCCTTCGGCCGCAACTACGCCTTCGTGGTGGTGGGGGTGATCTTCCTCTGCCTGCTCGCGGCCGCAGGCCTGCGGGCTTCGCCCGGCGTGCTGATCCTGCCGCTCGAGCAGGCCTTCGGCTGGAGCCGCTCCACCACCTCGTTCTCGGCCGGCCTCGGCATCTTCCTGTACGGCCTCGTCGGGCCGTTCGCGGCGGCCCTGATGCAGAGCTTCGGCATCCGCCGCACGCTGCTCTGCGCGCTCGCCCTGATGTCGGCCTCGACGGCGCTGAGCGCGCTGATGACCGAACCCTGGCACCTGATCGCGACCTGGGGCGTGCTGTCGGGCCTCGGCAGCGGCTGCGTCGCCATCGTGCTCGGCGCGACCGTGGTGAACCGCTGGTTCGCCGTGCGCCGCGGCCTGTTCATGGGGCTTCTGACCGCCAGCACCGCCACCGGCACGCTGATCTTCCTGCCGGGCCTCGCGGCGATCGCGCAAGCCGGGGGCTGGCGCCCGGTGGTGCTCACGGTGGCCTGCGCCGTCGCGGCCCTGATCCCGCTCGTCGCCTGGCTCTTGCCGGAGCGCCCCTCCGATATCGGCCTCACCCCCTACGGCGCCGCCCCCGGCACCGTCGCCGAGCCGCCGCGCCGCGCCAATCCGTTCCGGGCCGCGATCGACGGGCTGGTGCGGGCGAGCGCCAAGGGCGACTTCTGGCTCCTGTTCGGCACCTTCTTCATCTGCGGGCTCACCACCAACGGGCTGGTCGGCACCCACCTGATCTCGTTCTGCGCCGACCAGGGCATTCCCGAGGTGCGGGCCGCCGGGCTCCTGGCGATGATGGGGATCTTCGACCTCATCGGCACCACCGGCTCGGGCTGGCTCACCGACCGCTACGACCCGAGGAAGCTCCTGTTCGTCTATTACGGCCTGCGCGGGCTCTCGCTGATGGCGCTGCCCTTCACCGATTTCTCGTTCTACAGCCTGTCGATCTTCGCGGTGTTCTACGGCCTCGACTGGATCGCCACGGTGCCGCCGACGGTGCGGCTCGCCAACGAGACCTTCGGCGAGCGCGACGCGCCGATCGTGTTCGGCTGGATCGCCGCCGGCCACCAGCTCGGCGCGGCGACCGCGGCCTTCGGCGCCGGCCTGGTGCGGGCCTCGGAGGGCCGCTACCTCGAGGCGTTCCTGGCCGCCGGCCTCACGGCTCTCATGGCCGCGCTGATGTCGCTGATGATCGGCCGGATGCGCCGGGCGGCGCCGGTGGCGGCGGCCTAACGGAAGGGGCGGCTCGCCCGTCACGGGTGCAGCGCCGCCCCCTTCGTCGCCTTGTCGACGTCCTTCTTCGGGCCGTGGAGGGCGAGGCCGACGAGGTCGGGCGCGTCGGCGGGCTCGGCGCGGAAGACCTCGCGGTTGGCGCTATCGTGCCCGGTCTCGAACATCGCCCGGACATAGGCGCTGCGGGTGAGGTCGCGCTGGATCGCCTGCTGCCAGGCCCGCTGCAGCACCTTGGCCGAGGCGGAAAAGATCAGGATCGGCTGGCCGAGGAGCCGGGCGTGGATGCGCCCGGCGGCGTCGCGGTAGGGCTCGCCCATCGCCTCGGGCACCGCCCCGGCGATGCCGGTCGCCAGGAAGGCGGTGACGTTCAGCTTCTGCCACACGGCGAGGTCGTCGCAGACCAGGATGGCCACCTTGGTGTCGAACATCGGAACGCTCCCTGCGAGGGTGATCGACCGCAGGGCTAGTCGAGCGCGGCTCCGCCGTCTGGAACGTCCGTGCGCCCGCGCCGGTAGGCGGCGGGGGTGAGGCCGTAGGCGCGGCGGAACCAGCGGCCGAGATGGCTCTGGTCGGAGAAGCCCGCCATCAGCGCGGCCTCCGCCGGCGGCACCCGCTCGCGCAGCAGGGCGCGGGCCCGGACGAGGCGCAGCTCGACCAGGCAGGCATGGGGCGAGGTGCCGAAGCGCCGCCGGAAGGCCCGGGCGAGCTGGAACCGGTCGGCGGCGCCGACCGCCCGGGCGAGCGCGTCGAGGCCGAACGGCGTGGCGGCGTGAGCGTGCAGGTAGTCGAGCGCCCGCTCGGCCAGGGCGGGATCGCCGTCGGGCACCAGGCGCGGCGCCGCGGCGCCGAGATGGCCGCGCAACCCCTCCGCCAGGTCGTCGAGCGCCGCGTCGGTCGCGAGCGGCGAGGCGGCACCGAACACGGCGCGGCAGGCCCGGTCGATCGCCGCGCCGAGATGCCGGTCGTCGGCCAGCGTGGCGCGAAAGCCGAGAGGCCCGTCGCGGCCGCCCATCCGGTCGCACAGCCAGTCCTGCGGCAGGTAGAGCATGCTGTAGCGAAAGCCCGCCGCGCGCAGGGCCTGCCCGTCGTGACGCTCGCCGGGCTCGATCAGGATCACCCGCCCCACCGTGCTCTGGCGCCGGGCTCCGCGGCAGAAGAAATCCTGGACGCCGTCATGGGTGACGCCGACCAGCCACTCGTCGTGGTGGTGCATGTCGTAGGCGTGGCCGTGGAAACGCGCCGTCACCGCCTCGACGCCGCTCGCCGCATCGCGCCGCAGGTGGACGACGTCGCGGCGCGGGGCGGGCTTCTCGGCCACGGCGTCGCCTGCCATGCTCATGCCGCCACCCGCACGGCCCGGCCGACGGCGAGCGCCAGCACCAGCCCGACGCCCAGCATCGGCACTGCCAGCGCCTCGAGCCCGTAAGCCCGATAGGCCAGTCCTCCCGCCACCGCGCCCGCGACCAGCGCCAGCCAGGTGCAGGCATCCGGTACCCAGCCGAGGGCGGGGCCGATCCGGGTGGCGGCCTGGGCCAGCGTGTGGCTGAGGCTGAACAGGGTGCCGGTGACGAAGGTCACGCCGGGCCGGAAGCCGGCGCTCCGGCGCAACGCCGCGTTCTGCGCCCCCATGGCGGCGGCGAGCAGCGGGGCCACCGGCCCCTGCGCGGGGCCGAAGGCGAGAGACAGGGCCGCGGCAAGGAGCGCCGCCTCGACCGCCAGCACGGCGGCCGGCCCCCAGCGGCCGGGGGTGCGCAGCGACACCACGCTGCCGCAGAAGCCGCCGCCGAGGAACGACGCGAACAGGAGGCCGATCTCCCAGGCGACCGGGTGGCCGGCTTGCGCCAGCGAGACCGCGAACTGGGTCGAGTTGCCGCTCATGAACGAGGTGTAGAGCCCGTCGAGCCGCAGGAAGCCGACGGCGTCGACGTAGCCGGCGGCGGCGGTGAGCAGCAGGCCGCCGGCGATGTCGAGGGGAGGGGTGTCGCGCATGGGAGGAGGGCGTCAGGTTGCGGGCGCGCCACTTTCCTCCGCCAGCGCGCGCCGCACCAGCTTCAGGTCGGGGTCGGAGGGGTCGGTCCTCACCGTAAAGCCGAGCTTGCGGCACATCGCCAGCATGGTGGTGTTCTCGCGCAGCACCTGTCCCTCGACGTGGCGCAGGCCCTCGGCCCGGGCCCAGTCGAGCATCAGCCCCATCAGCGACCAGCCGAGCCCGAGGCCCTTGAGGTCGGAGCGGACCAGGATCGCGTACTCGCCGGTCTCGTGGTTGGCGTCGGCGTGCAGGCGCACCGCCCCCATCATCGTGCCGGTCGCCTCCTCGATCGCCACGAAGGCGATGGCGCGGGCGTAGTCGAGCTGGGTCAGGCGGGCGAGGAAGGCGTGGCTGAAGTCGCGCACCGGCGCGAAGAAGCGCAGGCGCAGGTCCTCGGCGCTGACCTGCTTGAAGAAGACCTCGAACAGCCCCTCGTCCTCGGCCCGCACCGGGCGGACCAGGATCGCCTGCCCGTCGAGTACGATGCGGCGCTCCCAGGCGCGGGGATAGGGCCGCACGGCGAAGCGCGCGTGGCTCGGGCCGGTGCCGGCGTCGCGCCGGCGCTCCGGCGGCAGGGGCGCCACCGCCGCGCGGGCGTCGAGGGCGATGACGCCGTCCCGGTCGGCGAGGAGCGGGTTGATGTCGAGCTCGCGCAATTCCGGCAGGTCGGCGGCGAGCTGGCCGAGCTTGACCAGCACCAGGGCGACCGCCGCCTCGTCGGCCGCGGCCACGTCGCGATAGGCCTTGAGCCGGCGCGCCACCCGGGTCCGCCCGATCAGGTCGGCGGCGAGACGCCGGTCGAGGGGCGGGAGCGCCAAAGCCCGGTCGTCGATCACCTCGACGGCGGTGCCGCCGCGGCCGAACACCACGACGGGGCCGAAGACCGGATCGTCGACGAGGCCGGCGATCAGCTCGCGCGCCTGGGTCCGGCGCAGCATCGCCTGGACGACGAAGCCGGTGATCCGGGCCTCGGGCCGCTCCTGCGCCACCCGGGCCAGCATCTCGGCGGCGGCCTCGCGCACCGCCGCCTCGCTGGTCAGCCCCAGGCGCACGCCGCCGACGTCGGACTTGTGCACCACGTCCGGCGAGGCGAGCTTGAGCGCCACCGTGCCGCCCGCCGCGATGATCGGCCAGGCGGCCTCCGCGGCCGCACCGGCGTCGGCGGCGAGCGTCACCGGCTGGGCCGGGATGCCGTAGGCCGCGAGCAGGTCCGCCATCTCGCGGGGATCGAGCCAGGTGCGGCCGTCCGCCAGCACCCGGTCGACGATCGCCCGGGCGGCGCCGGCATCCGGCACGAGGTCGTCGGGCAGCACCGCCGGGGTGGTGGTGAGGTCGTCCTGCGCCTCGCGGTAGCGCACGAGGTGGGTGAAGCCCTCGACCGCGTCGGCATCGGTGGCGAAGCGCGGGATGCCGGCCTGGCTCAGGATCTCGCCGGCGGCCTCGTCGCCCACCGTGACGGCGAAGACCGGGCGGGCCCGGAAGGCGCCCTTGCGCCCCCGCTTTACCGCCTCGACGATCTCGCTCGCGACCGCGCTGCCGCCCGAGAGCGCGGTCGGCACGTTGATGACCAGCACCGCATCGTTGTCGCGGTCGGCCATCAGGGCCTCCAGCGCCGCGGCGTAGCGCGGCCCGTCGGCGTCGGCGCCGATATCGACCGGGTTGCGCCAATCCTGCGGGCCGGTGCCCGGCACCGCGGCGGCGAGCCGCGCCCTCGTCTCCTCCGAGAGGCCGGCGAGGGAGCCGCCGAGATCGATCAGCCGGTCGACCGCGATGGCGCCGACGCCGCGGCCGTTGGCCAGGATGGCGAGGCGCCGGCCCGGGAAGGGTCGCTGGCGACCCAGCGTCTCGACCGCCGAGAACATCTCGTCGAGGTCCTGGACCCGCAACAGGCCCGCCCGGCGGAAGGCCGCGTCGTAGACCGCGTCGGTGCGCGCCAGGATGCCGGTGTGGGTGATCCCGGTGTGCGTGAGGACCGGAGGAGCGGCGCGGCCGTCGGCGATCCGGGCGGCGTCGTGGCGGCCGGAGCGGATCACCACCACGGGCTTCGCCCGGGCGGCGGCCCGGGCCGCCGACATGAACTTCGGCGCGTCGGTCACGGTGGCGATCGACAAGAGGATCGCCCGGGTGCGGATGTCGGCGGCGAAGTGGTCGAGGCAGTCGGCGATGTCGACGTCGAGGGCGTTGCCGAGGGAGACGATGCCGGAGAATCCGGTGCCGCGCCCCTGGGCCCAGGCGACGATGCCGGCCGCCACGGTGCGCGACTGCGAGATCAGCGCCAGGTCGCCGGGCAGCGGCGCCCGGGCGAGCAGGCTGGCATTGAGCGCGCTCCCCGGCACGGCGAGCCCCATGCTGTCGGGCCCGACGAGCCGCAACGAGTGGCGCCGTGCCGCCGCCCGCGCGGCTTCCGCCAGCGAATCCGGCCCGCTGCCGAGGCCGGTGGTGATGACGACCGCCGCCCCGCAGCCCTTGCGGCCGGCCGCCGCCACCACCTCCGGCACGGTCTCGGGCGGGGTCACGATCACCACGAGGTCGGCGGGCTCGGGCAGGTCGGCGAGGTCGGCGAAGGCCTGGACGCCGTCGACGCTGTCGTGGCGCGGGTTCACCGGCCAGATCGGGCCGGCAAAGCCCGCCTCGCGCAGGTTGCGCAGGATCGCGGCGCCGAACGCATTCGGCCGCGCGCTCGCGCCCACCAGCGCCACGGAGCGCGGGCTGAGGAGCCTGTCGAAGCGGTAGGTGCTCATGCGAGTCCAGCAATCCGGGTCGGCGGGGGCGGCCACGTCGGCGGGGTCGCCCTGGCAGGTAGGGCGGGGCGGGCCGCAGGTCACGGGAGACGGTACGAGCGACCCGCGCGGCGGAATGAGCAGGAATGCCGGCGAACCGGTGCGGCTGCATCATGATGCATTGCAATATGTTTCTATTGCGTCGCACAATAGTGAATGCTTTATTGACGTCTCCCGGCAGATCCCGGCTTTCCGGATGCGCATCTCGCGCCGGACAGAACTCCTGGACCACCGATGCGTCTCATCGCCCTCTCCGCCCTCGGTCTCGTTCTCGCCACCGCGGCGGGCGCCTCAGAGCTGACCCCGCGCCAGTCGCACAGCCTCGATCTCGGCCCGGTGCGCGGCTCGGCCTACTACACCGTCGAGAAGGACGGCCTGCGCGTCGTCGCCACCCTGGCGCCGACCGACGCGACCGCCGCCACCCCGCTGCGCGTCATCACCACGCTGGCCTCCGACCAGGTCGTCAGCTTCTCGGTGCCCGGCACCCAGGACGGCGCGGCCGCCTCGGTCGCCTTCGCGCGCCGCGGCAACCGTGTCGAGGTCGCCTCGACCGGCTACTGAACCGATCCGCACCCGCGGGCCGGAGAGGTCCGCGGGTGCGCGGCTGCTCCCTTGCCGCTGCGGCGCCGTGCGCCGCTTGTCTTGTCGGCCGATCTTTGCCACCTGTCCGCCGTCTGAAAACGACCTCGCGCACGGGCCCCAAGGATCACGCCATGCCGACCCTCTCCCCCTTCTGGCGCAACGGCGCGCTCGCCCTCGGGCTCCTCCTGCCGGGCGCCGCGCTCGCCCAGGCGCCGGCCCCCGCCGCTCCTGCCGCTGCTCCGTCCGCCGCCCCGGCCCAGTCCCCCGATACCGTCGTGGCCAAGGTGAACGGCGCGACCATCACCGCCGGCGATCTCGCCGTGGCGGCCGACGACCCGGCCCTGTCGCTGCCCGGCGTCGACGAGGCGCAGAAGCGCAACCTGCTCGTCGACTACATGGTCGACCTGAAGATCGGCGCCCAGGCCGCCGAGAAGGACAAGGTGGCCGAGAGCCCCGACTTCACCCGCAAGCTCGCCTATTTCCGCGACAAGCTCCTCCTCGACGAGTACCTCGAGCGCGAGGCCAAGAAGGCCGTCACGCCGCAGGCCGCCAAGGCGCTCTACGACGAGACCGTCAAGGCGATGAAGCCCGAGGAGGAGGTCCACGCCCGCCACATCCTCGTCGACAACGAGGCCGAGGCCAAGAAGATCGCCGCGCGCCTGAAGGCCGGCGAGGACTTCGCCAAGGTGGCGGCCGAGACCTCGAAGGATCCCGGATCCAAGGCCGAGGGCGGCGATCTCGGCTGGTTCACCAAGGAGCGGATGGTCGCGCCCTTCGCCGACGCGGCCTTCAAGCTCGAGGCCGGCAAGATCTCCGACCCGATCAAGACCCAGTTCGGCTGGCACGTCATCAAGGTCGAGGAGAAGCGCAGCAAGCCGGTGCCGAGCTTCGACGAGATGAAGGAGCAGGTCGAGGCCTACCTCACCCGCAAGACCCAGCAGGACATCATCACCAAGCTGCGCGAGGGGGCCAAGATCGAGCGCGTCGGGACTGCCCCCGCGGCTCCGGCGCCCGCTCCGAAGGCGGACGAGAAGAAGTAAGACGCGACTTCGGTTGAAGGAAAACCCCCGGACGCATGGCGTCCGGGGGTTTTTTGCTGAGGAACCCTGCCGATCCCCAGCACGCGACGGAAATCTTACCCCATGCGTCATTCGGTCGAGCAGAGTTGTGTTGGCTCGGTCGATGGTACACGACAGGGCCGTTCACACGTGACGTCGGCCTGTCCCATCTCGAACCTCATCCTGAGGTGTTAGTCGATCTTTGATCGACTGACCTCGAAGGAGGGCTCCAGAAATCTCGGAGACTTCTGGAGCCCTCCTTCGAGGCTCCCTGCGGTCGCACCTCAGGATGAGGTCGCGGTTGGGAAAGCCACGTACCGCCAGGCTTCACGCCATTGTCGTGCACTGCCCCTGCGATCCGGCCGGGAGGGGCGGGGTGCCCGCCCCTCCGAAAAACCTACCGCAGCACCTGCGACAGGTTCGGGCCCCGCAACGCCGCCAAGGCCGCCATCCGCACCGGGGCGTTCGGCGCCCCATACAAGTCGTAGCCGCCCTTGCGCTGCACGATCTCGAAGTAGAACCGCTCCTCGAACGGCGTCGTGTAGAATTGCAGGAACTCGCCCTCGCCGACCCGGTCGTAGAGGATGCTCAGGCTCTGCATGCGGGCGATGAGCGCGTCGTCGAGCCCGAAGCGGGCGGCCACGTCGTCGTAGTAGTTGGCCGGGATCGGCAGCAGCGTCGCGCCGGCGGCCTTGAGGCGCTCGGCCGCCGCGAAGATGTCGTCGGTGGCGAGCGCGATGTGGTGGACGCCGGCGCCCGCGAAGCTCGACACCAGGCGGGCGGTGGCGGTGTTGCGGCTCTCCGAGATGTTGAGCGGCAGCCGCATGGTGCGCTCGGCGTTCGACATCGCCTTGCTGCGCACGAGGCCATAGGGGTCGGGCAGCACCACCACGTCCTCCGGCTCGAGCCCGAGCACCGCGCGGTAGAACAGCACCCAGGAATCGAGCTGGCCCTCGGGCAGGGCCTGCGCCACGTGGTCGACCCGGGTGAGCAGGCCCGCCGGTTCGGCACCGTCCTCCATCACGAAGTCGTGCTCGAAGTCGCTCCCGGTCTGCGGGTCGGTGAGGATGATCAGGCTGCCGTCGGGCGCCCGGATCGACGGGAAGGAGTTCTCGTCCGGCCCGATGCGGCCGCCGAAGCGGGCCGCGCCGTAGGATTCGGCCCGGCCGAGCGCCGCGAGCGCGTCGTCGGTGATGATGGCCTGGGCGCAGACCGAGGGGCCGTGCATCAGGAAGTAGGACGAGGCGAAGGAATCCGGCTCGCGGTTGAGCACGATGCGGATGTCGCCCTGGCCGTAGAGCGTCACTGCCTTGCTGCGGTGGCGGCCGAGCCGCGTGAAGCCGAGCTGGCCGAGGAGACGCGCCAGCGCGCCCTCGCAGCGCTCGTCCACCGCCACCTCGATGAAGCGGTGCCCGGCGATGGCCGGCGGCAGCGGCGGGTCGAACAGCTCGACCCGGCGGCGGGGCCGCTTGGGCGCAGAGGGCGCGAGCGCGGCGGCCTCGTCGGTGCGCCGCACCCGCTCCTCGAGAAAGAGCAGCGAGCGGTGGCCGTCGGCCGCGGTCTGGCGCGGGGGCGCGGCCCGCATGTCGTCGTTGAAGATCTCGAGCGAGATCGTGCCGGTATAGCCGCAGGCGAGCACCGCCTGGAGGAAGCCCGGCACGTCGAGGTCGCCCTGGCCCGGCAGGCAGCGGAAGTGGCGGCTCAAGGTCAGCGGGTTCATGCCGATGCGCGGGGCATCGGCCAGCTGGACGAAGAACACCCGCTGGCCCGGGAGGTTCGCGATGCCCGACCAGTCGTCCGGGAGAGCGAGCGTGTGGAAGCTGTCGAGGATCAGGCCGAGATGCGGGTGGTTCGCCCGCTCGACGATGCCCCAGGCCCGGTCGAAGGTGCGGACCTTGGTGCCCCAGGACAGCGCCTCGAAGCCGATCTTGAGGCCGCGCTTCGCCGCCCGCTCGGCGAGCTGGTAGAGCTGGTCGGCCATCCGGGCGTCGTCGTCCGAGACCTCGTTCCCGACGTTGGAGCAGACCAGGATCAGCGGCGCGCCGAGCTCTTCCATCAGGTCGAACTTGCGCTCGGCCCGGTCGAGGTTGCGCTTCAGCTGCTCGTCCGACACGCCCTCGAAGTCGCGGAAGGGCTGAAACAGGTCGATCGACAGGCCGAGGTCGGAGGCGTAGCGGCGCACGTCGCGGGCCGGGCCGGTGTGGAACAGGAGGTCGTTCTCGAAGATCTCGACCCCGTCGAAGCGCGCCGCCGCGATCGCCTCCAGCTTCTCGATCAGCGTGCCGCTTACCGACACCGTGGCGATCGCCTTCCGCATTGCGTTCTCCCGTCTGCTTGTGCGCCGGTCCTCCATCGCAAACGGGGCCGGCTCCGTCGAGCCCGGAGCGGGGAGGGGGCGGCCCGCCGCCTTCCGCGCTTGACATGAACGTACTGGTTAGTACATTTGACCTCAAGCGCGTCGCAATCGCGTCATCCGAGGAACGTTCGAGAGAGGAGCCCGCATCATGGGCGCAGCCCCCAGATCCGTCCTGGCCGGCCTGATCGGCAACGGCATCCAGGCGTCCCGCACGCCTCCGATGCACGAGCACGAGGGCGACGCGCAGGGCCTGCGCCTCCTCTACCAGAAGATCGACCTGGAGAAGCTCGGCCTGGGTGCCGACGCGCTGCCCGAGCTTCTGACCGCCGCCGAGCGGATGGGCTTTTCCGGCCTCAACATCACCCATCCCTGCAAGCAGGCGGTGCTCGCCCATCTCGACGAGCTGTCGCCCGACGCGGCCGCCTTGGGCGCCGTCAACACGGTGGTCCTGCGCGACGGCAAGCGGATCGGCCACAACACCGACTGGTGGGGCTTCGCCGAGGCGTTCCGGCGCGGCCTGCCCGACGTGGCGCTGAGCCGCGTCGTGCAGCTCGGCGCGGGCGGTGCCGGCGCGGCGGTGGCCCACGCGCTCCTGACCCTCGGAGTCGAGGATCTCGTCCTCAACGACATCGACCCGGCCCGGGCGGCTGGCGTCGCGGCCTCGCTCTGCGCGCGCTTCGGCGCCGGCCGCGCGCGGGCCTGCACCGACCTGGCGGCGGAAGTCGCGGCGGCGGACGGCCTCGTCCACTGCACGCCGACCGGCATGGACAAGTATCCGGGCCTGCCGCTGCCGGGCGAGTACCTGCATCCTGGGCTTTTCGTCGCCGAGATCGTCTATTTCCCGCTCGAGACCGCGCTCCTGCGCGAGGCGCGCCGGATCGGCTGCCGCACCCTCGACGGCGGCGGCATGGCGGTGTTCCAGGCGGTCGAGGCCTTCCGCCTCATCACCGGCCTGACCCCGGACCCGGAGCGGATGCTCCGCCACTTCGCCGAGCTCGGCCGGACGGCCTGAACCGGTCCCGGTCGGCGGCTCGAGCCGCCACCCAAGCCTTTGAAGAATGCGGTCCGATCCAACGGGCCCGTCCGTCCCCAATCCCCAAGGAAACGCCCGATGACCTCCTCCGTCTATCCCGCGCCCGCCGCCGCGGTCGCCGAACCCGAGGCCGTGAAGACGCCGAAGAAGGCCGCGCTCGCGAGCTGGATCGGCAGCGCGGTCGAATACTACGACTTCTTTATCTACGGCACCGCCGCGGCGCTGATCTTCCCGAAACTGTTCTTTGCGCCGAACAACCCGCAGGCGGCCGCGATCGCCTCGTTCGCGACCTTCGGCGTCGCCTACATCACCCGGCCGCTCGGCGCCGTGGCGCTCGGCCATATCGGCGACCGCTTCGGCCGCAAGAAGGTGCTCACCTTCACGCTGCTCCTGATGGGCCTCTCGACCTTCATGATCGGCTGCCTGCCGACCTACGACCAGCTCGGCATCCTGTCGCCGATCCTGCTCGTCATCGCCCGCCTGCTCCAGGGCGTCTCGGCCGCCGGCGAGCAGGCCGGTGCCAACTCGATGACGCTGGAGCACGCCCCCGCCCACAAGCGCGCCTTCTTCACCAGCTTCACCCTGAGCGGCACCCAGGCGGGATTGATCCTCGCCACGCTGGTCTTCCTGCCGATCACCCAGATGCCCGAGGCGCAGATGCTGTCCTGGGGCTGGCGCATCCCGTTCTTCCTCAGCGCCCTCGTGGTCGCGGTCGGGTTCTGGGTCCGCCGCACCCTCCCGGAGACCCCGGTCTTCGAGAAGGAGCAGGAGACGCAGGCCCACGCCAAGGCCGACCTGCCGGTCGCGGTGCTGTTCCGCACCCAGTGGGCCGACGTGCTGCGGGTGATCTTCGCCGCGCTGGTCTCGGTGGTGAGCACGATCTTCAGCGTCTTCACCCTGTCCTACGCGGTCAACACGATGAAGATCGACCGCCCGACGATGCTGACCGTGCTGATCCTCGCCAACGTGGTGGCGCTCGGCGCGATCCCGGCCTTCGCGGCGCTCGCCGACCGGATCGGCCGCCGCCCGGTCTTCATCTTCGGCGCGCTCGGCTCCGCCGCGCTGATCTGGCCCTACATGTGGGCGATCAGCCAGGGCAACATCCCGCTGATCTTCACCTTCGGCATCCTGCTCTCGGGCGTGGTCTACAGCGCCGCCAACGGGGTGTGGCCGTCGCTCTACGGCGAGATGTTCGACACCAAGGTCCGGCTGTCGGGCATGGCGATCGGCACCCAGATCGGCTTCGCGCTCGGCGGCTTCGCCCCGGTGATCAGCGCCGCGCTCCTCGGCGACGGCCCGACCGGCTGGGTCCCGGTCGCGGCCTTCGTCACCGTCACGGCCGGCATCGCCGCGGTGTCGATCTTCACGGCGCGGGAGACCTACCGCACGCCGATGGAGTTGCTGGGCAAGCGCTGACCCGATCCTGCCCCACCCCATGACAGGAAAGGCCCGCCGCCTCGGCCGAGGCGGCGGGCCTTCCTTGTTCGTCAGCCGATCAGAACCGGTAGGTGAAGTTGCCCTTCACCGCGTGGTCCTGCGCCCGCTCGCCGGCCTGGCCGGTATAGGACACGCCGAGCGTCGTCGCCGGGGAGACCGCCCAGTCGAGGCCGGCCTGCGCCACCACCGCGTCGCGGTTGATCGGCACGCCGGCGACCAGGAAGCCGGTCTGGCCGGCCCCGAAGGCGAGGAGGGCCTTGGGCACCACGTCGCCGTAGGCCCGGCGCCAGCCGACGAGGCCGGTCAGGTACACAGGCAGGTCGGCGGTGAGCCGGGTCGAGCCGCGCACGCCGACCGTGGTGGCGGCCAGATCGTTGTCGCGGCCGAGGCCGGACAAGGCCGCCGGGCCGCCGCGCTCGGTGAAGGCGTCCTGGCCGATGCGGATCGCCGCCGCGCCGACGAAGGGCTCGATCACGGCCGCGCCGAACGCCACCCGGTAGCCGACCTCGCCGAAGACCTGCGCGGTGAAGCCGCTGGTGCGGGCGTTCAGCCCCTGGGCAAAGCCCGGTGCCAGGATGCTGCGCCGGAGCGACAGGCTGTTGCCCCCCGCGACGCCGCCGAAGCGCAGGGCCACCGGCCCGAGGGTGGTGCCGGCGTAGAGGCCGCCGAAGCCGCTCTCGATCACGCCCGAGGAGGCCCTGCCGGTCACGTCGAGGCTGGTGTTGGTGTAGCCGCCAGCGACGCCGACGCGCCAGGCGCCGGGGAGCCCGCCGAGATCGAGGCCGGTATCGGCACCGAGGACGAAGCCGCTGATCTGGCGCGACAGCGAGGCGGCGTTGCCGTCGCTCCGCGTCCGGCCGAAGGCGCCGAAGCCCTGGCCCCAGAGCCCGTAGGCCCGCGGCGCGGCGAGCTGCGCCGGCACCTGGGCGGGCGGCGCGACCCGGCCCGGCAGGTCGGCCGAGTAGGCCGCCGGCAGGCTGGCCGCCGAGAGGCCCCCGAAGACCGGCGCGCCCGCGACGTCGCCCCGGCGCAGGCGGTCGAGGATCGCCTCGCGCACGAAGAACGCGGTCTCGAACTGCGCCGTCACGGCGCTGGCATGGATCTCGCCCGAGAGGGACGCGAAGGCGGAGCGCGCCGCCGCCGGATCGGCGTTGACCAGCACCGTCTCGTAGAGCGCGTTGCCGGCGCCGAGCGCCTCGATCGCCCCGCCGGTCGCGGCCTGGTTGCGGGTGGCGCCGATGGACGCGAAGGTCGTGGCGTTGCGCGCCAGCGTCAGGCCGACGCTGTCGGTGCCGTAATCGAGGTTCGCCCCGATGAAGGTGTAGCCCGGCATCGCGGCGTCGAAGCGGCCGCTGATCCCCTGGGTCGCCGACAGGATCGTGGTGCGCTGGCCGAGCAGCCCGCGCAGGGCGCCGGGGCTCAAGACGCCGCCCGTCCCCTCCGCCGCGACCGTCACGGTGCCGCCGTCGATCCGCGCGGCGCCGGTGGCGCTGATGCGGTCGCTGCGGCCCGGGGCGACCTCGACGGCGTAGAGCGACCCCGGGGCGAAGCCGACGTTGCCGGCGACGTTGAGCGTGCCGATGCCGAGGCCTGGCGCCACGGTGCCGCCCGAGCGGACGGCGAGCCCGCCGAGGGTGCCGTTGCCGCCGAGCGTGCCGCCCGCATTCACGTTGGCGATCGAGGTGATCGACCCGTTCACGGCGAGCAGGCCGCCATTCACCTCGGTCGAGCCCGTATAGGTGTTGGCGCCGGTCAGGATCAGCGCGCCGTCCCCGGCCTTGGTCAGCCCGCCCTGGTAGGTGCGGGCGAGGAAGGCCTGATCGCGCGCCTCGCGCCAGGTGTATTCGATCTGCTGGTCGGCGGTCGCGCCCGCCGGCAGGCCGGCGCTCCAGCCGCGGGCGGCCTTCACCTGCAGCCAGGTCGCGTGCTCGGCGCCGTCCTCGACCTGGCGCTGGCGCAGCGCGGCGTCCGAGATGTCGTTCGACCAGATGTCGAGCGTGCCGCCCGGCAGGGTGGCGGTGAAGCGGCCGAGGAACTGGCCCGGGCCGTTCATGGCGCGGCCGAGATCGATCTTGCCCCAGCCGAAGGTCTCGTTCGGCACGTCGGCCGGGCCGCTGCCGAGATGGGTCGCGGTGGTGAGCAGCACGTCGCGCGCCTGCTCGTTGGTCATGTAGGGGAAGCGCTCCATCACCAGCGCCAGCGCGCCGGTGACGTGGGGCGCCGACATCGAGGTGCCGCTCTTGGTGCCGTAGCCCGCCACGCCCGCGGTCGAGGTCACGGTGCTCAGGATGCCGCGGCCGGGCGCGGCGATGCACCAGTACTTGGCGAGCCCGCAGCGGTTGAACGCCGTGCCGTCGTCGATGGTCAGGCCCGAGGCGGCGATCCATCGCGATTCGAGGTCGGGCTCGAAGTAGGGCAGGGCGGCGCGCACGGTCGGGTTGTTCACCCCGGCATTGCCGGCGGCGAAGACCATGATGGTGCCGTATTGCCGGGTGGTCTCGGCGACCGCGTCGAGCCAGTCGAGCCGGCCCTGGAACTTGGCGTAGCCGGCCGCGACCCCGGCGAGGGTGTTGTAGTTCTCGGAGGGCGGTGGGCTGCCCCAGGACGAGTTGATCACCCGCGCGCCGGCGGCCGCCAGGTTGCCGTAGGCGGCCTTGAAGTAGGCGTAGTCCTGGTTGGCGCCGTAGATCGCGGAATCGGTGGCGTTGGTGTTGGTGGCGAGCAGGGTCGCCCCGAAGGCGACGCCGTGCATGCCGGTGCCGTCGCGGCGCGCCACGATGGTGCCGTCGACATGGGTGCCGTGATCGTCGTTGACGCCGCGGATCCAGGTGCCCGGCACCGAGAAGGCGCTGCCCGCCGCGAACAGGTCGCTGCGCACGCCCGCGGCGGTCTCGTAGCGGTAGCCGTCCGCGAGGTAGTTGCCCTGCACGGTGAGGGACGTCACCTGGCCGGCGAATTCCGGATGGGTGGCGAGGAAGCCGGAATCGACCGAGCCGACCACGATGCCGCGCCCGGTGACGCCCCGGGCATAGGCCTGGTCGGCCCGCATCGAGGTCAGGCCCCAGTCGCCGAGATATTCCGGCGTGCGCCAGCTCGCGGCGTCGCCCGGGCGGCCCGGATCCTGGTACCCGGACGACTGGGCCAACGCTGCGTAAGAGATCGTCGAGCAGAGGAGCGAGATCAAGCCGCGGGCGGCCATCGTCTTGCGTCTCGACTGTCTATGGACTTGCATCAAATTGCCTCGATTGGGGCGTGGGCTTTGCAGCCTTCTTCTTTGCGGACGGCGCCTGTCAGCGCTCGTGGCGAAAGTAGCCGCGAAAAAGCCCGATTGGGGCCACGGATGTTTCGCAATCGTCTCTTTCCGGACGGTCGTTGCAGAAACGTCACGAGAGCGGGGAGGCGAGGGAGGGGCTGCGGGAACAGATACTCCTTGGGAGCATTGGTCGGGCATTCCCGTCGCGAGGTGCCGGCATGACCCAGCAGATCCCGATCGATCCCGACTCGGTCGACGACGCCCCCGCCGGCCCGGACGGCACCCACGCGCTGCGCTCGGACCTCGCCTACCAGCGCCACGCCATCGTCAACGTCGCGTATCTGGGCCCGCCCGGGGCGGGGGATCGGGGCTGGGTGCTGGTCGATGCCGGGATCATGGGCTCGCGGGCCGCCATCGAGGCGGCGGCCGCGTCCCGGTTCGGTCAGGGCGCCCGCCCGGCCGCGATCGTGCTCACCCACGGCCATTTCGACCATGTCGGCGTGCTCGAGGATCTGGCCGAGGCCTGGGACGCCCCGGTCTGGGCGCACCCGCTCGAGCGCCCCTATCTCGACGGCAGCGCCGCCTACCCGGCTCCGGATCCGGGCGTCGGCGGCGGCCTCGTCGCCCGGCTCTCGCCGCTCTTCCCCACGAGTCCGGTCGACGTCGGCGCCCGCCTGCACCTCCTGCCGGAGGACGGCAGCGTGCCGCCGCTGCCGGGCTGGCGCTGGCTCCACACACCCGGCCATTCCCCCGGCCACGTCTCGCTCTGGCGCGCTGCCGACCGGACGCTCATTGCCGGCGACGCCTTCGTGGCGACCGCGCAGGAATCGGTCTACGCCGTCGCGACGCAGGCGCCCGAGATGCATGGGCCGCCGCGCTACCTCACGGTCGACTGGGACGCCGCCGGGCGCTCGGTGGCGGCCCTCGCGCAGCTCGAGCCCGAACTGGCCCTTACCGGCCACGGCCGGCCGCTGCGCGGCCCCGGCCTGCGCCGGGCCCTGCACGACCTCCCCCGCGACTTCGCGTCGGTGGCGGTACCGGCCCGGGGCCGCTACGTCGAGGCGCCGGTGCGGGCCGGCGACCCGGCGGCGACCCGCGCGCCCTGAGGCACGCTCTCCCCGCTATCCACACCGGCCGCCGGCCACGCGAACGCAGCTTGACCGGACCGCCCTCGCCGTGGCTTGTTCACGTTATGTTCTAACGTGAGTCGGCGGGGCCGGCTTCGCGCAGCGGTGAGCCTGAAAGCCATGAACGGCGCCATCAACCACGAACCGGCGGAGCGACGCGACGGGCGGGCGCCCGGCGTCGAGACGATCGCGGCCGCCTACCTGACGGCGGCCGGGGGAGATGCCGGCCTGGCGCTCCGCCGGGCGATCGCCGATGCGCTCGCCGATCTCGGCGAGGCCGAGCGCCGGACGCGTCAGCGCGACCGGCTGATCTCCCGCGGCTACGTGCGGGCCGGGCCGATCGGGCGGGGCTGACGGGCGCGCGTCGTCCGCACCGTCCGCGCCTACCCACCCAGCCGTCGCGTGCGCGCCGGCACATCGACCCATGCCCCCACCGGACTACGCCATCCTCACCAGCCGGGACGCACATCCATGTCGATCCACGCCACCCGCTACGACATTCGCCGCGACCGCGACGGCTGGACCGTCTACGACGTGCGCTCGGGCGCCATCGCGGTGATCGACGACGTTCTGCAGGTCGGGCTCGCGATGGAGGAGGCCGACGCGGTGGCCGACGCCCTCAGCGCCGAATGCCCGTCGGCGGCGCTCGCCGGCCTGGTGCCCCGGTTCGCCTGGTTCCAGATGCCGGCCCGTCCCTGATTCAGGGCCGGAAGCCCTCGAACACCATCTGGTCGGCATGGGTCCGCGCGAGGCGCATCTGCACCTCGTTGCGCACGGTCCAGGCCATCACCGGCATCCGCCCGAGAAGGCGGCAGAGATGGGTGGCGGCGTTCGGCAGGTCGTCGACGCGCCAGGACAGGAAGTCCGGCCGGCTCTCCGAAAAATGCAGCAGCTGGCCCAGCCCGTGCCGCTGCGCCTCGGTGAGGCTCGCGTAGGACGGGTCGTCGTGGCGGCTCTCCGCCACGATGCCGCGCGGGATGCCGGGAACGAGGTCGGCGAGCGCGCCGACGATCACCGGATCGAACGACTTCACCGCCAGCGGACCGTCATAGGCGGCCACGATCTCGGCGGTCCGGCGGGCGAGCGCGAGGTCGCCGTCGAACCGGGTCTTCACCTCGACGATCAGCGGCGTGCGGCCGGCGATCGTCTCCAGGAACTCCGGCAGGGTGGGCACCCGCTCGGCGCTGCCGAGCACCGTCAGTTGCCCGAGATCGGCGGCGTCGCGCTCGCGCACCAGGCCGTCGGCCCCGGTCAGCCGGCCGAGGCCGGCATCGTGAAACACCATCGCCTCGCCGTCCCGGCTGAGCTGGACGTCGCACTCGATCGCGTAGCCGCCCGCGATCGCGGCCTTCGCCGCCGCGATCGTGTTCTCGGGGATGCCGGCGGTGCGGTCGTGCAGGCCGCGATGGGCGATCGGCCGGGCGTTCAGCCAGCCGGGGGCGAGGCGATCGGTCATGATGGCAAGGAACCTAGAGCATTTTCCGACAAAAGGGATGCCGGTTCGTCGCAGAAAATGCGGCAAAATCAAAGACCTAGGGCACCTCGTGATCGCCGCGCGATCGCGAGCTGCTCCAGGATCACCGGATCTCGAACATGCCCTCGACCTCGACCACCGCGTCGAGGGGCAATTCGGCGACGCCGATCGTCGAGCGGGCGTGACGGCCGCGCTCGCCCAGCACCTGCACCATCAGGTCGGAGGCGCCGTTCATCACGCCGGCCACCGCCGAGAAGCCCGGCGCCGCGTTGATGAAGCCGCCGAGCCGCAGGCAGGACACCACCGCGTCGTCGAGGTTGCCGGCCGCCGCCCGCAGCTGCGCCAGGATGTTGAGGGCGCAGTGCCGCGCCGCCTCGGCAGCGAGCTCCGGCGAGACCGCGGCGCCGACCTTGCCCTTGTGGGCCGGATCGATCTGGCCGTCGGCGCCGAAGGGCAGCTGGCCCGAGATGATCACCAGGTTGCCGCTGCGCTGGAAGCCGACGTAGTTCGCCACCGGGGCCGCGGCCGGCGGCAGGGTGAAGCCGAGCTCCTTCAGGCGGTCGAGGGTCGCGCTCATCTGTCAGATCTCCCACCAGGCCCGTCCGGGGCGTGACGCCCGCCGGAGCGATAAGCCGGTCCGTCGTCCCGCGGCGGTGCCGCCGCGGCGCGGCCGAGCCCGGCCGCTCCCCGGTCTGTGCCCCGAAGGAAGTCCGGCCGCAACCCCGGGCGAGGGCTCCTCTCGCCGTCGTCTCGGCGTCATCTTCACGGCCGGCGTTGACAGGGAGCGCTCGTTCCATAGTATCCGCGCGCGCCGCCCTTCGAGGCGGCGCTTTGTTTTCCGGTCGACCGACTCACTCGACCGCGACGGAGACGAGATCGTGACCTCCTCGCTGCTGCCGACCTACGCCCGGGCCAAGGTGTCCTTCGAGCGCGGTGAGGGCGCTTGGCTCATCGCCCGAGACGGCTCGCGATACCTCGACTTCGGCGCCGGCATCGCGGTCAACTCGGTCGGCCACGGCCACCCGCACCTCGTCGCCGCGCTGACCGAGCAGGCCCAGAAGGTCTGGCACGTCTCGAACCTGTTCGAGGTGCCGGAGGCCGAGCGGCTGGCCCGGCGGCTGACCGAGGCGAGCTTCGCCGACGTGGTGTTCTTCGCCAATTCCGGTGCCGAGGCCAACGAGGCCTGCATCAAGATGGCGCGCAAGTACCACGCCGCCGGCGGCCACCCGGAGCGCTACCGGATCGTCACCTTCGAGGGCGCCTTCCACGGCCGGACGCTCGCCACCATCGCGGCCGGCGGCCAGCAGAAGTACATCGACGGCTTCGGCCCGAAGGTCGACGGCTTCGACCAGGTGCCGTTCGGCGACCTCGATGCCCTCAAAAGCGCGATCACGCCCGAGACCGCCGCCCTGATGATCGAGCCGATCCAGGGCGAGGGCGGCCTGCGGGTGGTCTCGCCCGAGTGGCTGCGCACCCTGCGCGGCTTGTGCGACGAGCACGGCCTCCTCCTGATCATGGACGAGGTCCAGACCGGCATCGGCCGCACCGGCAAGCTCTTCGCCCACGAGTGGTCGGGCGTGACGCCCGACATCCTGTCCTCGGCCAAGGGCATCGGCGGCGGCTTCCCGATGGGCGCCTGCCTCGCCACCAGCGAGGCCGCCCGCGGCATGGTGGTGGGCAGCCACGGCACCACCTTCGGCGGCAACCCGCTCGCCATGGCGGTGGGCAACGCCGTGCTCGACATCGTGCTCGCCCCCGGCTTCCTGGAGCAGGTGCGCCAGACCGGCCTGCTCCTCAAGCAGCGGCTGGCCTCCCTCAAGGACCGCCACCCGGACATCGTCGACGAGATCCGCGGCGAGGGCCTGATGATGGGCCTGCGCCTCGTGGTGCCCAACACCGAATTCGCCGCCGCCGCCCGGGACGAGCACCTGCTGGTGATCCCGGCCGGCGACAACGTCGTGCGCCTGCTGCCGCCGCTGATCATCGGCGAGGCCGAGGTGAGCGCGGCCCTGGACAAGCTGGAGGCGGCCTGCGCCGCCATGGAACTGAGGGGCCGGAGGGCCGCCGAGTGATGAATGCGCCCGTGAAGATCGCGCCGGCCCCCCGGCACTTCCTCGACCTGACCGACTTCTCCAGCACCGAGCTGCGCACGGTCCTCGACGCCTGCGCCGACCTGAAGCGCCGCCGCCGCCGGGGCGAGCCGCCGGCGGAGCGTCCGCTCGCCGGCAAGTTCCTCGGCATGGTGTTCGACAAGCCCTCGACCCGCACCCGCGTCTCCTTCGACGTGGCGATGCGGGAGCTCGGCGGCGAGACCCTGATGCTCACCGGCCGGGAGATGCAGCTCGGCCGCGGCGAGACCGTCGCCGACACCGCCCGGGTGCTGTCGCGCTACATCGACGCGATCATGATCCGCATCCTCGATCACGGCATGATGCTGGAGCTGGCCGAATACGCCACCATTCCGGTCATCAACGGCCTGACGAAGGATTCGCACCCGTGCCAGATCATGGCCGACGTGCTGACCTTCGAGGAGCATCGCGGGCCGATCAAGGGCCGCACCGTCGCCTGGTCGGGCGATTCCAACAACGTGCTGGCCTCCTGGGCCCACGCCGCGGCCCGGTTCGACTTCACGCTCAACGTCGCCTGCCCGCCCGAGATGCCGGTGCCCGAGAGCCTGATCGCCCGCGCCAAGGCCGAGGGCGCCACGCTCAACGTCACCGCCGACCCGTTCGAGGCGGTGGCGGGCGCCGATTGCGTCGTGACCGATTGCTGGGTCTCGATGGGCGACGAGGACGAGGCGCACCGCCACAACCTGCTGATGCCCTATCAGGTCAACGGCCGGCTGATGGCGGCGGCTGCCAAGGACGCGGTGTTCATGCACTGCCTGCCGGCCCATCGCGGGGAGGAGGTCACCGCCGAGGTGATCGACGGGCCGCAATCGGTGGTGTTCGACGAGGCCGAGAACCGGCTCCACGCCCAGAAGGGCATCCTGGCCTGGTGCCTCGGCGCCGTCTCCTGACGATCTCCCCGGGCGGCGGACCCCTTCGAAACCACCGCCCGGACCACCATATGGCGCGATACGCCGGTCTCTCGCCGCGGCGCCTTTCCCCGCTCCTCGCTCCGCCTGCCCGCTCCCTCCCGAGCGCCTGCGCGGCGGCGGTCCGCGCGGAAGCCGCCCCGCCGGGAGACCTTTTCTTTCCTGCGCGAGAGCCGGCCTTCAGCCTTGCCGGCGGCGGTGAGAGCATGTCCGAGACCACTTCCTCCCAGAGCCCCGAGGGCCGCGACGACGCGATCCTGCCCTTTGCCGTCGAGCCTCTCGACGTGCGCGGCCGCGCCGTGCGCCTCGGCCCCTCCCTCGACACCATCCTACGCCGGCACGGCTACCCGGACACGGTCGCGCGGCTCCTCGGCGAGGCGACGGCGCTGACCGTGCTGCTCGGCTCGTCGCTGAAGTTCGAGGGCCGGTTCCAGCTCCAGACCAAGTCCGACGGCCCGGTCGACATGGTGGTGGTCGATTTCGAGGCGCCCGACCGGGTGCGCGCCACCGCGCGCTTCGATGCCGGCCGCGTCGCGGCGGCGGGGCCGCGCGCGGACACGGCTCAGCTCCTCGGCCACGGCCACCTCGCCATGACGATCGACCAGGGCTCGGTCCAGAGCCGCTACCAGGGCGTGGTGGCGCTCGAGGGCCAGGGCTTCGAGGAGGCGGCGCACCAGTATTTCCGCCAGTCGGAGCAGATCCCGACCCGGGTCCGCCTCGCCGTCGCCGAGCAGGTCGAGGGCAGCGGCGAGGCCTGGCGCGCCGGCGGCCTGCTGATGCAGTTCCTGCCGCACTCGCCCGAGCGCGCCCGCCTCGCCGACCTGCCGCCCGGCGACCTGCCGGAGGGACACACGTTCCTCGACGACAGCGCGAGCCGGGAGGACGACGCCTGGGTCGAGGCCAAGTCCCTGGTGGCGACGATCGAGGATCACGAGCTCGTCGACCCCACCGTGTCGAGCGAGCGCCTGCTCTATCGGCTCTTCCACGAGCGCGGCGTGCGGGTGTTCGAGGCGCAAGGGGTGCACGAGGCCTGCCGCTGCTCGCGGGAGCGGGTGATGGGCATGGTCCGCAACTTCTCGGCCGAGGAGCGCCGCGACATCGTCGGCGAGGACGGCCGCATCGGCATCACCTGCGAGTTCTGCTCGCGCCATTACGATCTCGATCCGGCCGAGGTCGAGGCCGAGATCGTCGGCGGCCAGCCCGCCTGACGTGACGAAAGGGGAGGGGCGAGGGAACCTTTCGCACCGCAACCGACTCTTCATGCGCCCGAGCGCGTCGGGCGAAAAGCAGTCGGAGCCGTCGATGTCCCGCCCCCTCCTCGCCGCCGCGTTCCTCCTCGTCGCCGGCGCCAGCGCCGGCCTGGCGCAGGATGCGAGCGGCCCCAAGAACGGCCTCACCCCCGTTCCCGGCACGCCCGCGACCCTGAACAACGACCTGCGGCCGACCTTCGTCGCCCAGGAGCCGAGCGACCTGATGGCCTCGAAGATGATCGGCCAGAGCATCGTCAACGGCGCCAACGAGACGATCGGCTCGGTCGCCGATATCGTGCTCGGTCCCGATCTGGCGGTGAAGTCCTACGTCGTCGGCGTCGGCGGCTTCCTGGGCCTCGGCACCAAGTACGTCTCGGTCGCGCGCGAGGCCCTGCAGGTCACCCGCGTCGACGACAAGACCCTGAAGGCGGTGATCAACACCGACAAGGATCAGCTCCGCGCCGCGCCGGAATACGTCTATCTCGGCCAGCAGCCCGCGAAGGCGGATGCGCCGAAGGCCGGCGCGCAGGCCACCGACACGTCGAAGCCCGACGTCCCCGCCGCGACCGGCACCACCACGACCCAGCCGGCGCAGCAGTAAGCGGCGCCCGAGCCTGGCGGGGCGGCGGCGTGCATGGCACGCTGCCATCCGGTTCCCACCGGACGGCCCCGCCATGCCCCTCGACCTCTATCTCGGCTTCGTCGCCGCCACGCTCGTCCTGATCCTGATCCCGGGACCCAACGTCGCCCTCATCGTCGCCAACAGCGTGGCCCACGGCACCCGGTACGGCCTCGTCACGGTGGCCGGCACCAGCGTCGCGCTGGCCTTCCAGCTCGCCCTCACGGTCGCCGGCCTCTCGGCGATGCTGGCCCTCATGGCGGCGTGGTTCGAGCTGCTGCGCTGGCTCGGCGTCGCCTACCTCGCCTGGCTGGCATTCCGCGCCTGGCGCGCGCCCGCGACCGACCTCGCGCAGACCGCGCCGGAGCCGCGCGCCGCCTGGGCGATGATCCTGCGCGGCTTCCTCGTGGCGCTGACCAACCCCAAGACGCTCCTGTTCTTCGGTGCCTTCCTGCCCCAGTTCGTCAGCCGCGACGCCGCACCCCTCGGACAGCTCGTGCTGCTGGCCGCGACCTTCCTGGTCCTGGCCATCGCCGGCGACACGGTCTGGGCGGCTTTGGCGGGCCGGGCCCGGGTCGTGCTGGCGCGGGGGCGCTGGCGCAACCGGGTGACGGGCGGGCTGCTGATGGGAGCGGGCGTGGGCTTGGCGCTGGCGCGGCGGCCCTGAAACGGAACTGCAAACTCACCGGCGATGAAAGCACAGCGCGTTCCCCTCCCGCTTGTGGGGTGGGGCTGGAGGTGGTTGCCGGAGAGGTCTCGCGCTTCACGCCGCCCACGCGGGATCTTCGATCCCCCATACCCCTCCCCACAAGGGGAGGAGCGCTACTTGCAAGGAGAGGATGGTCGGATCGCGTTGTTTGAATGCGATCATCTGCGCGGGTGAGGAGAGCCCGCGATCATTTCTTGCACCACGCATTCTTGAGGCAGCGGGCTGAGTCGACTCACACCGGGCTCCACCCCGCCGCGCAATCCCGCACCAGCTGGCGCAGGAACGCCTCGCCGGCCTCGAAGGCCGCCAGCGTGATGTACTCGTCCGGCTGGTGTGCCTGGTCGATCGAGCCCGGGCCGCAGACCACGGTCGGCAGGCCGGCGAGCTGGAAGCGGCCGGCCTCGGTGGCGTAGGGCACCGTGATGGTGTGGTTGCGGCCGGCGAGTCGGAGCGCCAGGCGCTCGGCCGGGGAGCCCGGCTCGGGCGCGAGCCCCGGCACCGCGGCGTCCTCCTCGGTCTCGATGTGCCCGTAATTGCCGAAGCGGTTCAGCCGCTCGCGGGTCACCCGCTCGACCTCCCCGGCGAACAGGCCCGGGATCTCGTCGCGCGGGAGGTCGGGCAGGCCGCGGAACTCCCACTGGAATTCGCACGCCTTGGGCAGGATGTTGCGGGCGGTGCCACCGCCGATCACCCCGACATGGACCGTGGTGTAGGCCGGATCGTACCGGCCGCTGGCATCGCCCTTCGCCGCCATCTGGTCGGCGATGCGGTTGAGGCCCGCCACCAGCTCGGCCGCCGCCATCACGGCGTTGGCGCCGAGCGCGGGCTTCGAGGAATGCGCCTCGTGGCCGTGGACGGTGGTGCGGTAGGTGTAGATGCTCTTGTGGGCGTCGGCGACTTCGAGGTCGGTCGGCTCGCCGACGATCACGGCGCCCGGCCGCGGCAGGTCCTTCCCGAAGCGGGCGATCACGTCGACCACGCCGAGGCAGGTCAGCTCCTCGTCGTAGGAGAGCAGGATATGGATCGGCGTCTTGAGGTCGGCCGCCAGCATCTCCGGCACCAGGGCGAGGCAGAGCGCGTCGAAGCCCTTCATGTCGACGGCGCCGCGTCCGTAGATCTTGCCGTCGGCGATGCGCAGGGTGAAGGGATCGCTGGTCCAGGATTGCCCCGCCACCGGCACCACGTCGGTATGGCCCGACAGCACCACGCCGCCGTCCTGCATCGGCCCGATCGTGGCGTAGAGCGCCGCCTTGTCGCCGGCCTCGTTCGGCGCGATCACGTAGGGAACGCCCCAGGCGTCGAGATACTCGGCCACCCAGCGGATCAGCGGCAGGTTCGACTTCTGGCTCTCGGTGTCGAAGGAGACCAGCCGGGCGAGGAGTTCGAGCGGGGTCAGGCGGGGGCCGGTCTTGGTCATCGGAGCGGGCTGTCTCGTGCCGGAGGTAAGCCCCGGTCTTAGCCCAAGCTCCGTCTCCTCGACACCCGCCCCGATGCAGGCGCCCCCAGACGCCCGAGCACGGGTCGGTGTTAGTGCATCACCCGGCGCACATGCGGCGAGTCGAGGGAGAAGGCGGGGATCGCGGCCTCGAAGCTGTCGCCGTCGGCGGTGGACATCGTGTAGGTGCCCTCCATCGTGCCGTCCGGCGTGGTGAGGGGGCAGCCGCTGGTGTAGCTGAACGATTCGCCGGGCCCGAGCACCGGCTGCTTGCCGACGACGCCGGCGCCGCGCACTTCCTGCATCTCGCCGCGCCCGTCGACGATGCGCCAGTGCCGGGAGCGCAGCTGCACCTGCTCGCTGCCGTTGTTGGTGATCTCCACCGTATAGGCAAAGAAGTAGCGGCCGCTGTCGGGCGAGGATTCTTCTTCCACGAAGCGCGGCTGCACCGACACGCTGATGCCGCGGGTCTCGGCCTTGTACATCGGGAAACCTCCGCTGGCGGCCCGCGCATCAAGCGCGACGGCCGGCGGGCGTCGTGGTACGTCCGGCCTCCCGGATCGTCAATTGCCGGCGAATGCGGTCGGTAATCCTGCACGAGGCGCCCCACCCCGTCATGCGGCTTCCTTCCTCGTCCACAGCCGTCGCGGGCCTCGGTGCCGCGCTGGCGCTGGCCCTGCGCGCCGATCCCGTCTGCCTCGTCTTCCTCGCCGCCTGGCGCGGGCTCGCGCATCGGCCCTCGGATCCGGGACGCGGGGAGGGGCCGTGGCTGCGCGTCGCCCTGGCGCTCGCGCTCGCCTGGCGGATGCCCGGCTGGCCGGCGGCCGCTTTGCTCGCCGCGCTCCTCCTGGAGATCGCGGCGGCGCGGCTCTCCGGCTGGCTCGCGGCCAGGCGCGGGCTTGCGGCGCCCGGCCTCGACCTCCACACCCTGATCCTGGCCGGGGGGCGGGTCGCCGATACCGTCGCGGCGCTCGCGCTCGCCGGCCTGATCCTGCTGCCCGAGCGGGCGGCCCCGATCGTCGCGGCGCTCGCCGGCCTCACCGCGATGGGGGCGATCGCCCGGGCGAGCCTCGCGCTTGCCCTCGACCGGGGCGTGCGCGACGAGGCGTGAGCGGCTCTTCACGTCGTGGAAACCCCGCTCCTGCGACAAAGGCCCGTTGAGGATGGACGTGTCATGGTGAAGCTCGAGGACGGAATTCAATCGGCGGAGGGCATCGCGGCACTCGCGAGCGCCGGGGTGATCCGGCCAGCCAGCCCCTTCGCGGACGACCAGATCCAGCCGGCGAGCCTCGACCTGCGCCTCGGCGGCCGGGCCTGGCGGGTCCGGGCGAGCTTCCTGCCGGGGCGCACCCGCGACGTCGCCGCCTGCCTCGACAAGCTCAAGCTGCACGAGATCGACCTGCGCCAGGGCGCGGTGCTGGAGACCGGCTGCGTCTACATCGCCGAGCTGCAGGAGGGCGTGGCCCTGCCGCCGGATCTGGCCGCCAGCGCCAACCCGAAGAGTTCGACCGGGCGCATCGACGTGTTCACCCGCGTCATCACCGACCAGGCGCGCGAATTCGACATGGTCGAGGCCGGCTATGCCGGGCCGCTCTTCGCCGAGATCTCGCCCCGCACCTTCCCGGTGCTGGTGCGCACCGGCTCGCGCCTGTCGCAGCTGCGCTTCCGCCGCGGCGCGGTGCGGCTCGACGACGCCGCGCTCGCCCGCCTGCATGCCACGACCCCGCTGGTCGATTGCGCCGACCCGTCGTTTCAGGGCGGCGTCGCCGTCTCGGTCGATCTCTCGGGCTTCGACGGGCTGATCGGCTACCGCGCCAAGCGCCATACCGGCCTCGTCGACGTCGACCGGCCGCGATCCTACCCGGCCGCCGAGTTCTGGGAGCCCCTGCGGGCCGACGGCTCGGGCACGCTCATCCTCGACCCGGGCCAGTTCTACATCCTGGCCTCGAAGGAGGCAGTGCAGGTGCCGCCGGACTTCGCCGCCGAGATGGTGCCGTTCGATCCTCTCGTTGGCGAGTTCCGGGTCCACTACGCCGGCTTCTTCGATCCCGGCTTCGGCCATGCCGAGGCCGGCGGCACCGGCGCCCGCGCGGTGCTGGAGGTGCGCTCGCGCGACGTGCCGTTCATGCTGGAGGACGGTCAGATCGTCGGCCGGCTCGTCTACGAGCGGATGGCCCAGCGCCCGGCCGCCCTCTACGGCAGCGCCGCCGGCTCGAACTACCAGGCGCAGGGGCTGAAGCTCTCGAAGCACTTCGTCTGAAAGGCTGCCTGCCCTGCAAACGGATTTTTGACGACTCTTGCGTCGGCGTCTCGACCTCGTTCTGAGGTGTCGGCGATCGCAGATCGCCACGACCTCAGGACGAGGTCGAGGGCGGGGCAAGACACTCACGCTCAAGTCGCGCGGGCTTCCGTGCGAGCGGATCTCCGGTCCGTGCGACGTCCACCTCGACGGCCCGGGACGCCTCCGCGTTCGGGGCCGTTCGCGTTTCGGGACGTACCGGCCGACGCATCACGCGTGACGGCCACGGCTGCCGATATCCCCGCCGCGGCGCTGCGCAACCCCGCCATGATCTGGATCAATCGCGGCGTCGACCTAACGGATGATCTAACTTAGACTATAGCAAGTTTTAAAATTTACCATTTGTTAGTGCGACTGCGGACAATCGAGGTCCGCAAGATCGTCGGACGTTGCTTGTGCAGACTGTCGATCGAAGCCAAGGCATCCACGCAACGGGGGCGATCGTCATGGTGTCCGGTCACGCGCAGAGTGACAAGGTCTCGTTCTTCCGGTCGGTCAAGTTCAAGATCATCGCCGCCTCCAGCACCTGCGGCCTCGTCGCCTCGATGCTGATCGTCGGGTTCGGCGCCTACTCGACGATCAGCAACAGCCAGTTCGTGACGAAGACCTTCGAGACGGTGCTCGACGAGAAGAGCCGCACCTATCTCCAGGCCATCGCGGCGAACCAGGCGACGACGATCCAGCACAAGCTCGACTTCGCCTTCGCGGCGGCGCGCAACACCTCCGGTATCCTCGAGGCGCTGACGACCGGCAAGGCGGGCGCGAAGCCGGCGCAGATGCGCACCGTCCTCAACGACTTCCTGCTCGGGGTGCTGAAGCGCAACCCGGATTTCAACGGCACCTACAGCGCCTGGGAGCCGAACGCCCTCGACGGGGCCGACGAGAGCTTCGCCAACCGGCGCGACGTCGGCGCGGATTCCACCGGCCGGGCGCTGCCCTACTGGACCCGCACCGCCGACGGCCGGATCGCCGTCCAGCCGCTGGTCGAGTACGACAGCCGCGACCTGCACCCGAACGGCGTGATGAAGGGCGGCTGGTATCTCGGTCCGAAGGAGACCGGGCGCGAGAGCCTGCTGGCGCCGCTGCCCTACGTCGTCCAGGGGCAGTCGGTCTACCTCGCCACCATCTCGGTGCCGCTCACCGTCGGCGGCCGGTTCGCGGGCGTCGCGGGCACCGATTTCGATTTGTCCTTCGTGCAGAAGGCGGCCGAGGCGGCGAGCACGTCGATGTACCAGGGCCAGGGCTCGGTCACGATCGTGTCCCAGTCCGGCCTGGTGATCGCCTCGAGCCGCGACGCGAGGCGCATCGGCCATCCCCTCGCCGAGGGTGATGCCGGCTGGACGGCCTACGACACGACGATCCGGGCGGCGCAGAGCTTCGTCGGCTACGACGCCACGCTCGACGAGTTCCGGGTCGTCGCCCCGGTCGGCCTCGGCCGCACCGGCACCGCCTGGTCGATCCTGATCGCGCTGCCGCGCGGGGCCGTGATGGCGGATGCGGCGGCCCTCGGCACGGCCCTGTCCGGCCGGGCCCGGACCGATCTGTCCTGGCAGCTCCTCGTCGGGCTCCTCGTCGCGATCGGGGCGGTCGGGGTGATGTACGGCCTGGCGAGCAACCTCGCGAACCCGCTCTCGCGGCTGGCGCTGGCGCTGCAGGCGATGGCGCGCGGCGACGAGATCGCGTCGATCCCGGGTTCGGACCGCAAGGACGAGATCGGCGCCGTCGGCCGCGCCGTCGAGGCGATCCGCGCCCTGGTCTCCCGCCGGGCCGAGGAGCAGGCGGAGATCCGGCGCGCCGCCGAGGCCGCGGCGGCGGCCGACCGCCACCACGCCATGGCGGCGCTCGCCGACACGTTCGAGCGCGCGGTCGGCAGCGTGGTCGGCCTCGTCTCGTCCTCGGCGACCGAGCTGCAGGCCACCGCGCACGGCATGACGACGAGCGCGGGCGAGACGGCGAACCGCTCGGCCTCGGTGGCGCAGGCCGCCCGGGAGGCGGCCTCGAATGTCGGCACGGTGGCAGCGGCGGCGGAAGAACTCGGCGCCTCGGTCCAGGAGATCGGCCGCCAGGTCCACGGCTCGGCCGAGCTCGCGCAGGCCGCCGTGCGGCAGGCCGACGAGACCGCGGGTCTCGTCAACGCCCTGACCCAGGCGGCCGCGCGCATCGGCGACGTGGTCAGCATGATCTCGACCATCGCCGGGCAGACCAACCTTCTCGCGCTCAACGCCACCATCGAGGCGGCGCGGGCCGGCGAGGCGGGTCGCGGCTTCGCGGTGGTCGCCGCCGAGGTCAAGGAACTGGCCAACCAGACCAGCCGGGCCACCGACGAGATCGCCCGCCAGATCGCCCAGGTCCAGGGCGTGACCGGGCAGGCGGTCGGCGCCATCGGGTCGATCACCGGGCGCATCCGCGAGATCGACGCGCTCGCCACCGCCATCGCGGCGGCGGTGGAGGAACAGTCGGCGGCGACGCAGGAGATCGTCCGCAACGTCGCCCAGGCGGCGACCCGCACCGGCGAGGTCACCGGCACCATCGCCGGGGTCGCGAGCGCCGCCGAGGGCGCGGGCGCCGCGGCCGCGCAGGTATTGTCCTCGGCCTCCGAGCTGTCGCGCCAGTCCGAGCACCTGAACGCCGAGGTCTCGCGGTTCCTGGTCTCGGTGCGGAGCGCCTGAGGAGCGCCGGGGGATCTAACCCGCCGCCGCCTCGTCGAGGAGCCAGACCGTCTCGCCGGCGGCCCGCACCTGGCCCGCCGGCAGGTCCTCGCCGGCGGCGAGGCGGGCGAGCGGCTCGCGCTTGCCCGCGCCGGTCACCAGAAAGAGGGCGAGCGGCGTCGCCTCGAGCGCCGGCCTTGCGAGGCTCACCCGCGGTACGAACGGGGCGAGGCCGGCCTCCGGCACCGCCACCACCCAGGCCGTCGCCTCCCGCGCCTCGGGCTTGCCCGGAAACAGCGAGGCGGTGTGCCCGTCCTCGCCGAGGCCGAGGAGCACGCAATCGAAGAGCGGCCGGGCCGGATCGAGCCGGTCGGCGCCGTACCAGGCCTTCAGCTCCGCCTCGTAGTCGGCCGCACAGGCCTCGGGCGCGCGATCGGTCGGGATCGGGTGGAGGTGGCCGCGCGGGACGAGGTCCCCGAACGCCTCCTCGGCCAGCCGCCGGTTGCTGCCGGCCTCCGGCCCGTCGCCGACTCGCTCGTCGCCGAAGAACCAGTGCAGGCGCTCCCAGGGCAGGCGCTCGCGGAATTCCGGCCCGGCGAGCAGCCGGTAGAGGAGCTTCGGGGTCGAGCCGCCCGACAGGCAGATCCCGATCCGGTCCGGCTTCTCCGCCGCGATCCCGACCAGCCGCCCGGCCGCCGCGCGGGCGACGGCGTCCGCGTCGGGCAGCATCCGATGGCCCGCGGGGAGTGTGCTCATGTCGGATGCTCCAGCGAGCGCCAGGCGCGCCCCTCGCTGGTCAACAGATCGTCGGCTTCCTTGGGTCCGGCGCTGCCGGCCTCGTAGGGGATCGTTTCCCGCTGTCCTTTCGCCGCGGCGTCGAGGATCGGCTGGACGATGCGCCACCCGGCCTCGATCATGTCGGCGCGCTGGAACAGCGTCGGGTCGCCGATCATCGCGTCGTAGATAAGCGTCTCGTAGCCGGTGCTGGGCTCGGTCTGGAAGTAGTCCTTGTAGCAGAACCGCATGTCGACGCTGCCGAGCCGCACCGCCGGGCCCGGGATCTTGGCGCCGAACTGCAGCGAGATGCCCTCGTCGGGCTGCAATTGCAGCACCAGCCAGTTCGGCACGTCCTCGCGGACGTTGGTGCCCTTGAACAGCGACAGCGGCGCCTGCTTGAAGCGGATCGCGATCTCGGTGTCGCGCCGGGTCATCGCCTTGCCGGTGCGCAGGTAGAACGGCACCCCGGCCCAGCGCCAGTTGTCGATGCCGAGCTTGAGCGCCACGAAGGTCTCGGTGTCGCTGTCGCCGGCGACGTCCGGCTCCTCGCGGTAGTCCTTCACCGCCTTGCCGTCGACGGTGCCCGCCGTGTAGCGGCCGCGCACCGCGTCCTCGGGGCGCGCCGAGGGGGTGGCGAGCAGCACCTCCTCCTTCTTGTCGCGCACGGCCTCGGCCTCGAACGAGATCGGCGGCTCCATCGCCACCAGGGTGTAGAGCTGGAAGAGGTGGTTCGGCACCATGTCGCGCAGCGCACCGGTGGCCTCGTAGAACTTGCCCCGGCCTTCCACCCCCACCGTCTCGGCGACGGTGATCTGGACGTGATCGATGTGGTCGCGGTTCCACAGCGGCTCGAACAGGCCGTTGCCGAACCGGAACGCCATGATGTTCTGCACCGTCTCCTTGCCGAGGAAGTGGTCGATGCGGAAGATCTGGTCCTCGGACAGGACCTTCAGGATGTCGGCGTCGAGCTTTTCCGCCGAGGGTAGGTCGTGGCCGAACGGCTTCTCGATGATGACCCGGCGCCAGCGGCCGTCCGCCTCCTCGGTCAGCCCGGCCTCGCCGAGCTTGGCGATGGTCTGGCCGAACAGGCCGGCGGCGACCGCGAGGTAGAACAGGACGTTGCCGCCATCCTCCGAGCCGGAGATTTCGGCGATCGCGCCCTTCAGCTCCCCGAAGAACGCCGAATTCGACAGGTCGCCCGAGCGGTAATGGACGCGCCCGACGAGGTCGCTCCACACGCCCTCGTCGAACGACCCGCCGCCGGCCTCGCCGCCCTTGGCGGTGATGAAGCCGCGCACGGTCTCGCTCAGCTCGGCGCGGAACTCCTCGGAGGACATCTCCGTGCGGCTGACGCCGATCATGGAAAACTCTTTCGGCAGCAGGCCCCAGCGGCCGAGATTGTAGAGCGCCGGCATCAGGAGCCGGTGGGTGAGGTCGCCGGTCGCCCCGAAGATCACCAGGGTGCAGGCGGGCGGGGGGGCTGCCCCCTCGGCCATGGCGGAGGTCATTTCGGCTCCTGGTGGCCGCCGAAGCCCTTGCGCATCGCCGAGAGCAGCTTGTCGGCGTAGGTCGCTTCCTGGCGCGAGCGGAAGCGGGCGTAGAGTGCGGCCGAGAGAACGTGAGCCGGGACCGCCTCCTCGATGGCGGCGTTCAGCGTCCAGCGGCCCTCGCCCGAATCGGCGACGTGGCCCGAGAAGGCGTCGAGGTTCTCGTCGCCGGCCAATGCCGTCGCCGTGAGGTCGAGGAGCCAGGACGAGACCACGCTGCCGCGCCGCCACACTTCCGCGATGTCGCCGATGTTGAGATCGAAGCGCTGCGCCTCCGGCAGCTCCGCCGAGTTGGCATGCTTGAGGATGTCGAAGCCCTCGGCATAGGCCTGCATGAGGCCGTACTCGATGCCGTTGTGGATCATCTTGACGAAGTGGCCGGCGCCGCTCGGGCCGGCATGGATGTAGCCGTGTTCGGCGCGCGGGTCGCGGCCGTCGCGGCCCGGCGTACGCGAGACCTCGCCGAGGCCGGGCGCGAGCGTCGAGAAGATCGGGTCGAGCCGGTCGACGGCCGCCTTGTGGCCGCCGATCATCATGCAGTAGCCGCGCTCCAGCCCCCAGACGCCGCCCGACGTGCCGACGTCGACGTAGTGCAGGCCCTTCTCGTTCAGCACCGCGGCGCGGCGGACGTCGTCCTTGTAGAACGAGTTGCCGCCGTCGATGATCACGTCGTCGGGCTGCATCAGGCCGGCGATCTTCATCACCGTGACCTCGGTCGGGTCGCCCGCCGGCAGCATCACCCAGGCGGTGCGCGGCACGTCGAGCTTGGCGACGAAGTCCTCGAGGCTGTCGGCGCCGACCGCGCCCTCCTGCACCAGGGCCGCCACGGCCTTGGGATCCTGGTCGAACACCACGGCCGTGTGCCCGTTGCGCAAGAGCCGCCGGACGATGTTGCCGCCCATCCGACCGAGACCGACCATGCCGAGTTGCATCGTGTCACTCCTCGCCGGCGAGGCCGGGGCCGGCGGCCCGTGGGCGCTGGGGCCCGTCAAACGTTCAGCAGTGGCCCTCTCTCCCGCAAGCCAACATCTTCACACGCGGCATTCCGCACCCACTCCCGCTTCAGGGCGAAGCGCTTCCCCTCCCCAGGCGATCCCTGGCTTGCCCGGTATCGCTGCAAGTTGTGGGGAGGGGCTAGGGGTTGGGGTGGTGCCGGATGACCCCGAGCGGTGCCTTCTGCACCACCCCCACGCGGGATCTTCGATCCCCATGACCCCTCCCCACAAGGGGGAGGGGAGAGCGCTCATCCGGAAGAGCAGGTGCCATGGCGTCGTGTTGGTTCGTCGGCCCGAGAGAGGAGCCCTCGCACGAGCCCTAACTAAGCGCCGACTTCAGCCGGTCGAGCCCCGTGGCGACATCGCCCTTGATGTGGACGCGCAGGGCCCGGCGGCCGCGATCGGACAGGACGCCGAAATCGCCCCGCGCCTGGGCGGCGATCACGGTGGCGAAGCCGAGGCTGCGGCCGGGGATCGCGAGGTCGGGCGCCTCCGAGGTGATCTGGAGGAAGACGCCGCTGTCGGGCCCGCCCTTGTAGGCCTGGCCGGTCGAGTGCAGGAAGCGCGGCCCGAACTCGGCGCAGGTCGCGACCTGCCGGGCCTCGCGCAGGGCCATCCGGGCCTCCTGGAGCGGCTTCAGGTGCTCGGGGTTGCGGGTGACGTAGGCGAGCAGCGCGACGTAGTCGCCGGCTCCCACGCGCCCGATCTGCGCCTTGATCCAGCTCACCGGATCGGTGCCGGCCCCGGCCTTGCGCAGGGCATCGGCATTCGCCGGGTCGGTGTAGAGCGCGAAGGTTTCGTCCTCGGCCACCGGCGTCTCGGCCGGGAGCGCGCCGTCCTTCTCGGCGGCCGAGAAGAGCTCGCGGGTCTTGATCTTGCTCGCCTCGACGTCGGGCTGGTCGAACGGGTTGATGCCGAGCACCGCGCCCGCCACCGCCGTCGCGATCTCGAAGCGGAAGAACTCCTGCGGCAGATGCGCCTTCGAGGCGAGGTCGATCCGCACCACCGGGTGGCCGGCCTGCTCCAGCGCGGTCACGGCGGCGTCCTGGCCGGCATCGGTCGCGCCCTCCAGGCGGAGCTGCACGAAGATCCGGTCGTTGCCGTACGCGGAGGGCGCGGCGAGCGGCTCGTTGTCGATCGGGATGAGGCCTTTGCCCTCCTTGCCGGTCGACTCCGCGATCAGCTGCTCGGCCCAGGCGCCGAAGGTGTCGATGCCCTTCGCGGCGATCAGCGTGACCTTGTCCCGGCCCTGCTCGGTTGCCGCCTTGCCGAGCACGAGGCCGAGCTGCACGCCCGGGTTGAGGTCCGGCGGCACGTCGGGGCCGCAGGAGCGCACCATGACGCGGGCGCTCTCCAGGAACGCCGTCACGTCGAGGCCCATCGCGGCGGCCGGCACCAGACCGAAGGCCGAGAGCACCGAGTAGCGTCCGCCGATCTGCTTCACGCCGTAGAAGATGCGCCGGAAGCCGTCGTCCCTGGCGGCCTTCTCCATCGCCGAGCCCGGATCGGTCACGGCGACGAAGTGCCGGCCGGCCTTGTCGTGGCCGACCACGTCGCGCATCCGGCCGAGGAAGTAATCGCGAAACACGTTGGGCTCGAGGGTCGAGCCCGACTTCGAGGCGACGATGAACAGCGTGCGCTCGAGGTTCACCGCGGCCTCGACCGCCCGCACCTCGTCCGGATCGGTCGAATCGAGGATGCGCAGGCGCGGGAAGCCGGGCTGCTGTCCGAAGGTCTCGGCGAGGACCTCCGGGCCGAGGCTGGAGCCGCCCATGCCGAGCACCACCGCGTCGGTGAAGCCCTCCTGCTTCACCTCCGCGGCGAAGGCGGCGTAGTCGCCGGCCTTGGCGAGCTCGTCCTCGACGATGGAGAGCCAGCCGAGCCACTGCGCCTCGTCGGCGCCGCTCCACACGCTCGCGTCGCGCTGCCACAGCCGGCGCACCAGCCCGTCCTTGCGCCAGGTCTCGATCGCCTTCTTCACCGGCTCGTCGAGGCTGCCGAGCGCCAGGGCCTGCCGGTCGAGGCCATTGCCCAAGAATGTCTGGCGCTTGCCGGCGACCGCGCCGAGGAGCTTGTCGGCGGCGTCGACGAAGAGCTGCACGCCCTCCTCGACGAGTTGGCGCGCCACCGCGTCGAGGTCGATGCCGGTCTTCGCGAGATCGGCGAGCACCCGCTCGGCCTCGTCGACACCCTCTTCCAGGCTCGCCCGCACCGTGCCGTGGTCGCGGAACGCGTCCATCGTCGCCGGCGGGATCGTGTTGACGGTGTTGGGCCCGATCAGCTCCTCGACGTAGAGCACGTCGGAATAGGCCTTGCTCTTGACGCCGGTGGAGGCCCAGAGCAGGCGCTGCGGATGGGCGCCCTTGGCGGCGAGCTTCTCCCAGCGGTCGCCGGCGAAGAGGCGCTTGTAGCGCCGGTAGGCGAGCTTGGCGTTGGCGATCGCGACCTTGCCCTTGAGGCCTTCGAGTGCCGTCCCGTCGCCGCCCGCCTTGACCTTCTCGTCCAGCCGCTTGTCCACCGCCGCGTCGATGCGGCTGATGAAGAAGCTCGCCACGCTGGCGACCCGGCTAACGTCGCCGCCCGCGGCCGCGAATTTCTCCAGGCCCTCGATATAGGCGTTGGCGACCTGCTCGTAGGCGTCCTGGGAGAAGAGCAGCGTGACGTTGATGTTGATGCCGTCCGCCGTGAGGTCGCGGATCGCCGGGATGCCCTCGGGCGTCGCCGGCACCTTCACCATCAGGTTGTCGCGGGCCACCGCCGCGTGGAGGCGGCGCGCCTCCGCCAGCGTCTCGGCGGTGTTCAGCGCCAGGTAGGGCGACACTTCCAGGCTGACGAAGCCGTCCTGCCCGCCGCTGGCGTCGAAGACCGGGCGCAGCAAGTCGGCGGCGGCCTGGATGTCGGCGATGGCGAGCCCCTCGTAGAGGTCGATCACCCGCTGATCGCCCGCCGCCTTGATGGCGTCGTCGTACTCGTCCGAGTGGCCGATCGCCTTCTCGAAGATCGCCGGGTTGGAGGTGACGCCGCGCAGGCCGTCCTCGTCCACCAGGCGCTTGAGCCCGCCCTCCTGAACGAAGCCCCGGGCCACGAAATCGAGCCAGACGGCCTGGTCCTGTTCGGCGTGCAGTTTCTTGAGCGGGTTCATGCCTGGGTCTCCGCGTGGTTGTCGCAGATGTGGCCCGCAGGCGGGTTCTGTCCAGAGGGCGGAGGCGAGAGAAGCTTGGCCGTTCGCGGGAAAAAGCCGTGTGGCCGCCCCCGCGGTCCTCGCGCCCGCGGGAAGCGGACGCGCGGCCTCGCGTCACTGCCGGCCGGGCGCTCGCCGGATCACGGTTTCCCCGGCACGGATGCGGTCCATCAGGTCGTCCGCCGACACGTCGTCGACGTCGTCGACGTCGAGCAGGGCCATCGAGGCGTCCTCGTCGTGGCGCGGCTCGATCTGGACCGGGTCCTCGTCGGGGTGCTCGAGCATGGCGTAGCCGCAGCCGTACTCCATCACGGCGCCCACTCCGACCTCGGCATGGATATCGACGCCGTAGAAGAAGTGGGTGACGAGCGTCCCGCTGACGACGAGCGAAGAATCCTCGTAGGCATTCAGCAGCAGGTCGCGCGCGAGGAGGTCGCCGTCCACGAAGGCGCACTTGCCGCCCTCGCCGGCCCAGACCCGGCATTCTACCTTGCCGAGGACGATGAACAATCCGCCCTCGTCGAAGCCGCGGTCATAGTCGTTGGCGAGGTCGATGAAGCCAGAGACGGTCAGGTTGCCCACCACCAGCGTGCAATACGCCGGCGCGACGAAATCCCCGTCGATGTCGAGATCGCCGTGATGCACCTGAAAATCGTCGCCGTCGGTTGACGGCTCGAACTCGGCGAAGCGACGACGGAACGCATCGCTTGCGGATGCCGCGTCGATGATCGCGTGGAAATCGTCTTCCGAAACCGGCTTGAACGCGCTCATTCCTGGCTCCTCTGTTCGGGCGCAAAAGAGGATAGCAGATTTTTTGAGCGGTTGCCGTTACGGAATGAGCGCAGCCTTGACCCGGTTCATCGCGTCCCGGGAGCTTCTCGCGGTCCGGAATGCAAGGGCCAGAACGCCGCGACCGCGACCAGCACCCAGCCGAGGATCAGGATCATGCCGCCGCTCGGCGCCGCCATCGGAAAGAGCGGCTGTTGCAGCAACGCCCGCATCGAGAGGTCGCCGGAGAACAGCGCGAGGCCGAGCGCCAGTGCGAAACCGGCGATTCGCACCGGGACCGGATGCGCCCGCCCGCTGCCGGCGAGCAGGGCGAGCCCGAGGAGGGCGGGGGCGTGAAAGAGAAGGAATTGCGCCGCCGTGGCGAGGCTCGTCGCCCCGGCGATGTGGGCGGCGGCCGCCGAGAGGCCGACGCCGAGTGCGCCGGCGAGGCCGGCGAGCGCGATCAGCATCCGGTCGGCGGCAGGCATCATGCCTCGCCGCGCTCTGAGAGCAGCCGGGCGATGCTGGCGCGCAGATCGGTCACGCCGTCGTCGGTGCGGCTCGAGGTCAGGATGATCTCCGGGTAGGCCGCCGGCCGCCGGGCGATCGCCGTCCTCGTCGCGTCGAGCCGGGCCTCGATCTCGTGCTTCTTGAGGGCGTCCGACTTCGTCAGCACGATCTGGTAGGAGACCGCGGCCTTGTCGAGGCCGTCCAGCACCTCGGCGTCGATCGGCTTGATGCCGTGGCGCGAGTCGATCAGCACGTAGACCCGGGCGAGGTTGGCCCGGCCGCGCAGGTAGTCGTGGATCAACTCGGTCCAGGCCGCGACCTTCGCCTTCTCGACCGCGGCGTAGCCGTAGCCCGGCATGTCGACGAGGACGAGCTTGCCGCCGCCGATGTCGAAGAAGTTGAGCTGCTGGGTGCGCCCCGGCGTGTGCGAGGTGCGCGCCAGCGCGTTGCGGCCGGTGAGCGCGTTGATCAGGCTCGACTTGCCGACGTTGGAGCGGCCCGCGAAGGCGATCTCGTGCCCCCGCATCGGCGGCAGGATCGCGAGCTTGTCGGCGGCGTAGAAGAAGTCGGCCGAGCCGGCAAAGAGCAGCCGCCCTGCTTCCCGCAGGGCGGCCGCCTTCTCGGCCTCGGTTTGAGGCTCGTGCTGCATCAGCTCTTCGCGGCCTTGGGTGCGCGGGAGAACGTCGAGCGCAGGTTGTCCCACAGCTCCACCTTCACCCCGTTGCGCCGCATGATCACGTATTGCTGGATCACCGACAGGGTGTTGTTCCAGGCCCAGTAGATCACCAGGCCGGCCGGGAACGAGCCGAGCATGAAGGTGAAGATGATCGGCATGAAGGTGAAGACCTGGGCCTGGACCGGGTCCGGCGGCGCGGGGTTCATCTTCATCTGCACGAACATCGTCACGCCCATGATGAGCGGCCAGATGCCGAGGTGGAGGAAGTCCGGCGGGGTGTAGGGCAGGAGGCCGAACAGGTTGAACAGCGAGGTCGGGTCCGGCGCCGCGAGGTCGCGGATCCAGCCGAAGAACGGCGCGTGCCGCATCTCGATGGTGACGAACAGCACCTTGTAGAGCGAGAAGAAGACCGGGATCTGCACAAGGACCGGCCAGCAGCCGGCGACCGGGTTGATCTTCTCCTTCTTGTACAGCTCCATCATCGCCTGCTGCTGCTTCACCTTGTCGTCGGCGTAGCGCTCGCGGATCGCGGTCATCTCCGGCTGGACGGCCTTCATCTTGGCCATCGAGACGTAGGAGCGGTTGGCGATCGGCAGGAACAGCAGCTTGAGCAGCAGGGTGACGATCAGGATCGAGACGCCGAAGTTGCCGAACAGCCGGTAGAAGAAGTCCAGCGCCTTGAACATCGGCTTGGTGATGAAATAGAACCAGCCCCAGTCGATCAGCAGGTCGAAGCGCTTGATCGAGAGCGACTTCTCGTAGCCGTCGATCGCCCCGACTTCCTTGGCGCCGGCGAACAGGCGCTGCTCCGACGAAACGGTGGCGCCGGGGGCGAGCTGCTTGGCCTCGCCGAGGCTGCTTGCCTGATAGACCTTGGTGGCGCCCTCGTCGCGCTCCGTGAAGGAGCCGGTATAGGGGGTCTTCTGGTCCGGGATTGCGGTGGCGGCCCAGTACTTGTCGGTGATGCCGAGGAAGCCGCCGGTCACGCCGGTCCAGGACAGGCCGCGGGTGCCGGGCGTGCCGAGAGGGTTCTCCTTGCCGAGCTTGTCGTAGGTGTATTCCTGCAGGCCCTTGTCGCCGAGCACGCCGATCATGCCCTCGTGGAGCACGTAGTAGCCCTGCGTGTGCGGCTTGCCCCAGCGCGAGACGAGACCGTAGGGCAGCAGGCTGACGGCGTTGGCGCCCTTGTTCTCGACCGTGTCGGCGATCGTGAACATGAACTTGTCGTCGACCGAGATGGTGCGGCGGAAGGTGAGGCCGGCGCCGTTGTCCCAGGTCAGGACCAGGGGCTTCTCGGGGGTGAGGGCGTCGCCCTCGGCGGTCCACAGCGTGTCGCCGCCGGGCAGCTGGCCGGCATTCTGGCCGACCCAGCCGAACTCGGCGTAGTACGGGTTGGCCGAGCCGGTCGGCGACAGCAGCTCGATGCGCGGCGACGAGTTGTCGACGGTCTCGTGGTAGTTCTTCAGCAGCACGTCGTCGATGCGGCCGCCCTTGAGCGCCACCGAGCCGGCGAGCGCCGGGGTGTCGATGCGCACCCGCGGCGAGCGGGCCAGCGCCTCGGCGCGGCTCGCCGCCAGGGCCGGGCTGCCGTTGGGCGCCCCCGGCAGGGTGCCGGGCAGCGGGCTGGCGGGGCCGCCCTCGCGCGGGCTCGCCGCCGGGCCGTCCTTCGCGGCTTGCGCCTGCTTGGCGGCCTGTTCCTGCCGCTGGCGCTCCACTTGCGGCGCGCTGACGAAGTAGTTCCAGCCGAGGAGCACTGCCAGCGACAGCACCACGGCGATGATCATGTTCGTCTTGTCGTTACCCATGGACCCGCGACGCCTGCCGCCAAAAGAGCGGGGCCGACCGACGGGCCAAAGGCGGCCCGCGCGCATCCGGCCCTCACGACCAACACGACGAGGCGATACCGGCTTGCCGGCACCGCCTCATGAATTCCGTTTCGGGGGCGCGCCCTGCGGCGCGGCGCCGGCCCCGCCCGGGCTCCGCGCCCCGCCGCGACCCCGCCCCCCGCTGCGCGCGGGACGACCGTGATCCTTCGAGGGATCCCGCGGCGCCTTCGGTTTCGTCACCACGCCGAGGGCCTGGCGGACGTCGTCGACCAGCTGCGCGAAGGACGCCGAGAGAGCATCGCGCCGGCCGATCAGCACGACGTCGGCGGGCTTGTCCCGCTGCGCCGGTCCGGCCTGCGTCGCCGCGATCTGCGCCGCGACCTTGAGGCGGCGGCGGATGCGGTTGCGCTCGGTGGCGTGGCCCTCGCGCTTCGTCACGGTGAAGCCCACGCGCAGGCCGCCCGGCGGTCCATCGTCCCGCAGGCGGCCCTGCGCCGTCAGGCGCTCGGTATGGAAACGGCGGCCCTTGGCCGCCGCCAGATAGTCCGGGCGCCGGGTGATCCGGCCGACCGGCGGTTCGCCGCCAGTCATCGCGGCGCGCTCGGGCACCGCGGGCTGCCCTTACGCCGACAGGCGCTTGCGGCCGCGGGCGCGGCGGGCGGCGATGACCTTGCGGCCGCCGACGGTGGCCATGCGGGCACGGAAGCCGTGGCGGCGCTTGCGCACGAGCTTGGACGGTTGATAGGTTCTCTTCACGGCATGTCTCCGAAGGCCGGGGCCGGCCGCGCTCGTGGCGCTGCCGAGGCCCTCGTGGTCCAGAATGTCTCGACGAAAGCGAACCGCGCCCGAATGGGGCGCGGTCACGTCGGGCCGGTGTATGGCGGAATGGCCCCTGCGAGTCAATCGCGTTAAGGATCCGCCCGGGCATCCGGCGGCGACCGCCGGAGCATGGTTTTTCGAAGGGAGACGCCGATGTTCGACGAGGCCGAGCGCGGAGTACGTCCGCGGAGCGTGCACGAGATCGGCCAGGACCTCTCGGCCCTGTCGGTCTCCGACCTCGACGAGCGCATCGAGGCCCTTCACCGGGAGATCGCCCGGCTCGATGAGGATCGCCGCCGCAAGCAGGCGTCGCAGGAGGCGGCCCGGGCGGCGTTCAAGTTCTGAGGTTTTTCCCGGTCCCGGAACGGGACGGATCCGGGCGCTCTCGTTCCGGTTCGGGACGGCGGGGCGGGATCGGAGAAGTTCGGCACTGGTCGCGCTCGGCGGTGCGCGGCCGAGGCACGCATCAAGCGCGGGGCACGCTCCATCTCGATCCGACGGAGCTTTCGTCCCGGCGATGCCGCCGCGGACGCAGGCTGGACCATTAAGAGAGGGACGCAGGCCGCCCCGCCTCTCAGGGGGAGGGGCTCGACTGCGAATTCGTCGGGTCGTCCGGTTAAATCCTTCGCCCTCGCCCCGCCATCCCCTTGCCGCCTCGCCGCTTCCCCGGCGGGCGACCGGCGGCGTTAACCATTTTTTAAGCCTTCCGGGCGATAACCAACGCGGTCCAGCTTTCTGGATGTCGAGTGGTTTTTCCGTCCACTCTGTTTGATGCCTCCCTGTACGACTCTTTCGCCGCCCCACCGGGGCGGCTTTCTTTTTTTCCGCTGCGATTTCTCCACAGCTCCGGGATCGTCCGTCCCCCGGCCGCGTTGGCGTTAAGGTTAACTTTTCGTTGACGGCGCGCCGCTCGCCCGATGGCGCTATCGTTGCGCCAGTCAGCCCGAGCGCACCGTGAATGTCCCGTACCGACACGGGACCGGCGTCGCGGTGGCACAGGAGGGATCATGGGCGTGATGGACGTGATGTTTCGGGACGAGCAGCCCACCGTGCGCTTCGGCGAGACGTTCGTGGCCTCCGAGGGCTTCAAGCTGCTGTTTCGCGAGGGCATGACCCTCGTGGAGGAGACCGCGGCCTATCTCGACGGACCCGGCCGCGACGAGTCGCGCCTTCTCGCCCGCCACGCCGCCCTGACCTATGCCAGCGAGAGCATGCGGCTCACCACCCGGCTGATGCAGATCGCCTCCTGGCTGCTGGTCCAGCGCGCGGTGTCCGAGGGCGAGCTGAGCCTGAGCGAGGCGGCCGAGGAGAAGACCCGGGTCCGCCTGACCACCGCCGAGACGAACGAGGCCGCTCCGGTCCTCGTCGCCGAGCTGCCGCTGTCGCTCCAGGCCCTGATCGGCCAGTCGAAGCGGCTGCACGCCCGCATCCTGCACCTCGACCGGCTGATCTCCGACGATCGCCCGACCCCTGAGCCGCGGGTGAGCCCGGTCTTCGCCCAGCACGACATGCTGCGCGTCGCCTTCGGCTGACGGCGCCTCCCGGGCGAATCGCATCGCCGGCCTGTCCTTCGGGTCAGGCCGGCGATGCGATTCGCGCTCGACCGGGGAGGGGGGCGGTCGCCCGCATTCGGCGACGCCGGTGGCGAGCACGCGGGCACGAAAAAAGCCCCGGCCGCGAGGCCGGGGCTTTTTTCGCGCGAAGCAGCGGCCGTGAGGCTTACTTCTTGCCGAACGAGATGCCGGCGAAGCGCGAGTTGAAGCGCGAGAGGCGGCCGCCGCGATCCATGAGCTTCTGCTCGCCGCCGGTCCAGGCCGGGTGCGTGCTCGGATCGATGTCGAGGTTGAGGGTGTCGCCCTCCTTGCCGTAGGTGGAGCGGGTCATGAACGAGCTGCCGTCGGTCAGCACCACCTTGATGAAGTGGTAGTCCGGGTGCTCGGTCGCCGTGCGGGCCACCTTGGGGGTCGCGACCGACTTGCCGGCGGGGATCGCCTGCTTGGCGGCGGGGGCTGCTTGCTTTGCCATGACGAATTCCTAAAGAGTGCGACCCGCGCCGAACGCTCCGCTTCGGGCCGCGGCCATTGATCGCGCGTAATCGGATGAGCGGCGGCCTATACCTCACCTCCGTGCGCCAAACAAGCGCCGGCACCCGGACAGCACGACACCCGCACATGGCACGCCACATGGCACGATCCCCGGCAAGATCCCAGGCCCGACCCGAGACCGCCCGTCCCCGCGCTGCCCTGGGGGCTCTCAAGCCCCTCTTCCCGTTCGCGGCGCGCTACAAGGGCCGAATCGCCTCGGCGGTCGTCGCGCTCGTCGCCGCCTCGGGGGCGACCCTGGTGGTGCCGATCGCGGTGCGGCGAGTGGTGGATCTCGGCTTCTCGCACGGCGAGGTCGGGATGATCGACGCCTATTTCGGCGGGCTGATCGGCGTGGTGGCGGTGCTCGCGGTGGCGAGCGCGGCGCGCTACTACTGCGTCGTGACGCTCGGCGAGCGGGTGGTGGCGGATCTGCGCGCCGCGGTGTTCGCGCGGCTGACCACCCTCGATCCCGCCTTCTTCGACCGGGCGCGCAGCGGCGAGCTGGTCTCGCGCCTCACCGCGGATGCCGCGCAGGTGAAGTCGGTCTTCGGCGTCTCGCTCTCGATCCTGCTGCGCAACCTTTTTCTGTTCACCGGCGCCATCGGCATGATGGTGTGGACGAGCCCGCGGCTCTCGGTGCTGGTCCTCGCCGCGATCCCGCTGATCGTCTTCCCGCTGATCCTCTCCGGCCGCGGGGTGCGCCGCCGCTCGCGGGCCGCGCAGGACCGGCTCGCCGACGCCTCGGCCTTCGCCACCGAGGCGGTGGGCGCGGTGCGCACCATGCAGGCCTTCGGCATGGCCGGCGCCACCGCCAAGCGCTTCGCCGCCGCCTCCGAGGATGCGTTCCTGGCCTCCCGCGCCTCCGCGCGGGCGCGGGCCTTGCTCACGGGCGTGGCGATCTTCCTGATCTCGGCCAGCGTCGTCGGGGTGCTGTGGTACGGCGCGCAAGGGGTGGCGGCCGGCACGCTCTCGGCCGGCCAGCTGTCGCAGTTCGTGCTCTACGCGGTGTTCGGCGCCAGCGCGCTCGGCCAGCTCTCCGAGGTCTACGGCGAACTGACCCTCGCGGCCGGGGCCGCCGAGCGCCTCGCCGAGATCCTCGACACCGTGCCGGCGATCGGCGCCCCCGACCGGCCCCGCGCCCTGCCGACCCCCCCGCGCGGCGAGATCGCCTTCGAGCGGGTGCGCTTCCACTACCCGACCCGGCCCGAGATGCCGGCCCTGCACGACCTCAGCTTCATCGTGGCGCCGGGCGAGCGCGTCGCCCTCGTCGGCCCCTCGGGCGCCGGCAAGAGCACGGTGCTGCAGCTGCTGCTGCGCTTCTACGACCCGGAATCCGGCACCGTGCGGGTGGACGGCGTGCCGGTCGACGCGGTCGAGCCCGAGGCCCTGCGCGCCCGCATGGCTCTGGTGTCGCAGGACCCGACGGTGTTCAGCGGCAGCATCCTCGACAACATCCGGTACGGCCGGCCCGAGGCGAGCGAGGCCGAGGTCGAGAGGGCCGCGGCGCAAGCCCATGCCGACGGCTTCATCCGGGCCCTGCCGGAGGGCTACGCGACGCTGGTCGGCGAGCGCGGCGTCACCCTCTCGGGCGGCCAGCGCCAGCGCATCGCGATCGCCCGGGCGATCCTGAAGGACGCCCCGATCCTGCTCCTCGACGAGGCCACCTCGGCGCTCGACGCCGAGAGCGAGCGGGCGGTGCAGGCCGCCCTCGACGTGCTGATGAAGGACCGCACCACCCTGGTCATCGCCCACCGCCTCGCCACCATCCGGGCGGCCGACCGCATCCTGGTCATGGAGGACGGCCGCATCGCCGAGCAGGGCACCCATGACGCCCTGCTCGCCCGCGGCGGGCTCTACGCGCAGCTGGCGTCGCTGCAGTTCGGGGCCGGGATGGACCCGGCGGGTGAGCGGCAGGTTGCGGAGGTGTGAGAGACGCTTTGATCCGCGATGAGAATCGATGCCAAAGGTCGTTGAAGACGACGTTTGGTTCGGTTTTCGAATTGTCGCCAATCTTCTAGCTTCGCATCGAAAATTCGAGATGGATCATCGGCCCGATGCGTCAGCATCCTGGGCCGATGGTATCACAAGCCTGCGCGGCACTTGAGCGAAGCCGAAATCCGAATTGCGAAGCAATCAATCGGATTTCGTATGATTGATTGCTTGAGTCGGTCTGGCGCGGAAATCGCCGCCTCACCTCGTCATCCTGGGGCCGCGCAGCGGAACCCGGGATCCATAACCGCCGACGGTGCAGGATCAGGCGATCGGCGTTCCGTCTCTTCCTGCTTCGTCAGCGGTTATGGATCCCGAGCTCCCGGCTACGCCGGGCCCCAGGATGACGATGGAGGGTCTTGGATCCAATCTCGCAATCAAACAGGCTCTGACATCCTCCGTGTCATTCCGGGGTCGCGACGCGGAACCCGGAATCCAAAGCCGCGGATGGTAAAAAAGAAGCAGGACGCGTTCTGCCCTCTCCTGAACGTCATGCGGCTTGCAATCCCGGGCTCCGCGTCGCGGCCCCGGAATGACGCGGGGAAGGTATTGGGATCGTTTGTCGAACACCGATGAAATACCACGGCAGCGGTTCTCACCGCTCCGTCAGCTTCATCTCGATCCGCCGGTTGCGCGCGTAGGCCTCCTCGCTCGTCCCGGCCTCGAGGGGCTGGAACTCGCCGAAGGCCCCGGCGAGCAGGCGCTGGGGCGGGATGCCCTTGCCCACGAGGTACTGCACCACCGCGATGGCGCGGGCCGCCGACAGCGCCCAGTTCGAGGGGAACTGCGAGGACGCGATCGGCCGTGCGTCGGTATGGCCGTCGACCCGCAGCACCCAGGGGATGTCGGCCGGGATCTGGCGGTTGAGCTCCAGGATCGCGCTGGCGATACGGTCGATCTCCGGGCCGGCCTCGGGTTTCAGCACCGCCTGTCCGGCGGAAAACAGCACCTCGGATTGCAGCACGAAGCGGTCGCCGACGATGCGGATGTCGGGCCGGTTGCCGAGGATCTGGCGCAGGCGCCCGAAAAAGTCGGAGCGGTAGCGCGCCAGCTCCTGCACCCGCTGGGCGAGCGCCACGTTGAGGCGGCTGCCGAGATCGGCGATGCGGGCCTGGCTCTCGCGGTCGCGGGTCTCGGAGGCCGCGAGCGCGTCCTCGAGCGCGGCGAGCTGCTGGCGCATCGCCGAGATCTGCTGGTTGAGGAGGTCGACCTGGCTCAGCGCCCGGGCGCTGGTGCCCTTCTCGGCGTCGAGCTGGCGGCCGAGCTCGGCCGCCTTGCCCTCGGCGCCCTGGCCGCTGGCGAGCAGGCCTTGCAGGCGCGCCCGTTCGGCTTCCGACCCGGACAGGTTCGCCCGCAGGGAGGCGGCGCTCTCCTCCAGCGCCCGCTTGCCCGAGCGCTCCAGCGCCAGGAGGTCGGTGAGCTCCGAGATCTGGCGGTTCAGCCGCTCCAGCACCGTGTCGCGGCCCGATAGCTCCTGCGACAGGAAGAACTGGCCGGTGACGAAGATGGTGAGCAGGAAGACGACGGACAGCAGCAGCGTCGTCAGGGCGTCGACGTAGCCGGGCCAGACGTTGAGCGCGCGGTCGCGCCGGACGAGGCGGCCGGCCATCAGGCGGGGTCTCCGGCGCTCACTCGACCTTCTCCCGGGCGAGGCGGTCGAGCACCTGCTTCAGCTCGCGCTCGCGGTTGGCCTGCGCCTCGACCCAGTCGCGGATCATCTGCTGCTCGGCCCGCATGTGCTGGACGAGGCCCTGGATGCCCTCCGCGAGGTTCGCCATCGCCTGCGTGCTCGCCCGGCTGTGGGTGGTGCCGTCGCCGACCAGCGTGCCGAGGCGCGTCATCGCGTCGGCGACCTCCTTCAGGGCGGCCTCGCTCCGCGGCTCGCGCGGCGCCGGCTCGGGCGGGCGCGGCCCGGCCTGGGCGAGGGCGGCCGCCGCCGGCACGGTCACCGGGACCGGCACCGGGGCGGGCGCCGGACCGGCGGCGGTGACGAGCCAGTCCTCCAGCTCGTTGTAGAACCGGGTATGGGCCTGGCCCGCCTGGAGATCGAGGAAGCCGATCACCAGGGAGCCGGCGAGACCGAACAGCGAGGCCGAGAAGGCGAGACCGATCCCCGACAGCGGCACCGCGAGGCCGCTCTTCAATTCATCGAACATCACCGCGGCATCGCCGCCGCCGGCCCGCATCGAGCGGATCACGCCGCCCACCGCCGACAGGGTGTCGATCAGGCCCCAGAAGGTGCCGAGCAGGCCGAGCAGGATCAGGAGCCCGCCGACGTAGCGCAGGATCTCGCGCCCCTCGTCGAGGCGCGAGGCCACGGTGTCGAGAAGCGGCTGGAACTGCCCCTGCGGGTGGGGCCGGCCGCTCTTCGCCTCGCGGAGCGCCGGGGCGAGCGCCGTGAGCACCCGGGGGCTTCCGGCATCGGGCGCGCCCTCCGCGACGCGGTTGGCGAAGCGCACCTCCCGGAAGAGCCGCTGCACCTGCCCGAAGGCCATCACGATGGCGATCAGCGTCGCGCCGACGATCAGGCCGTTGAGACCCGGATTGGCCATGAAGGCCGGCACGATCTGGCGGTACAGCACGAAGGCCAGGAACCCGGCCAGGACCAGGAACACCACCATGCGGACGAGGTAGATCCGCGGCGATGTCAGGGGAGGGGACGCAGCGCTCGCCGCCATCGCGGGCCGTACTCACTGTGGCGGACGGGGCCCGGAGGGGCGCCGCGCCCGGGATGCCGGGTCGCCGCCGCCCTGAAGGATCCCCCGGGGCAGCGGTGCCGGCACTGTGCCGGGTGCCGCCGGGACGATCAAGCCGGCGCCGGGCTTGTCCTGCCCCGGCCGCCTCGTCCGAAAGTGCTTAGTCCACCGCGGATTCGCGGGTCCCGGGTGCGGTCGGGCCCGGTGCCGCCGGTCCCTCTGCCGTCAGTCCCAGTGCCGCGGCCAGGTCTCCTCGAGATGCGGCCCGAGGCGCACCGGGCTCACCCGGCGGGCGAGGCCGGTGGCGTCGTCGGTCTCGACCGCGATGCCGCACAAGGTGCCCTCGCCGGTCGCGGCCTCGAGGCGGCTGCCGGGGGTTTTCTGCAGGAAGCGGCGCACCGGCTCGTCCTTCTGCATGCCGAGCACCGAATCGTAGTCGCCGCACATGCCGACGTCGGACATGTAGGCGGTGCCGCCCGGCAGGATGCGGTGGTCGGCGGTCGGAACGTGGGTGTGGGTGCCGACCACCAGGCTCGCCCGGCCGTCGAGGAACCAGCCGAAGGCCTCCTTCTCGCTCGTCGCCTCGGCGTGGACGTCGACGATCACCGCGTCGGCGGCGTCTCGCAACGGGCAGGCCGACAATTCGCGCTCGGCCGCCGCGAAGGGATCGTCGAGGGGATCGAGGAAGATCCGTCCCATCACGTTGACGACGAGCACCCGGGCGCCGCTCTGGGTCTCGACCACCGTGGCGCCGCGGCCGGGGGTGCCGGGCGGGTAGTTCGCCGGGCGTACCAGCCGGGGCTGGCGGGCGATGAACACCATCGCCTCGCGCTGGTCGAAGGAGTGGTTGCCGAGCGTCACCGCGTCGGCCCCGGCATTGATCAACTCGTCGCAGATGCTCTCGGTGATGCCGAAGCCGCCGGCGGCGTTCTCGCCGTTGATCACCACGCAGTCGAGGCGCCAGCGCTCGCGCAGGGCCGGCAGACGCTCGCTCACCGCCACCCGGCCGGGCCGGCCGACGACGTCGCCGAGGAAGAGGAGGCGCATGGCGGTGGTCAGTCTCCGGTGGGGTGGATCAGGCCCGTCTCGGTCACGATCCCGTCGAGGGCCCGGTCGTGCGGGCCGTCGGGCACGACGGGCGTCTCCTGGGCCGAGAAGGCGATGCCGATGGCGAGCGCGCGCTCCCGCGCGTCGAGGCGGGCGAGCGCCCGGTCGTAATAGCCCTTGCCGTAGCCGATGCGGTGGCCGCGCCGGTCGAAGGCGGCGAGCGGCACCAGCAGCGCGCGGGGATCGACCGCCGGGGCGTCCGGCCCCGGCTCGCTCAGGCCGAAGCCGCCGGAGCTCAGCGCGTCGCCCTCGGCCGCGAGGCGGAACACCAGGCCGTCGGCCGTCACCTGCGGCAGCGCCACGGCCTGGCCGCGGGCGCGCAGGGCCGCGATCAGCGGCCGCACGTCGACCTCGCTGCGGATCGGCCAGTAGGCCGACACGACCTCGGCGCGGGCGATCCCGGGAAGGGAGAGGACGATCTCGGCGATGCGACGGGAGGCAGCGTCTCGCGCCTCGACCGTCAGCCCGTCCCGCCGTGCCAGCGCCGCCTTGCGCAACGCGGACTTCGAGGGATCGGGGGAAGCGTCGGTCGTCATGCTGGTCCAGCGCGGGGCCACGAGAGCCGTTGGAGAATCGATCCCGGGAAACCTACGAAGTAGGTGGGCGCCGTTATGCCCCGGTCCACGGACCAGGGCAGTGACAGCTCCCGAGGGAGTCGATAAGGCCCCGGGGAATGTGTCTCCTGACGAGAGCCGCAGCCCCGCCGACCTCATGTAGCGCCGCGACGCCCGTTGCGAAAGGGGGCCGTCCGGGGGATTTGGGGGCGGACGCGCGGCAAGGCCTCCCGGGACCGCCGGTCCCGTCGAATGCCCCCGTCACGGATCGGACCAGCCAGGGATCGACCACCATGAGCTTCAAGGCCCTTCTCGCCCCCGTCTTCGTCCAGGTTCTCCTGACCTTCTGCCTGTTGTTCTGGACCGGGCGGGTGCGCTTCGCCGCGGCGCGGGTGGGGGCGGTCCGCGTGCAGGACATCTCGCTCGGCGAGCGGACCTGGCCGGCGCCGGTGCAGCAGGTCTCGAACGCGTTTGCCAACCAGTTCGAGCTGCCGGTGCTGTTCTACGCCGTGGTCGGGCTCGCGCTGGCGACGCGGCAGGGCGACACGCTGTTCGTCGGCCTCGCCTGGCTGTTCGTGCTGACCCGGATCGTGCATGCGGGCATCTACGCCACCAGCAACGTGGTGATCCGGCGCTTCCAGGCCTTCCTCGCCGGGGCGCTCGTGCTGCTGGCGATGTGGTTCGTCTTCGCCGTCAAGATCCTGCTCGCCTGACGGCGCGCCGCCGCTCGCCCGACGGCGAGAGGCAGCGGATCCGACAGCGGGCACCGGGGACGATGCGCCTCCTCGCCTTGGCGGCGCGAGGAGGCTAAGGGGGCGGTCTCAGTAGCGCGGTGCCCGCGGCGGCGGGTTGCCGTATTCGAGCTGCGTCTTGGCGTCGTAGGGCCGGGGCGGGGGCGGCGTCAGGTCGACGGCCGGCGCCGCCGGGGCGGTGGCGCAGGCGCCGGCCGACAGCGCGATCAACGCGGCCAGACACACGGCGAGGGCGGACGGAATGGGACGACGGATCATGCGGGCGATACTCCGGCCTCGGGAAACGAACCCTTGGGGAACGAACGGCCAAGGTGTCGAGACCGTCCGGGCCGAAAGCTTGGCCGTGTCGGGCCGTTCCCGCGGCATGACCGTGGCGGTTTCGGGATCGGCGGTTTCGCGATGACCCCGGGCGCCCGCCTCTCCGCCGCCATCGAGGTCCTGGCCGACATCGCCGAGCGCCGCCGCCCGGTCGCCGACGCCCTCAAGGATTGGGGCCTCGCCCACCGCTTCGCCGGCTCCGGCGACCGCGCCACCATCGCCACGCTCGTCTACGACGCGCTGCGCCGCCGCGCCTCCGCCGCCTGGATCATGGGCGAGGACTCGTCCCGCGCCGTGGTGATCGGCTCGCTGCGGCTCCAGCGCGGGCTCGCCGCCCAAACGATCGCCGAGCTGTTCACCGGCGAGCGCTTCGCCCCCGCCCCGCTGACCGAGGCCGAGCGGACCCGGCTCGAGACCGGGACGCTCGCCGACGCCCCCGTCCACGTCGCCGGCGACGTGCCGGAATGGATCGTGCCGTCGCTGGCGTCGGCTTTCGGCGACGACCTCCTGCCGGAACTGCGGGCGCTCGCCCGCCGGGCTCCCCTCGACATCCGGGTCAACACCCTGAAGGCGAGCCGCGACGCCACCCGGGAGGCGCTGGCCCATCTCAACCCGGAACCGACGCCGCTGGCGCCGGACGGATTGCGGGTGCCGCTCGGCGAGGACGGCCGCGGCCCGGCCCTCCACGTCGAGCCGGAATTCCTGGACGGCTGGTTCGAGATCCAGGACGAGGGCTCGCAGCTCGCCGCCCGGCTCTCCGGCGCGAAGCCCGGGATGACGGTGGTCGACCTCTGCGCCGGCGGCGGCGGCAAGACCCTGGCGCTCGCCGCCCTGATGGGCAACGAGGGCCGGCTCGTCGCCACCGACGGCGATCCGCGCCGCCTCGCGCCGATCCACGAGCGCCTGCGCCGGGCCGGCGCCAGGGCCGAGGTGCGCACGCCGCGCGGCGGCCAGGGAAAGCGCGATGCGGGCCGGCCCGACGTGATGGCTGACCTCGACGGCAGCGCCGACCTCGTGCTGGTCGACGCGCCCTGCACCGGCGCCGGCACCTGGCGGCGCAATCCGGACGCCAAGTGGCGCCTGCGCCCCGGCAGCCTCGCGACCCGCGTCGCCGAGCAGGAGGCGGTGCTCGACCGCGCGGCGCGCCTGGCGCGGCCGGGCGGGCGGATCGTCTACGTCACCTGCTCGCTCCTGCCGCAGGAGAACGACGCGGCGGTGGCGGGGCTGGCGGCGCGTCGCGACGACCTCGCGCTCCGCCCCCTCGACCTGCCGGCGTCCGTCGCCGAGCGGGTGCGCCGCACCGCCCACGGGATCCAGATGAGCCCGGAGCGGACCGGCACCGACGGCTTCTACGTCGCGCTCATCGAGCGCGGGCCGGATCGCTCCTGACGGGCTCGACCGGGGTTTCCCGCCCCGGTCGGCATTTTTCTGCCGTGCATCTGCGATCGCTTCGCTTATGCAGGTCGGGCGAGGGGTCATCCCGGCCGGCGCGCCCTTCCGCGTCGTCGGGTCTTCGAGAGTGTCGGACGGTCGGCATGGTGCTGCATCGCAGGACGTTGCTCACGGGAGCGGCCGCCCTCGCCGTCGCGCCGGAGGCCGTGGCGCAACCGGTCGTCCCGCCGGCCGGGGATCCGCCCCTCGGGCACGATGCGCCGCCGCGGACCGCCCCCGGCTCCACCCTGGAGGTGCTGCGCCTCTGGCCCGGCAAGCCGCCGGGAGGAGGAGGGCCGAACCCCGAGGGGCCGCGCTTCGACGAGAGCCGCGAAGGGGTCGTCACCGGCGTGGCCGAGCCCTGCCTGCTGGTGATGCGCCCGGCCAGGCCCACCGGCAGCGCGATGGTGATCGCCGCCGGCGGCGGCTACCGCCGCATCGATCTCGGCCACGAGGCGGTACCGGTCGGGCTCTGGCTCAACGGCCTCGGCGTCACCGCCTTCGCGCTGGTCTATCGTCTCCCCGGCGAGGGCTGGGCGGCGGGTGCCGACGCGCCGATCCAGGATGCCATGCGGGCGGTGCGGCTGGCCCGCGCCCGGGCCCGCCGCTACGGCTACGAGCCGAACCGGATCGGCGTGATGGGATTCTCCGCCGGAGGCCACCTGATGGGCTCGGCCAGCACCCGCTTCGCCTCGCCGCTCTACGCGGCCGTGGACGAGGACGACGCGCTCTCGGCCCGGCCCGACGTCGCGGCGCTGATCTACCCGGTCATCACCCTGAAGCCCCCCTTCGACCGCACGTCGAGCCGCCGCGTCCTCGTCGGCGACAGCCCGACCCGCGTGGCCACCGAGACCTATTCGGTCGAGACCCGCGTACCGCCCGAGACTCCGCCGACCTTCCTGGCACAGGCCGCCGACGACCCGATCGCCGTCGTCGAGAATTCGCTGCTGATGTTCTCCGCCCTGCGGGCCGTCGAGGTCCCGGTGGAGATGCACCTGTTCGAGCGCGGCGGCCACGGCTTCAACCTCGGCGTGCCGGGCTCCCCGGCCGCGGCCTGGCCGGGGCTGTTCGCCACCTGGGCACGGCGGCGCGGGTTCATCCGCGCCTGAGACACCGGAATTTCGAACTCCGGCAACAGGGCGGCTACGATATCGCCATACCGCTCCTTCCAATCACGATTGACACGCCCTCCGGCCGCGCCGCATCATCCCGGCCGTGAGCGAGCTGCCCCCCGACCCGAACCTCTCCGCCCCCCTCGGCCACCTGGAGGGCGATTCCCCGCCGGCCCCCGACTGGTTCCGGGACGCGGTCGCGGTCGCGCCGGAGGTCGGGCGCGTCACGGTGAAGGGCGCCCGCCTCGAGACCTTCGCGTGGGGGCCGCGCGGCCGGCCGGGGCTGATGCTGCTGCACGGCAACGGCGCGCATGCCGGCTGGTGGCGCTTCATCGCGCCGTTCCTCGCCGGGCCGTACCGCGTCGCCGCCCTGTCCTGGTCGGGCATGGGCGGATCGGACTGGCGGGAGGCCTACGACCTCGACACCTTCGCCGACGAGATCGAGGCGGTGGCCGGGGAGACGGGCCTGTTCGCCGCCGGCCCGCCCGTGATGGTCGGCCATTCCTTCGGCTGCTTCCCGATGCTGACCGAGGCGGGGCGCGAGGCCGGCCGCTGGCGCGGCGCGGTGATCGTCGACCCGCCGATCTTTTCCCCTGAGCGCCGCACCGGGCGCCGGCGCGAGGACGGGCGCTTCGCCCCGCACCGGATCTACCCGACCCTGGAGGCGGCGCTGGCGCGGTTCCGCTTCGCGCCGATGCAGCCCTGCGAGGCACTCTACATCGCCGACCTGATCGCGCGGGAATCGCTCAAGGAGGTCCCCGGCGGCTGGAGCTGGCGCTTCGACCCCTCGCTCTGGGCCCGCCTCGTCCTGCCGGACCGGGCCGCGATGGTGAGGGAGGCCCGCTGCCCGCTCGCCCTCGTCACCGGCGACCGCTCCGACCTGATGCGGCCCGCCGACGCGGCCTACGTCCAGGGCCTGCTGCCGCCGGGCTCGCCCCGCATCGACGTGCCGGAGGCCTACCACCACGTCATGGTCGACCAGCCGCTCGCCTTCGTGGCGGCCTTGCGCGCCCTGCTGGCGGTCTGGCCGCCATGAAAACCTGGCCGTCATGAAAAAAGGGCGGCCCCGCCCGGGGCCGCCCTCTCGAATCTCGGCGTGAGACGCGCGAGGCGTCAGAAGCAGCGGCGCACCTTGCGCACCACGACCCGGCCGAAGGGCCCGCGGGTCCGGGTCACCTTGACCACGCAGCGGGGGCCGCGGCGCACCACCCGGCGGGTGACGTACTGGGCCTGCTCGACCGAGACGGCGGGCGCGACGGTGCCGCCGGGGGCGACCGGCAGGGCCGAGGCCGGCGCGAGGCTCAGGCCGGTGGCAAGAGTGGCGGCGATCCCGAGGACGATGGCTCGCATGGCGAGTCTCCTTGTCTGGTGGGTTGGGGCGCCTCCCTCGCGGTTAGCGCCTGAACGTCCGGTTAATGCCGTGGACGCACCGGGGCTCCGCTCGCGCGACGCGTTGCGCGCGGGGCGGCCCTCGTCTAACTCATCGTCCCATGACGACCGAGCACGACAAGATCCTCATCATCGACTTCGGCAGCCAGGTGACCCAGCTCATCGCCCGACGGGTGCGTGAGGAGGGCGTCTACTCCGAGATCGTCCCGTTCCAGGCGGCCGAGGCGGCCTTCGCGGCGATGAAGCCGAAGGCGGTGATCCTGTCGGGCGGGCCGGAATCGGTCACGGTCGAATCCTCGCCGCGGGCGCCGCAGGGCGTGTTCGAGGCCGGCGTGCCGGTGCTCGGCATCTGCTACGGCGAGCAGACGATGGCGGCCCAGCTCGGCGGCGAGGTCGAGGGCGGGCACCACGCCGAGTTCGGCCGGGCCGAGGTCGAGATCATCGCCGACAGCGCGCTGTTTCGCGGCGTCTGGCACGTCGGCGAGAAATATCCCGTCTGGATGAGCCACGGCGACCGGGTGACGAAGCTGCCCGACGGCTTCACCACCGTGGCGATCTCCCCCAACGCGCCCTTCGCGGCGGTGGCCGACGAGGCGCGCAAGTTCTACGCGGTGCAGTTCCACCCCGAGGTGGCCCACACCCCCCACGGCGCGCTCCTCATCCGCAACTTCGTGCGCGACATCGCCGGCTGCACCGGCGACTGGTCGATGGCCGCCTTCCGCGAGGAAGCGATCGAGCGGATCCGCGCCCAGGTCGGCGGCGCCAAGGTGCTGTGCGGCCTCTCCGGCGGCGTCGATTCGGCCGTCGCCGCGGTGCTGATCCACGAGGCGATCGGCGAGCAGGTCACCTGCGTCTTCGTCGATCACGGCCTGCTGCGCCAGGGCGAGGCCGAGGAGGTGGTGCGCCTCTTCCGCGACCACTACAACATTCCGCTGGTCCACGTGGAGGCCTCCGACCTGTTCCTCGGCGAGCTCGCCGGGGTCACCGACCCGGAGGTCAAGCGCAAGACGATCGGGCGCCTGTTCATCGACGTGTTCGAGGCCGAGGCCAAGAAGATCGGCGGCGCCGACTTCCTGGCGCAGGGCACGCTGTACCCCGACGTGATCGAGAGCGTGTCGTTCACCGGCGGCCCGTCGGTGACGATCAAGAGCCACCACAATGTCGGCGGCCTGCCCGCCCGCATGAACATGAAGCTCGTCGAGCCCCTGCGCGAGCTGTTCAAGGACGAGGTGCGGGTGCTCGGCCGCGAGCTCGGCCTGCCCGAGGCCTTCGTCGGCCGCCACCCCTTCCCGGGTCCGGGCCTCGCCATCCGCTGCCCCGGCGAGATCACGGGCGAGAAGCTCGACGCTTTGCGCAAGGCCGACGCGATCTACCTGGAGGAGATCCGCAAGGCCGGGCTCTACGACACGATCTGGCAGGCCTTCGCGGTGATCCTGCCGGTCAAGACGGTGGGCGTGATGGGCGACGGGCGCACCTACGATCACGTCTGCGCCCTGCGCGCCGTCACCTCGGTCGACGGCATGACGGCGGACTTCTATCCCTTCGACATGGCGTTCCTGGGCCGGGTCGCGACCCGGATCATCAACGAGGTCAAGGGCATCAACCGGGTGACCTACGACATCACGTCGAAGCCGCCCGGAACGATCGAGTGGGAGTGATCCGGCCCCGGACGGATCGGGTCTCGACCGTCGGTCGACCCGCCGGACTTAACATCGACGGCAGGGTTAGGTCGTCAAAGCGACTCAACGTCCACGACCAAATCGCCTAACCTGTCGCATCGGTGTCGTGGGCAACGGAGCCCGGGCGCCGCGCGACGGAGCGAGTGACGATGCGGAGCGAGGCGAGCGCGGCGATGGCGGTCGAGACCGACGAGCCGATGACGGCCCCCGCCCTCCACGATGCATATTCCAGCCTCGTCTGGGGCGCGGCCGACCAGGCCCTGTGCCTCCTCGACACGAACGGTCGGGTCGCGGCCTGGAATCCAGGCGCCGAGCGGCTGACCGGCTATCCGGCGGCGGAGGTCCTCGGGCGCCGCTTCGCCTATGGCGACGTGCCGGACGGGGAGGGGGCTGCCGCCCTCGCCGCCGCCCGCGAAAGCGGGCGCTACGAGGCCGAGGGCTGGTGGCCGCGGCGCGACGGCAGCCGCTTCCGCGCCCACACCGTCATCGTGGCGATCCACGACGGGGCGCGGCTCTCCGGCTATGCCCAGACCATCCGCGAGGTGCCGGCGCGGCGCGAGGGAAGCGACGAGATCGAGGCGGTCGCCCTGATCCTCGACCTCGCCCTCTCGACCATGTCGCAGGGCCTGTGCCTGTTCGACGCCGACCGGAAGGTGCGGCTCCTCAACCAGCGCTTCCACCAGATGTTTCCCGCCCCCGGGCGCGACCTCGTCGGCGCCCCGATCGAGGCGATCTGGGCGCTCGCCTTCGGCGGGCCCGAGGCCGGGCTCTGGCAGGGGGCGGCCCTGCTCGCCGGGCACCGGGGCTCGTTCGGCAACGGCGAGACGGTCGTGGTCGCGACCCCGGACGACCGGGCGATCGCGCTCGTGCGGCGGGAGGTCCCGGGCGGGGCGTTCGTCGTCACCTTCGAGGACGTGACGCGCCAGCGCCGGGCCGAGGAGGAGATCAACCGGCTCGCCCATCACGACGCCCTGACCGGCCTGCCGAACCGGGCGATGCTGTGGCGCCGCCTGCGCGAGAGCGCCGCCGAGGGCGCCCTGCCCGCCGGCACCGCGCTCCTCTTCCTCGACCTCGACGGCTTCAAGGCGGTCAACGACGAGCTCGGGCATCAGGCCGGCGACGCGCTCCTGCGCCAGCTCGCCGACCGGTTGCGCGGGGCGCTGCCGGAGCCGGGCCTCGCCGCCCGGTTCGGCGGCGACGAGTTCGCGCTGCTGCTGCCGGGCGGGGCCGGCGAGTTGGCGGTGCCGCTGGCCGAGCGTCTGCTGATCGAGCTCGGCCGCCCCTACGACATCGAGGGCCAGCCGGCGCGTCAGGTCACCGCCAGCATCGGCATCGCGCTCGCCGACGGCACGGCGACGCCGGACGCGATGCTGCGTCAGGCCGATTGCGCGCTCTACGCCGCCAAGGGCGCCGGCAAGGCCGCCTGGCGCCTGTTCACCCGCCGGCTCGAGACCGAGCGCAGCGACGAGATGCGCCTCGAGCGCGACCTGCGCCAGGCGATCGCCGCGGGCCAGCTCGCCGTCGCCTACCAGCCGATCATCGACCTGGCGCAGGGCTCGGTGAATGCCCGCGAGGCGCTGTTGCGCTGGACGCATCCCGAGCGCGGCCCGGTCTCGCCCCGGCGCTTCATCCCGATCGCCGAGAAGTCGGACCTGATCCGCGAGCTCGGCCTGTGGGTGCTCGACCAGGCCTGCCGCGCCGCCGCCGCCTGGCCGGACGAGGCGAGGCTCTGCGTCAACGTCTCGGTCTACCAACTCGGCGACGGCAGCCTGCCGCGGGCGGTAAGGGAGATCCTGGGGCAGACCGGGCTGACGCCCCGGCGCCTCGAACTGGAGATCACAGAGACGGTGCTGAGCACCACCGCCGGCGGCATCGTCGACGATCTCCAGCTCCTGCACGACATGGGGGTGAGCGTGTCGCTCGACGATTTCGGCGTCGGCTTCTCGTCGCTGGCCCGGGTCCGCGCCTTCCCGATCGACCGCATCAAGATCGACGGCTCGTTCGTGCGCGACGCGGTCGAGCGGCCGGATTGCCGGGCGATCGTCGGCATCGTCGCCGAGCTCGGGCGGCGGCTCGGCATCGAGACGGTGGCGGAGGGCGTCGAGACCCCGGCCCAGCTCGCGGTGGTGCGCGAGGAGGGCTTCACCGAGGCGCAGGGCTACCTGTTCGGTCGCGCCGTGTTGCCGGCCGCCCCGGCGGCGCGAGCTGCCGGGGCGTGAGGCGACGCCCGCGAGGGCGTCGCCGATCCGGTCAGGAGATCGGCCCGGTGTGCTTCTCGAGGAGCGCCCAGGCGTCGTCGCCGAACTTGCCCTTCCACTCCTTGTAGAACCCGGCCGATTGCAGCTTGGCCTGGAACGCCTTGGTGTCGACGTCGCGGATGTCGAGGCCGCGGCCGCGCAGGTCCTGCTCGGTCGTGCCGGCGCGCTGGGCCATGTCGGCGCGCTGTGCCACCGCCTGGGCGTTGAAGTGCTTGGCCACCACGGTCTTCACGTCCTGCGGCAGGCCGCGCCAGACCTTGCCGTTCGACAGGAGCCAGAAGCCGTCCCACATGTGGTTGGTCTTCGAGAGGTACTTCTGCACCTCGTAGAGCTTGGCGTTTTCGATCAGGGTCAGCGGGTTCTCCTGGCCCTCGGCGATCCGCGTCTGCAGCGCCGAATAGACCTCTGCGAAGTTGATCGTCATCGGGGCGGCGTCGAAGGCCTTGAACATCGACGTCCACATCGGGCTCGGCGGGACCCGGATCTTGAAGCCCTTGAAGTCCTCGGGCTTCAGGATCGGCCGGCTCGACGAGGTGGTCTGGCGGAAGCCGTTCTCCCAGATCCGGTCGAAGGCGAAGAGGCCCGACTTCTCGATCTGCGCCCGGACATGGGCGCCGAGATCGCCGTCCATCGCCGGCCACAGCTTGTCGTAGGACGACCAGGCGAAGCCGACGCCGCTGATCGAGGCCGCCGGCACCAGGGTGGCGAGGATCAGCGGCGAGAGGGTGAAGAACTCCAGCGCGCCCGAGCGCAGCTGGCTCAGCATGTCGGTGTCGCCGCCGAGCTGGTTGTTGGGAAACAGCTTGATGTCGACCTTGCCGCCGGTCTCCTCGCGGATCGCGTCCGCCGCCTTGGTCATGTAGACCGTCAGCGGGTGGCTGACCGGGGTGTTGTTGGCGGCCTTGAGGCTGAACTCGGCCGCGTGCGCCTTCGTGATGCGCAGCACCGCCGGGCCCGCGACGGCACCGGCGACGGCGAGATGCAGCGCGCGGCGGCGCGTGAGCGTGGTCATGGCGTCCTCCTGGTCGGCCCGCTTCGCGGCGAGCCCTTTGCGATTGCCCGCGTCTTCGGTCGCGCGGGTCCGTCGAGGCTTAAAGCACGTTTTTTCCGGCCCGGCATCCGTCGCACGGGCCTCGGGCCGCACGTTTCTCCTCCCACGCAGGCCCGACCTTTCGCGGGCGCCGAAATGCTCTAAGGAGAGGCACCGCATCACGCGGGCGGCGCTTCGACCGGGCGCCGCGTCCCCGTCCGCCGCGCGGCCGGGCCCGAGGCGATCGGGCCGCCCGCCCGAAGGTCCGCTTTGCCGCCCGCCATGCCGCTCGTCCGCTCGTTCCTGTTCACCGTCGCGTTCTACCTCGTCACCGCCGCGCTCCTGATCGGCGGCCTGCCGCTGCTCGTCAGCCGGCGCAGCGTGATCTGGCTCGCCCAGACCTGGGGCCGGATCGTCCTGCGGCTGCTGCACGCCATCGTCGGCCTCAGGGTCGAGTTCCGCGGTCTCGAGCATCGCCCGGCCGGCGGCGTGCTGGTCGCGGCCAAGCACCAGTCGGCGCTGGAGACCCTGGCCCTCGTCACGGTGCTCGACGACTTCACCTACATCCTCAAGCGCGAACTGATGTGGCTGCCGCTGTTCGGCTGGTACCTCGCCCGCAGCGAGATGGTGGCGATCGACCGCTCGAAGGGCTCCCGGGCGCTGGCGCTGATGAACGAGGAGGCCGCCGCCGCGATGGCCGACGGCCGCCGCCTGATCATCTTCCCGGAGGGGACGCGCCGGGCGGTCGGCGCGCCGCCGGCCTACAAGTTCGGCGTCGCCCACATGTACGACCGCCTCGGCGTGCCCTGCCTGCCGGTGGCGCTCAACACCGGCGTGTTCTGGGGCCGGCGCCGCCTGACCTACCGGCCCGGCACCGCCGTCATCGAGTTCCTGCCGGTGATCCCGCCGGGCCTGCCCCGCGAGACGTTCCTGCCGACCCTCCAGGAGCGGATCGAAACCGCCTCCGACGCCCTGGTGCGCGAGGCCGATCCCCGGGCCGCCGCGACGACGATCCGCGCCGCGCAGGACTGACACGCCGCGGCTCCCGGCCGGGTCAAGCACAGCCGTAGCACCCGGGCGCGCCACCCAACATGAACTCTTCGTAACCTCGCAACGGTTTTGGCCGCTCGTGCATTTCATGGTCCTCACAACAGGAGGATATGATGCGTTGGAGCATGGTTGCTGGCGCCGCGATCCTGTCTCTCGGTGCCGTCGTCGGCACGGGAACGACCGCCGAGGCGCGTGACGGCTGCGGCCCCGGGTTCCACCGGAACTGGCGCGGCTGGTGCCGCCCGAACCTCGGGCCGCGGGTCTTCTACGCCCCGGTCGTCGGGTACCGCACCGTCGTCGTCGGCCCGCGCTGGGGCTACGGCTACCGTCGGGTCGGCTGGCACCGGCCCTGGGGCTATGGCGGGTACCGTCGGGTCGGCTGGCATCGCCCGTGGGGCTATGGCGGCGGCTGGCACCGCGTCGGCTGGGGCGGTGGCTGGGGCCACCACGGCTGGCATCACCGCTGGTGATCGTGGGCGGCGGCCGGGTTTCCGGCCGCCGCGCCCTGCCGCGCCTTGAACCCCGCTCGCCCCCTCTCCAGATCTTCGTCATGCCGGCGGTCGTGCTTGACGGCCCCCCGGAATCGGAACTAGGCTGGAACAAATGGCGAACAAACGAGCCCTGTCCTGGTCGGTGGCGATGCGGGACATCCAGAACGACCGCGCGAGGAGATCGGACGTGCGTGAGGAGCGCCTGAGAACGGCCACGAGCCTGCGGGGAACCCCGGCCCTGCCGCTGAGCGCCTGGCGCGGCCAGTCCGGCCGCCGCTACGTGGTGGGGATCCATGCCCTGGACGACGACCCGTCCGAGGTCGGCGACGCGGTGGTGATCGCGGTGCGCCGCGGTGGCGACGGGACCGCCGAGCTGGTGGCGGTGACCTCCGCCGGCGAGACCCCGCGCGAGCGTCTCGGCCGCGGCTGGCTCACCCGGGCCCGCGCCCGCGGCGCCACCGAGATGCACGTCCATCGCCTGGCCGAGGATGCCGCGGCGCGCCGCGCCGTGGTGGCGGATCTCGGCGGCGCGGTCGCGTGACCCGCCCTGACGCGGGTCTTCAGTAGATCGGGCCGGACGACCAAGTCGGGCTCGAGAGCGGCAGCGGCTCCGGCAGGGCCCGGGGTTCGGCGGCCAGTGCCGGCCGCGGCGCGTGCGGCGGGGGAGGGGCGTAGGCCTGGACCGGGGCCGGTCGCGGCGCCGGGGCGCGGGCGAGCTTCGACCCGGTGTCGCGGGCGCTCGTCGGCGACACGCCGTAGGGGTCGTCCTGCTCGACGTCGATCGGCGCCGGATCGGGGGCGGGCTGCCAGGCCGGCTTCTTGCGGATCGGCGAGAGCGGCGTGCCGGGAGGCGGCAGCTGCGACTCGTACTTGATCAGCGGCTTGCAGATGCGCCGCAGGCCGCGGGGATCGTGCCGGGCCAGATCGAGGTGCAGGTGGTCGTAGTGGTAGATGTTCGATCCCGGCCCCAGCACCGTGGTGAAGTGGTTGCAGGCGCCGAGAAACACCTCGCGCAGAAAGCCCTGCTCGGCTTCCGTGCCACGCCAGCCGCCCTTCACCGTCACCACGTAGCCGTCGGCGAAGCGGAAGGACATCACGTCGACGGCGTTGCCGAACGAGTGCTCCGAGAGCTTCGCGCCGACCTGGTTGTTGCGGCCGCGGCAGGAATACGAGCCGGAATTCATCTCGACCACCGGCTGGCCGAAATAGATCTGGGCGGCCGGCTGAACCGTGCCGGCGAGCCAGGCCTCCACCTCCGGGATGATCGGGCAGGCCAGCGTCATGCGCTGCTTGAGCGCGACGGTGCCGCCGGCGAGCCGGGTCACCCGGAACGGGTGGACCATGCCGCAGACGCCCGGCCCGTCGATCTCCTTGACCGGCTGGATGTCCTCGCTCGCACGAACGAGCTTCTGGGCGAGACAGACCTCTTCGGCCTGATTCCGCCAGGGTTCGCGCTGCTCAAATCGATTGAGCGCGCATCCGGTGAGCCCCAGGCCGAAGAGCGTGAAGGCTGAGAACGCTACGATGCCACGACGCATGGTGCGTAACATGCGCCCGATGCCGTAAACGCCCCGTCAACCGTCGCCGTCAGCCCTTGGCCCGGGATGGGGCGGTCCGCTCACGCGAACCGTTTGGCGCCGGCCACGCACAGGACCACGAGTCCCGTGACCGCGATCATCGCCGGGGCGACCGGCTCGGCGAGGAGCAGGCCGGCCAGCGCCAAGCCCAGGAAAGGCTGGAGCAGCTGCAACTGGCCTACTCCGGCGATGCCGCCGCGCGCCAGGCCGCGATACCAGAACACGAAGCCGACCAGCATGCTGAACACCGAGACGTAGCCGAGCCCGATCCAGGCCGGCACGCCGATCCCTTCGAGCGCCGCCGGCCGGGTCGCCAGCGCCAGCGGCCCCATCACCGGCAGGGCCAGCACCAGGGCCCAGCAGATCACCTGCCAGCCCCCCAGACGCCGCGACAGGGCGGCGCCCTCGGCGTAGCCGAGCCCGCAGAGCAGGATCGCGGCGAGCATCAGGAGGTCGCCGGCGAGCGAGGCCGCGCCGCCCTGGACGAGCGCGAAGCCCGCCACCGCGCCGCTGCCCATGAGGGAGAACAGCCAGAAGGCCGGCCGCGGCCGCTCATTGCCGCGCAGGACCCCGAACAGGGCGGTGGCGAGCGGCAGGAGCCCGATGAACACGATCGAATGCGCCGAGGTGACGTGCTGGAGCGCCAGCGCCGTGAGGAGCGGGAAGCCCAGCACCACGCCGAGAGCCACGATGGCGAGCGACGGGAGGTCGCCCCGCGCCGGCCGCGCCTGCCGCAGGCCCCATAGCAGGGCCGCCCCGAGCCCGGCGGCGATCACCGCCCGGGCCGAGGTCAGGAACAGCGGCGAGAACCCGCCCACCGCCACCCGGGTCGCCGGCAGCGACCCGCTGAAGATCGCCACCCCGAGGAGCCCGCTGCCCCAGCCGTCCGCGTGTCGCTGCATGATCCGCCATCCGTTCCGCCGCCGCGCCTCGTCGGGACGCCCTGCGTCGAGCGGGATGGGTATCGTCGCCCCCCTGGTCCCGGAAGGCACGGTCCCGTACGGTTGCGCCGAACTGTGTGGGTCGCAACGACCGTACGGTGAGGGGTGCGACGATGGCGGAAGGCGGCCGGACGGCCGACGTGATGCGCACGATCCGCGGGCGGATCGCCGCGCGGGGGCTGGCACCGGGCGAGCGGCTGCCCTCGATCCGCGGGCTCGCCACCAGCATGGGCGTCTCGCCCTCCACGGTGGCCGAGGCCTACGAGCGGCTGGCGGCGGAGGGGGCGGTACGCTCGCGTCCGGGCTCGGGCTTCTATGCGGCATCGTCCGCCCCGCCCCCGACGCTGGCCGAGATCGGCCCGTGCCTCGACCGGGAGGTCGATCCGTTCTGGGTCTCGCGGCAATCCCTCGACGGCGAGCCCGACACGCCGAAGCCCGGCTGCGGCTGGCTGCCTGCATCGTGGATGCCGCTCGAGCCCCTGCGCCGCGCCGCCCGCGGCCTCGCCCGGGCCGAGGGCGCGGTCCTGGCCGATTACGGTACCACCCGGGGGCCGGCCGGCCTGCGCCGTCTCCTGGCGCGGCAATTCGCCGAGGAGGGGCTGCCGGTCGGCCCGGACCGGATCCTGCTCACCGGGTCGGGCACCCAGGCGGTCGACCTCGTCTGCCGCCTGCTGCTGCGCCCGGGCGATGCGGTCCTGGTGGACGATCCCTGCTACTTCAACTTCCAGGCGCTGCTGCGCGCCCACCGCGCCACCGCGATCGGCGTGCCCTGGACCGAGGCCGGGCCGGACCCGGAGCGCTTCGCGCAAGCCGCCTCGCAGAGGCCGCGCCTCTACCTCACCAATTCGGCGCTGCACAACCCGACCGGCGCCACGCTCTCCCCGGCCATCGCCCACCGGATCCTGAACGCGGCCGCCGCCCACGACGTCACCATCGTCGAGGACGACATCTTCGCCCCCCTCGAACCCGAGCCCTCGCCGCGGCTCGCCGCCCTCGACGGGCTGGAGCGGGTGATCCGCATCGGCAGCTTCTCCAAGACGCTCTCGGCCTCGGTGCGCTGCGGCTACGTCACGGCCCGGCCCGACACGATCGAGGCCCTGATCGACCTCCAGGTGGCGACGCATTTCGGCGGGGTGAGCCCGGTCGCGGCGGAGCTCGTCGCCGGGGTGCTCGGTGACGGGCAGTACCGCAAGCACCTCGACGCCCTGCGCCGCCGCCTCGCCCGGGCCCGGCGCGAGACCGCCGAGCGGCTCGCCTCCCTCGGCATCCGGCCCTGGCTGATGCCGCGGGGCGGGTTCTACCTCTGGTGCGCGCTGCCCGACGGGCGCGATGCGGCAGGCGTCGCCCGGGCGGCCCTGCGCGAGGGTGTGGTGCTGGCGCCCGGCGACGTGTTCAGCGTCTCGCGCACGGCCTCGGACCGGATGCGCTTCAACGTGGCGCAGATGGGAGATGGGCGGGTGATGCCGGTGCTGTCCCGCGCCGTGGCGAGGCCGGAGGCCTGAATATCGCCGGGAGGGTGGTGCGGGCGGTCGGACTCGAACCGACATATCCGTGAGGACGGCGGATTTTGAGTCCGCTGCGTCTACCAATTCCGCCACGCCCGCGCGCGGTGAAGCCCCCCTCCTGTGCCGTGCGAAGCGGGAGCGTGTCAATCCCGGGCGGTGCGGCCGCTGCCCTGACGGTGCGGGCCGCGCGACTCCTTGCCGGGACTCTCCTTCGGTGCCGCCGTCTCCGGCGCCTGGTTGATGCCCGGCGCGATGCCCGGCGCGATCTGGTCGGCGCTCGGCGCCGTCCTCAGGTCGGGGGTGGGAAGGGTCGAGACGTCGTGCGGGCCCTTCACGGTCGTGGTGACGCCGGCCGGCGACACCGCGGAATCGTCCTTCCGCCGAGGCCCGATCCGCGCGAGGAAGTCGGTGAACGTGGTGCGCAAGCGGTCGTCGTGCTCGGCATAGGCGCCGACCGAGACCGTCGCCGTCATGCCGGCGACGAGGGCGACGTTCGCCGGCACCGTATCGATGCGGATGCGCACCGGCACCCGCTGGGCGAGGCGCACCCAGGTATAGACCGGGTCGACGCTCGGCAGGCCCTGCGTGCTCGCCGCGGCATTTGAGGTGCTGATGCCCCGGGTGATGCTCTCGACCCGGCCGCGGATCGGCGCGGCGTAGCCCATCAGCGCTGCGGTCGCCGGATCGCCGACCCGGATGTGATCCATCTTGGTCTCCTCGAAGTAGCCGTCGATCCAGTACGAATCGGCGTCGATGACCGAGATGTTGCGGGTGCCCGCACTCGCGTAGTCGCCGACCCGCAGGAGCAGGTTGGTGACGTAGCCGTTGACGGGGCTCCTCACCTCCGTGCGCTTCAGGTTGATCTCGGCCTGCGCGGCCTGCGCCTGGGCCGCCGCGAAGGCCGCCTCCGCCTGCTTGGCGGTACCGGCGAATTGCTGCTTCTCCTCGATCGAGGTCGAGACCGTGGTCAGCGCCTCGCGCCGGGCGGCCTGGGCGCGCTTGACCTGGAGGTCGGCGGCGCGGTTCTCGACCTCGGCCTTCGCCGAATCCAGGGCAATCTTGAAGTCGAGCGGGTCGATCACGTAGAGCACGTCGCCCTTGCGCACGAGCTGGTTGTCGACCACCCGCAGCTCGGTGATCTGGCCCGAGACCTGGGGGGCGACGCTCGCGACCTGCACCCGCACCCGGCCGTCCCGGGTCCATGGCGCGGTGACGTAGTATTGCCAGACGACCAGGGCAGCGCCGGCGGCGAGCGCCAGCACCACGAGCGTCGCCAGGATCCGCAAGGCGCGCCGTCCCCGGGTCGTCCGCTTGACCGCCACGATTCTCTCCTCAGACCATCACGATCAACAGCGCCAGGATGCAGACGTAGATTCCGGCTTCCGCCAGCGGCGGGTTCGCGAAGGCGCGCTCGAACCGCAGCATTCGCAAGAATGGCCGCAGGGCGAGCAGGATCGCCAGGGCGAGCGCCGCATAGGCGACGAAGGGGGAGACCAGCACCCCGCCGACCGTCAGCTCGTGGAACATGACCTATCCGCGACCCCACAGGCCGAGGCGCCGCAGCACGCGGCCCTGCCCCTCAACGACATAGGACGCGGTGGCGAGATCGGCCACGACGCGGGTCGCGGTGCGGCGTGATTCCGCCGGGCCGGCGCGGCACGCCGCGAGGAGGGCGGCACCCGCCGCCCGCAACGGGCCGGCCTCGGCCGCGCGCAGAGCCGCCCGGGCCTGGCGCACCGCGCCGTCATAGGCCGGCACCTCCGCGAGCCGGTTCAGACCGGCCTGGGCGCCGGCGGCGGCGGTGTCGAGCGCGGCGAGCGCGAAGGCGTGCCGCAGGGCGGCGCGGCGCACCGCCCCGGCGGTGCCGCCCCAGCCGGCGAACTGCACCAGCCGGTCTGCGTCAAGGTTGACGCGCTCGTCGGCCTCCTGCGGCTCGCCCGACAGCGCCTCGACCACGTCGGCCCGCGCGGCATCGAGCGACCAGCGCCGGCGCTGGGCGTTCGTGGTCGGCAGGACGATGCGGATCACCAGGAAGAGGATCAGTCCGGCGACGCAGAACAGCACGCTCGACGTCAGGTAGGATTCCGCGTTGTAGGGCTGCGGGTTGGTCGGCGCCAGCACGACGGGGAAGAACACCAGCAGGATGAAGCCGAGGCTCGCGGTCTTCGGGCGCAGGCTCAAGAGGCAGGCGGTGACGATCACCGGCGCCATGGCGATGGCGAGCAGCGGGAAGCCCTGGCCGCCGTCGAGGATCAGGAACTCGACGATGCCCGCGCAGGCCGCGGCGAGCGGCATGCCCCACAGCGCGCCGGTGGCGAAGGCGACGGGATTGGGGTTGATCGAGGCGAGCGCGGCGAAGGCCGAGACCTGGAGCAGGGCCGCCGAGGTGGCGGGCCAGCCGCTGAGCACGAACAGCGCCGCGCTGATCGCGATGGTGATGACGACGCGGGCGGCGTTGCGCAGCGCGTCGGGAAAGTCGCGGTGGACGGGGAGCCGCATGTCGCCCAGGGGCGCCCGGCCGGTCTCCAGCGCGTCGATCCCGTCCTCGGCGAGCCGGTCCTGGCGCAGGAGGTCGATGGCGCGGCGCAGCCGCAGCACCGCGTCGGGGTCCGCGTCCTCGCGCTCGGCGAGTTCGTCGAGACGGGCGACGAGGGTCGGCAGCGCGTCCCGGTCGCCGTCGAGGCCGGCGAGCACGCTCGCGCGCAGGTCGTCCGGATCGCCGGAGCGCGTGACCGCCAGCGCGAAGGAGCGGGCGGCGGCGACCGAGGCGAACAGGGCCGCCACCGCGCTGCGGGCGCCCGCCGCCCGGTTCGCGCCGTCGTGGAACTCGGTCGCCACCACGCCGATCGCGTCGCGTGGGGCGGCCGCGAGGCGCATCGCCTCGGCCGCCGCCTCCGGTCCCGGATCGCCGTCCCGCACCGCCCGGCGCACGACGTCGCGCGCGGCGTCACGGGCCTTGGCCATCCCGGCGCTGAGGTCGGGGAAGATGGAGGGCGCGCCGAGCGCGTCGTTGATGAAGGTGATCGCCACGATGCCCAGCGTGATCGCGGCGACCCGCTCGACCCCGGTGGCGAAGACCGATTGCGGCGCGTCGATGTTGTTGATGGCGATGATCGCCACCGTGTAGCCCGACAGCATGGCGCCGTAGGCCTTGGTGCCCTGGAGGTAGTTGGCGGTGAACACGCACAGCCCCATCCAGAGCGCGAAGGCGACCAGCATCTCGACCCGGTCCTGCCCGAACAGGGCGGCGAACAGGATCGCGACCGCGAAGCCGACCAGCGTGCCGAGGAAGCGGTAGGCGGCCTTCGACAGGGCCTGCCCGCGCCGGGGCTGGGCCAGGATCGCCACCGTGACGGCGGCCGAGGACGCGCTCTCGAGCTGGAGCCAGAACCCGGCATAGAGCGCCAGCATCATGGCGAGCCAGATCCGCACGGCATAGGCCCAGGACGAGAGCGGCGGCGGCTCGATCCGGTCGAGCAGCGCGTCGATCCAGCTGCGACGCAGCGACCCCTCAGCCATCGCGTGCCGCCGATCCGGATGCAAACACCGAATACGGTGCTAGGGTGGGGGTGGCCGGACGCCAACGATCCGGCGCGCGGCGCCGCGCCGCGACGGAACGAACAGTCGAGGAAGCGCCGATGAGCAAGCCTGAGATCCGCGTGGCCACGTTCGCGGGCCCGGGGGCGGAACCCGTCATCCAATCGGTGCCGTGGCCGAAGGTTCCGCGCAAGGCCGCCCTGATCAAGGTCGGCGCCTGCGGGGTCTGCGGCACCGACCAGCACATCCTCAAGGGCCATTGGCCCAAACCCCTGCCGTGGCCGTTCACGCTCGGCCACGAGATCGGCGGCGTCATCGTCGAGAAGGGCGAGGAGTTCACCGCCGACTTCATGGAGAAGCCGCTCCAGGTCGGCTCCAAGGTGATGATCCCGCCGCTGATGCCGTGCGGGCACTGCTATTACTGCGTCCACTACCCCGAGCAGGCCAACAAGTGCCTGACGCCGGTCTATTACGGGCGCTATCTCGGCTTCGACAAGGCGCCGCACCTGTGGGGCGGCTGGGCCGAGTACGTCTATGTCGACCTCGAGATGCTGCCGGGCACCAAGGTCTACAAATTGCCCGACGACATGTCGCTGCGCCTCGGCGCTCTCTCCGAGCCGCTGACCTCATGCATCCGCGCCTTCAACCGGGCGACCCGGGCCGGCGGGTTCAAGTGGGGCGACACGGTGGTCATCCAGGGCTCGGGCCCGATCGGCATCCTGGCGGTGGCGGCCGCCCAGGAGATGGGGGCCGGCCGGGTGATCTGCGTCGGCGCGCCGGAGGAGCCGCGCCTCGCGCTCGCCCGCAAGTTCGGCGCCGAGGCCACCGTCGACATCACCAAGGTCACGACGCCCGAGGCCCGCATCGCGGCGGTCCGCGAGATCGTCGGCGGCTTCGGCGCCGACCTGGTGATGGATTGCTCGGGCCATCCGAGCGCGGGACCCGAGGGCATCGAGTTCCTGCGCGACGGCGGCACCTACGTGGAGATGGGCCAGTTCACCGATGCGGGGAAGATCGAGACCTCCTGGCACCGGATCTGCTCCAAGGACCTCAACGTGCTGGGCTCCTGGGCCTTCACCGGCAACGACCTGCCGCTCGGCGTCGACATGCTCTACCGCGCCCGGGACAAGTATCCCTGGCTCGAGATGCAGACGGTCTACCCCTTCACGCAGGAGGGCGTGGCGCAGGCGGTGAAGGACGCGATGGCGATGAAGACGGTGAAATCCACCATCGTGCCGTTCCCCGAGCTCGTCGCGTGACGGGGCGTCCGCGCGCCTGACCGCATGGCGGGACGGGGGCGGAGGCGCTAGGTCGGAGCTTCGCGATTCGTCGAACCCGGAGCCCGCGCCGTTGCGTCCCGTCCTGCTCGCCGCCCTCCTCGCCTGCGCGCCCGTGCTCGCCCACGCGCAGGCGGGTCCCCAGCCCGTCGGGCTCTGGCTCACGCCCGCGGGCGATTCGCAGATCCGCATCGCCCGCTGCGGCGCGGGCTATTGCGGCACGATCGCCAAGGTGATGGCCGGCGAGACCAGGGACGTCCACAACCCGGACGCGGCCCAGCGCGGCCGTAGCCTCGTCGGCGTCGCGCTGACCCGGGACATGCGCCCGTCCGGCGAGGGCTGGGAGGGCTCGCTCTACAACTTTCGCGACGGCAAGACCTATTCGGGCAAGCTCGCCATGAAGGGGCCGAACGTGCTCGAACTGTCGGGCTGCGTGCTCGGCGGGCTGATCTGCAAGAAGCAGCTCTGGACGCGGGTGGATTAGGGGCGGGCCTCCCAAGGCCCATCCCCGCCCGGGTCAGGCCGTGCGCGCCAGCGCCTTGCGCACCCGGCCGACCAGCGCCCACAGCCGCGGGTCGCGCTTGATCCGGCGCTTGAGGCGGGCGCCGGCCGCCGCCGCCGCGCCGTAGGCCCGGCCGCGCAGGCTCACCGGCAGCACCGCGTCGACGAGGCCGATGGTCTCGTCGCAGACGCTCGCCTTGTAGCGCGCCTCGCCGACGCCGAGGTCGAGGGCGGTGCGCCCGCGGGCGCACTGATCGCGGATCAGGGCCTGGAGCAGCAGGTCGCCGGGGCTGAACCGGGCGAGCGCCGGGTCGGGATCGAACGAGGTCAGCATGCCGCTGAAGCGCCGCGCGTCGACGGCGCCGACGAAGGTCGCGAGGATGCGTCCCTCCTCGGTGCGCAGGGCGTGCAGCTCCAGGGCCCCGGACCGGTGCGCCGCCGCGAGGAAGTCGCGCGCCGCCGGATCGGCGAAGGGATCGCTGATGCCGGCCTGCGCGAAGCGCAGCGCCTTCTGGGCGAGGTAGGCCGACAGGATCGCCGCGCCCTCCTCGTCGTCCGACGCGACCCGGTGCGTCACCGGGCCGAGGGCGCCCGTGAGCCACTTCTCCTTCTGGCGCAGCTTGCGCCGCGCGTCGCCGCTCATCACCCGCTTGAGCACCGCCTCGGGATCGGCCTCCAGCGCCAGGCCGTAGGCGTCGCTCGGCGAGGCGGTGCCCTGGGCGAGCGGGTTCGGCAGGCCGTTCCACAGGCGCGGCTGGTCCGGCAGGTGGATCACGTCGATCCCCGCCTGGGCTCCGGCGCGGAGCAGGGCACGGGCATAGGCCTCGGGCGGCAGGGCCATCGCCTCGGGATGGGCGAAGAGCGGCATGTGGTAGTTGGCGTGCCGGCCGCCGATGACCCGGCCGACCCGGATGCCGGCCTCGCGGTGCACGAACAGCGGCAGCAGCGCCAGCGGCCGCCCCGAGGGGTCGCGCAGCAGGACGGGGCAGGGGCGGGCGCCCCGCGGCAGGATGCGGGCGCAGGCCGCCACCCAGTCGAAGCGCTGGTAGGGCGTCATCACGGCGCCGGGCGCCGTCTCGAGGGCGCGCCAGGTCGCCTCTGCGGCTGCAAGGCTCGAGAAGACCTCGGGCACCAGTGCGAGGGCCGGCGCCGGACCGGCCGCCACGCCCTCCGCCGCGAGTTGCATCGTGCCGCCCATCGCCCTGTCCTCGATCGCCTCCCCGATGGCCTAGCGGGCAAGCGTGCAGAATCCGCAAACGCCGTAACGAAGCTTTGGCCGATCGCCGGCATTCTCCCCGGCATGCTCTCCGCTACCACCCGCCACCGCCTGTTCCAGGCCGGTTTCGCCACCATCGCGGCGACCAGGGCCGACCGCTGGCTCGGCCCGGCGACCCGCGGCCGCGGCGTGATCCTCACCTTCCATCACGTCCGCCCGGACGAGGGCGGGGCCTACGCGCCGAACCGGCTGCTCTCGATCACCCCGGCCTTCCTCGACCGGACGCTCACGCTGCTGCGGCAGCGGGGTTTCTCGATCGTTCCGCTGGCGGAGGTGCCTCGGCGCCTGTCCGAGGGCGGGCCGCCCTTCGCGGTGCTGACCTTCGACGACGGCTACCGCGACAACCGGGAGCACGCCGCCCCGGTCCTGCGCCGGCACGGCGCACCCTGGACGCTCTACGTCACCCACGACTTCGCCACCGGGACCGGCCGGCTGTGGTGGATCGAGCTGGAGCGGGCGATCCGGGTCCTCACCCGCGTGCGGCTGCCTGAGGTCGGGCTCGACCTCCCGGCCGCGGACGACGCGGAGAAGGTCGCCGCCTTCGCGCAGGCCTACCGGGCGCTCCGGGCCGGGCCCGAGGAGGGGTTGCGCGCCGCGACCCTGCGGCTCTGCGGCGAGGCCGGCATCGACGCGGGCGCCATCGCCCGGGAGCTGTGCCTGTCGGGGAGCGAGCTGCGGGATCTCGCCCGGGACGAGCCGGTGACGCTCGCCGCCCACACCCTGACGCATCCGATGCTCGCCAAGCACGACGCGGCGACCGCGCGCCGCGAGATCGTCGAGGGACGGGCGCGTCTCGCCGACCTTCTCGGCGCGGTGCCGGAGCACTTTTCCTATCCGGTCGGCGATCCGGGCTCGGCGGGCGCGCGGGAATTCGCCCTCGCCCGCGAGTCGGGCTACGTCACCGCCGTGACGACCCGGCCCGGCCACCTGTTTCCCGGGCACGCCGCCCATCTGCATGCGCTGCCGCGGGTCTCGGTCAACGGGCTGTTCCAGACCGACGCGGCGTTGCGCGCCCTGCTCTCGGGCGTGCCGTTCCTGGCCTGGAACCGCGGCCGGCGGCTCAACGTGGCGTGAGGGGTCCCGTCAGCGGTGGCGCCGGCGGCGGTAGTGACGGCCCCCGCCGCCGCTGATGACCGCGAAGGTCGCGCTCTGGCGGCCGCCGCGCAGGCGCCGGGTCCAGCCGCGCCGGCCGCGCGGGGCCGGCTCGGCCGTCGCCTCGGCGAGCGCCGGCGGCAGGGGCAGGCGCGGGATCGCCGCGGAGACCGCGGCGGCGGCCGCCGCCACGTTCTTGGCCGCCGGGCCGAACAGCGACAGGCACTGGTTGTAGGCGAGGTCGCCCTTGATGCGCTCGCACTCCCCGACGGAGCGCGGGACGCCCTGCGCCTGCGCGGCGCCGGAACCGAGGCAGAGGGGGCCGAGAAGGAGGAACGCGAGCGCGTGGCGCATGGGCCTGGGGCTGCCTTGCGGGTTCGAGCGGGGAGGCACGGGGCGCGGGCGAGCGCGGGCCGTGGGGAATTGCCGCCGTCCCTGGCAGGCATTTTGGGCGAAAAGCCGGCCTGAACCACCCGGTTCGTGAAGAAGTCCTCAGGCCGGATCGCGGTCGGGGCGCTCCATCCAGCGGATCAGCGGCATCAGCGGGAAGATCCAGGCGATGCCGAGGATCGCGTACAGCACCGACTGCACCACCGCCGGCGTCTCGGCGATGCGGCTGTCGGCGAGCGCCATGGCGAGGGGCGCGTAGACGATCACGAAGGCGATCATCGCGATCGCCCCGAGGAGGGAGCGGGTACGGCGGCGCATGGGCTGGCAACCTGTGGCGTCTGTCGGATCGTGGGCCCTCGCCTACGCGAGGGCCCGGCCCGCCGCAATCCGGCCGGCCGACGCAGGCGGGAGGCCTTGGGCGCGACCGGGGCGCGTCATCCGACGCGCGAGAGCGGCGCCGCCGCGTCGTTGCCGGTCCGGGCCGCGGCGAGGAGCCCGGCGCTGCGGCTCCGCCAGGCCGCGATCGCCCGCGCCTTGACCGGGCCGAAGCCGCGGATCGCCTGCGGGGCGGCGAGGAGCTCGCGCACCGTGTCCGCATCCGCCCGGCCCACGAGGGTGAGCGCCGCGTCGATCTGCGCCTCGTACTCGGCGAGCACCGCCCGCTCCTCGCGCCGCTCGGCGATCAGCCGCAGGGGATCGAGGGGCGTGCCGCGCAGGCCCTTGAGACGGGCGAGCCCGCGCAGGACCGGCAGCAGCCAGGGGCCGAAGGCGATCTTGCGCGGCTCGCTCTCGCCTGGCCGGGGGCGGGCGAGGAAGGGCGGGGCGAGGTGGAAGGTGGGCCGCACCGGGCCCTCGAACTCGTCCGCCAGCCGGGCGTGGAAGGCCGGGTCGGACTGGAGCCGGGCGACCTCGTACTCGTCCTTGATCGCCATCAGCTTGAACAGCGAGCGGGCGACGGCGTCCGCCGCCGCCTCGCCGGCCTGCGCCCGCACCGCCGCGACCCGGGCGCGGTAGCGCGCCGCGTAGGCCGCGTCCTGGTACTCGGCGAGGTAGGCGGCGCGACGTACCACCAGGCCGTCGAGGTCCGGCTCCGGCTCCGGCTCCGTCACGCCTTGCGCGGCGACGAAGGTCGGGTCGGCGGCGACGAGCCGGCCCCAGGCGAGGGCGAGGCGGTTGCCGGCCACCGCGACGCCGTTCAGCGTCACCGCCTGGTCGAGGGCGGCGAGCGAGACCGGCACCAGCCCGCATTGCCAGGCAAAGCCGAGGAGCAGGACGTTGGCGGCCTGGGCGTCGCCGACGAGCCGCTCGGCCAGCGCCTGCGCGTCGAGGCTCTTCAGCGCTCCCGGGCCGACCCGGCGGGCGAGCAGCGCTTCGAGCATCCGCGTGTCGATGCGGGCATCGGGATCCCGCAGGGTCGCGCCGGTCGGGATCTCGTGGGTGTTGGCGACGATGCGGGTGCGGGCGGGGTCGATCACCGCCGCGGCGTCGGCGCTCGCCGCCACCACGAGGTCGCAGGCCAGCACCGCATCGGCGCGGCCGCGGTCGATCCGCACCTGATGGAGCCCGGCCGGGTTCGCGGCGAGGCGCACGAAGGACAGCACCTGACCGCCCTTCTGGGCAAAGCCCATGAAGTCGAGCACGCTGGCGCCGCGCCCCTCGAGGTGGGCCGCCATGGTGACGAGGGCGCCGACCGTGACGACACCGGTGCCGCCGACGCCGGCGACCAGGATCTCGTAGGGTTCGGGGCCAAGGGCCACGTCGGGCTCGGGCAAGGCGGCGGCCCGGGCCGCGACGGCCTCGGGGGCGACCGCCACGCCCGGGCGGCGGCGGGGCTTCGCGCCCTCCAGCGTCACGAAGGACGGGCAGAAGCCCTTGAGGCAGGACAGGTCGCTGTTGCAGCCGGTCTGGTCGATCGCGCGCTTGACGCCGAACTCGGTCTCGAGCGGCACGACCGAGAGGCAGTTCGACTTCTTCTGGCAGTCGCCGCAGCCCTCGCAGACGAGGGGATTGATGACGGCACGCCGCGCCGGCTGAGGCGCGAGGCCGCGCTTGCGCCGCCGCCGCGCTTCCGTGGCGCAGGTCTGGTCGTAGACGAGCACGGTCACGCCCGGGGTCTCGCGCAGCTCGCGCTGCACCGCGTCGAGGTCGTCGCGGTGATGGAGCGTGACCCCGGGCCCGAGGGGATCGCGGGCGGCGGCCTGCGCCACCCGGTCGGGATCGTCCGACACCACCACGACGCGGGCCGCGCCCTCGGCGCTCACCAGGCGGGTGATCTGCGGCACGGTCAGCACCCCGTCGACCGGCTGGCCTCCGGTCATCGCCACCGCGTCATTGTAGAGGATCTTGTAGGTGATGTTGGCGCCGCTCGCGATCGCCTGCCGGATCGCGACGTGGCCGGAATGGAAATAGGTCCCGTCGCCGAGATTCTGGAATACGTGCGCCTGGCGGGTGAACGGCGCCTGGCCGGTCCAGTCGACCCCCTCGGCCCCCATCGGCACGATGCCGGTGGTGTCGCGCTCCATCCAGTTCGCCATGAAGTGGCAGCCGATGCCGGCGCGGGCCTGCGAGCCCTCCGGCACCCGGGTCGAGGTGTTGTGCGGGCAGCCGGAGCAGAAATACGGCGTGCGCACCGGGAGCGGCCCCGAGGGGGCAGGCGGCAACGGCGACGACGGCACCCGCGCCGCCACCCCGAGGGCGTCGAGGCGTGCTGCCAGGATCGCGGTCAGGCGCGAGGGCCGCAGCTCCTCGACCTCCGGGACCAGGGGCGAGCCGGCGCCGTCGCGCTTGCCGAGGATGCGCGGCCGGCGTTCGGGGGCGAGGTCGTAGAGCCCGTCGCGCAGCTGGCGCTCGACCCGAGGCGCCTTCTCCTCGACCACCAGCACGGTCTCGACCCCGGCGGCGAGCGCCGCGATGCCCTCGACGTCGAGGGGATGGACGAGGCCGACCTTCAGGACCGCGATCCCGTGGGCGGCGAGCGAATCCGGGCCGTGGCCGAGGAGGCGAAAGGCCTCCATCGCGTCGCCGTGGGCCTTGCCGACGGTGACGACGAGAAGGCGGGGACGCTCGGGCGCCACCACCAGCCGGTCGAGGGGGTTGGCGCGGGCGAATGCCCGGATCGCGTCGAGCTTCTTCAGGGCCCGCGCCTCGATGGCGAGGCTCGGCAGGTCGGGCCAGCGGATGTGCAGGCCGCCGGGCGGCGGGACGAAGGCGGGGGTGGTGAAGGTCGGCAGCGGCGCGAGGTCCACCGAGGCGGCGCCCTCCACCACCTCGGAGATCGCCTTGAACCCGACCCAGGCGCCTGAGAAGCGCGAGGCGGCAAATCCCCATAGGCCGAACGCCTCGTACTCGGCGAGGCTGCCCGGGTGGATCACCGGCATGTGCCAGGCCGCGAGCGCGAGGTCGCTCTGGTGCGACATCGAGGACGAGACGCAGCCGTGATCGTCGCCGGCGACGACCAGCACGCCGCCCTTCGCCGAGCTGCCATAGGCGTTGCCGTGCTTGAGCGCGTCGCCGGACCGATCGACCCCCGGGCCCTTGCCGTACCAGAGGCCGAACACCCCCTCGACGGTGGCGGCCGGATCGAGGGCGACGCGCTGACTGCCGAGCAGGGCGGCCGCCGCCAGGTCCTCGTTGATGCCCGGCTGGAAGCGGATGCCGGCCGCCGCCAGGCGCTCCTTGGCCTTCCACAATTCCTGGTCGACGGCGCCGAGCGGCGAGCCGCGATAGCCGGAGACGAGGCCGGCGGTGGCGAGCCCGTCGCGCCGGTCGATCGCGGCCTGGGCCAGGAGGAGCCGCACCAGGGCCTGCGTGCCGGTCATGTAGGCCCGGCCGACGCTCCGGTCGAAGCGGTCGTCGAGGCGGTAGGCGCGGTCGAGCTCGGGCATCGGCGGGATCTCCTCGGGCACCAGCCTATGCCGCAGCTTAGGGGAGAACCTGCCTGTCTGCTTCCCTTCAAGGGCTGACAGAGGTACGAAAAGGCGTGAACTCGCCGTTACGGGACATGCCAATGCCTGAGCGCAGAGAGCCGCCTGATCGCTTCGAGCGCGCGATCCTCGACGCCCTGCAGGACGATGCCCGGTTGTCGGTGCAGGACCTGTCGCAACGGATCGGCCTCTCGACCTCGCCGACCTGGCGGCGGCTCAAGGCGCTGGAGGAGCGCGGCGTCATCCGCGGCTACGTCGCCCTGGTCGATGCGGCGGCCCTCGATCACGGCCAGTGCGTCTTCGCCCACGTCACCCTCGCCAAGCACGACCGCGAAGGGGTGGCGGAGTTCGAGCGTGTGGTCGGCGCCCGGACCGAGGTGCTCGAATGCTTCTCGACCACCGGCCAGGCCGATTACCTGCTGCGGGTCGTGGTGCGGGACGCGCAGCACTACGAGCGCTTCCTGCAGGAGGCGGTGTTTTCCTGCCCGGCGGTGCAGCAGATCCACTCGAACTTCGCCCTGCGCGAGGTGAAGTTCAGCGTGAAGGTACCGACGGGGGCGTAAGCATAAAAAAAGAGCCCGGCCGTGAGGCCGGGCTCCGCTCCGTCCGGGGACGGAGAGTTCAGACTAGAAGCCGTTGAACTTGTAGTTCAGGCCGGCGCGGACGACCGCGAACTCGGTCTCGCGACGGTAGAGGTTG
>NZ_JAZFXT010000058.1:0-138495 GCF_036448855.1 Methylobacterium ajmalii
CCGCCAAATCGTGTGAGCACCGAAACGTCAGACCAGCATCATCCTACTCACGACCAGACCCGAAGATCCGATCCGCAGGGACGACGCCGTCCACGCTTCTCTTTCTCAGATGAACTTGTCAAAGAGCGCGCCGGGCGAACCCGGCATCCATCGGCGAAAACAGGACCAGCACCTGACCAAGGTCAGGCTTGCCGGCCCGGACTGTCTCGAAGATGGCTCAGCGCCCGGGCCGCTGTCGCGGCCGGCGCCGATGGGTGGTCGTATAGGCTCCGGGTTTCGGCCCGTCAACACCCTTTCTCCGGCTCAGCTTCCGGAACTCCCCTCCCCGCTCCACCGTCGCAGAGCCTCGGCGAGGGTGACCGGCGCGGGCACCGACCGGATTTCGGAAGGCGTCGCCGAGAACCGGGGCGCCGGGGCGGGCTGGACCGTGCCGTCATGGGTGACGAAGCTCCGGCGCGCGGCGAGATGGGGATGGTGTGGCGCCTCGCCCAGGGTGAGGACCGGCGCGACGCAGGAATCCGTTCCTTCGAGAAGCCGGCACCACTCGTCCCGCGTCCGACCGGCGAACAGGATCTCGAGCTTGCGCCGCAGGACCGGCCACATCGCCGGATCGTCGCGCCGGTCGAAATCGGGGTCGGCGTCGAGGCCCGTCAGGCGGCGAAAGAGGGCGTAGAACTGCGGTTCGAGCGGCCCGAGGGCGACGTGGTGTCCGTCGCTGCAGGCATAGGTGCGGTACCAGGGCGCGCCGCCATCGAGGAGGTTGGCTTCGCGCCGGTCGCTCCAGCGACCCTGCGAGGCGAGCTCGGAGAACATCGCCATCAGGGACGCGGCCCCGTCGCAGATCGCGGCGTCGACCACCTGGCCCCGCCCGGTCCGCCCGGCCGAGAGCAGGCCGGCGAGAATCCCGGCGACGAGATAGAGCGCGCCGCCGCCGTAATCGCCGACGAGATTGAGCGGCGGCACCGGCCGTTCCTCGGGACCGATCGCCGCCAGCGCACCGGTCACCGCCAGATAGGTGATGTCGTGCCCCGCCGCCTTGGCGAGGGGGCCGTCCTGGCCCCAGCCGGTCATGCGGCCGTAGACGAGGCGCGGGTTGCGGGCGAGGACCGCGTCGGGCCCGAGACCGAGCCGCTCCATCACGCCGGGGCGAAACCCCTCGATCAGGGCGTCGGCCCGGGAGAGCAGCGCCAGGGTGCCGGCGAGGTCGTCCGGGTCCTTGAGATCCACCGTCACGGTCGGGCGGCCCCGCGCCACCACGTTCCTGGAATAAGGGTCGGCGCCGCCGGGCCGATCGAGCCGGACGATGTCGGCGCCCATGTCGGCGAGCAGCATCGCCGCGAAGGGCCCTGGGCCGATCCCGGCGAACTCGACGATGCGCAGGCCCGCGAGCGGTCCGCCCTGACCGGCCTCGTGCGACGACGGGTCCATGCGCTGCCCTCCCCCCGAATGGTTGTCGTCCGGCGCTTGTCGTCGCTTGATCCGGCGCGCCTTGACGATGGCAGGTCCGCCCCATAGCGATGGGGCCAACGATACGATCGCGTAGCAGACCGGTCCGCCCTTCGCCACGGGCGGGAGCACGGGCCGCACGCGACGGGGCTCACCCACCGGACGAGTGGGGCTTCGATCACGGGAGGATGAGGCATGAACGTCAACGGCGTAGCCGCGATCGTGACGGGCGGCGGGTCGGGCCTCGGGGCGGCGACCGGCCGGGCGCTGGCCGCGGCGGGCGCACGGGTCGCGCTCCTCGACCTCAACGAGGCCGCCGCGGCGGAGGTCGCCGCCGAGATCGGTGGGCTCGCCCTCCCCTGCGACGTCGCCGACGCCGCCAGCGCCGAGGCGGCGGTCGCCCGGGCGGCCGAGACGCTCGGCCCGGCCCGCATCCTGGTCAATTGCGCGGGCGTCGCGACCGCCGGCCGGATCGTCGGGCGTAACGGCCCCCTCGAACTCCAGGCCTACGCCAAGGTCATCCAGGTCAACCTGATCGGCAGCTTCAACCTGATGCGGCTGGTGGCGGCCGGCGCGCTCGCCCTCGACCCGCTGGAGGGGGGCGAGCGCGGCGTCATCATCTCCACCGCCTCGATCGCGGCCTACGAGGGCCAGGTGGGCCAGGCGGCCTACGCCTCCTCGAAGGCCGGCATCGTCGGGCTGACCCTGCCGGCGGCGCGGGAATTCGCGCCCTCCGGCATCCGGGTCTGCGCCATCGCGCCGGGCATCTTCGAGACGCCGATGCTGCGCGGCCTGCCGCAGGAGGTCCAGGATTCGCTCGGCGCCGCGGTGCCGTTCCCCTCCCGCCTCGGCAGGCCGGAGGAATATGCCCGGCTCGCGATGGCGATCATCGACAACCCGATGCTCAACGGCGAGGTCATCCGCCTCGACGGGGCCTTGCGCATGCAGCCCAAGTGAGGATTCCCCGCGCGGCCGAACGGATCCGTTCGACCGCGCCGGGCAAGCCCGAACGGGCGCCGGCGCCAGTGCGCCGAACGTGTTCGCATCGACGTGCCGACGCGAACACCCCCAGGAGAGAGCCGGATGCTGAGCGACGACCAGATCCTGATCCGCGACACCGCCCGCAGCTTCGCGCGCGAGCGGCTGAAGCCGTTCTCGGCCGAATGGGACCGGGAGGCGCGTTTTCCCCGCGAGGCGATGGCCGAGATGGGGGCGCTCGGCTTCATGGGCATGCTGGTGCCCGAGGAGCATGGCGGGGCCGCCGCCGACCACGTCGCCTACGCGCTCGCCATCGAGGAGGTGGCGGCCGGCGACGGCGCGGTCTCGACGGTGATGAGCGTGCACAACTCGGTCGGCTGCATGCCAATCCTGAAGTTCGGCAGCGACGAGCAGAAGGCGCGGTTCCTCGGCCCCCTCGCCCGCGGCGAGCAGCTCGGCGCCTTCTGCCTCACCGAGCCCGGCGCCGGCTCGGACGCCGCCGCGCTCAAGACCCGGGCGCGGCGCTCGGGCAATGCCTGGGTCTTGTCGGGCACCAAGCAGTTCATCACCTCGGGGGCGAATGCGGATCTGGCCATCGTGTTCGCGGTGACCGATCCGGAGGCCGGCAAGCGCGGCATCTCGGCCTTCATCGTGCCGACGAAGACCCCCGGCTACAAGGTGGCGCGCATCGAGCACAAGCTCGGGCAGCGCGCCTCGGACACCGCCCAGATCGTGTTCGAGGACATGGAGCTCACCCCGGACCTGATGCTCGGCCAGGAAGGCGAGGGGCTGAGAATCGCGCTCGCCAACCTCGAGGGCGGGCGCATCGGCATCGCCGCCCAGGCGGTCGGCATGGCCCGCGCGGCGTTCGAGGCGGCGCTCGCCTACGCGGGCGAGCGCGAGACCTTCGGCCAGAAGCTGATGGCGCACCAGGCGGTGGCCTTCCGGCTCGCCGACATGGCGACGCGGATCGAGGCCGCGCGCCTCCTGGTGCTGAACGCGGCGCGGCTGCGCGATGCCGGGCAGCCCTGCCTGAAGGAAGCGGCGATGGCCAAGCTCTTTGCCTCCGAGATGGCGGAGGCGGTGTGCTCCGACGCGATCCAGATCCACGGCGGCTACGGCTACCTGGCGGACTATCCGGTCGAGCAGATCTATCGCGACGTGAGGGTGTGCCAGATCTACGAGGGGACGAGCGACGTCCAGCGGATCGTGATCAGCCGGGCGTTGACGGCCTGACGGGCGGTCGCGCCGCCTGCGCGGGGCGGCGGGCGGCGCCCCCCCGGCAGCCGGTGCTGCCGCCCTGGTTAACGCGTCCTTAGGGTTTTCGACATTCCTGGTCTGCCCCAAAGATCGCATCCCGGTGCCGGGCCGGAGAGGAGCGTCGCAATGCATCTCGTTCCGCCGCGGGAGGCCGACCGCCTTTCCAGCCTGCGCGCCCTCGGCATCCTCGATACGCCGCCGGAGGCGCATTTCGACGCGGTCTGCCGGCTCGCCCGCACGCTGTTTTCCGTTCCGCATGCCTGGATCTCGCTGGTCGACGCCGACCGGCTGTGGTGCAAGGCGGCCTCCGGCATCGCCTTCGGCCCGACCCCTCGCGGCGCGGCGTTCTGCGATCACGCCGTCATGAGCGAGGCCCCGCTGGTGGTCGAGGACGCCGCGGCCGATCCGCGGTTCCGCGACCGGGCGATCGTCACCGGGCCGTTCGCAGTGCGGTTCTACGTCGGCATCCCGCTCTCGCTCGCGACGGGCCTGCCGCTCGGAACCCTCTGCATCGCCGACACGGTGCCGCGGCGGATGCCGGATGCCGAGGTGGAGCGCCTGCGCGACCTCGGCGAGGTGGTGGTGGCCCAGCTGCGCCACTACGAGGCCCGCGTCGCCAGCGAGACCGAGGCCGCTCGGCGGCGGGCGAGCGAGGCGGCCCTGTCGGAGGCCAACCGCTACCTGACGCTCGCCGAGCAAATGGCCCATATCGGCCATTGGCGCGTCGATCTCGCCTCCGGCGTCATGACTTGGTCGGACGAGGTCTGCCGCATGCACGGGCTGGCGCCGGGCGCCCCCCCTGCCGGCGTCCAGGAGGCCCTGTCCTACTATCACCCGGACGACCGGGCGCGGGTCGCGGACCTCGTGGCCGCGGCGCGCGAGAACCGGACGGATTTCCACTTCAAGGCCCGGCTCGTGCGGCGCGACGGCGAGGAGCGGGTCGTCGTCTCGCACGGCATCTGCAACGAGGACGCGGCCGGCACCGCGACCGCCCTATTCGGCACCGTGCAGGACGTGACCGAGATCGACCGGGCCGAGACCGAGCTGCGCGCCAGCACCGCCCTCCTCGACGCCACCCTGGCGCATATGGATCAGGGCCTCCTGATGATCGACGAGGCCGGGGCGGTACGGGTGTGCAACGAGCGCGCCCTCGCGCTCCTCGACCTGCCGCGGGAGATGATGCGGGCCGCCCCGAGCTTCGATGCGGTGCGCCGCCACCAGCTGGCGCAGGACGACTTCGCCCGGTGCGACGGCACGCTGCGCGAGGTCCTGATGCACGCCCCCCTGGCGATCCAGCCCCGCACCTACGAGCACGAGCGGGCGAACGGCACCGTGCTGGAGATCCGCACCGTGCCGCTGCCCACCGGCGGGGCGGTGCGCACCTACACCGACATCACCGCCCGCAAGGCGGCCGAGGCGCAGGTGACCCACATGGCCCGGCACGACGCCCTGACCGGGCTGCCGAACCGGGCGCTCTTCCGCGACAGCCTCGACCAGCGCCTCGCCGCCCTGCGGCGCCACGGCGGGAGCTGCGGCCTGCTCTGCCTCGACCTCGACGCCTTCAAGGCGGTCAACGACACGCTCGGCCATCTCGCCGGCGATACCCTGCTGCGCGAGGTGGCGGGGCGCATCCGCGCCTGCCTGCGCCGTGAGGACCTGCCGGCGCGCCTCGGCGGCGACGAGTTCGCGATCCTGCTCGGCGGCGAGGCGGACGATCGTTCCGCCGCCGCCACCGCGGAGCGGCTGGTCGCGGCCCTGCGCCGGCCGGTCGATCTCGGCGGGCAGGAGGCGGTGATCGGCGTCAGCATCGGCATCGCCTTCGCGCCCGAGCACGGCCTCGACGCCGACACCCTGCTCAAGCGCGGCGACCTCGCGCTCTACCGGGCGAAGTCCGAGGGCCGGAACACCTTCCGGCACTTCGCCGCCGCCATGGACCGGGCGGCGGAGGAGCGCCGGCGCAACGAATCCGATCTGCGCGAGGGCCTGCACCGCGGCGCGTTCTCCCTGCACTACCAGCCGGTCTTCGACCTCGCGAGCGGGCGGGTGACCGCGCTCGAGGCGCTGGCGCGGTGGCACCACCCGACCCGCGGCACCCTAGCGCCGGCCGCCTTCCTGCCGCTCGCCGAGGAGACCGGTCTGATCGCGCGTCTCGGCGAGTGGGTCCTGCGCACCGCGCTCGCCGAGACGCGCGAAATGCCGCCGGAGATCCGCCTGGTGGTGAACGTCGCGGGTGGGCAGCTGCGCCAGGCGGGCTTCGTGCCTGCGATCCGGGACGCGCTCCAGGCGACGGGCCAGGCCCCCGAGCGCATCGAACTCGACGTCGCCGAGGCGGCCATCGCGGCGGAGAGCGGACGGCTGAAGGACCTCGCCGCCCTCGGGATCGGGATCGCCTTCGACGCCTTCGGCGCCGGCGCATCCTCCCTCGGCGCCCTGCGGCGCCTGCCCTTCGGCCAGGTCAAGCTCGACCGGGCGCTGGCCGCCTCGGTGGCGACGCCGGAGACCGCGGATTTCGTGCGGGCGGTGGTCGCCCTCGCGGGCGCGCTGGGCATGCGGGCGACCGCCAAGGGCGTCGAGACCGAAGCCCAGCTCGCCGCCCTGCGGGAGGCGGGCTGCGTCGCGGCGCAGGGATTCCTGTTCGGCCGGCCCGTGCCCTTCGGCGAGCTCGCCCCCCTGCTCTGCGGCGGGGTCAGATGCCCCGGAACACCGCGTAGCCGAAGCGCGTGAACTTCAGCGGCAGGTGGTGGTGCTCATGCGCCGCCACCACCGTGAAGCGGAACGGCACCCGGTCGAGGAAGTGCGGGCCCGGCCGTCCTTGCGCGGTGAAGTAGTCGCCGAGGTGGAAGACCGCCTCGTAGGTGCCGGGCCCGATCCCGACGCCGCGCACCACCGGGTGGTCGAAGCTGCCGTCCGGCCCGATCACCCCCTCGGCGACCAGGCGCGGGCCCGCCGCCTCGATCACCGCCAGGGTGACCGCGAGGCCGAGCGCCGGGCGGCCCTCCGCCACGTCGACCGCGTGGACCGAGATGCCGCCGCTCATCGGGAGACCTCCCCGGGCAGGACCGGCCAGCGATCCGCGAAGGGCCGGCGGCTCTCCAGCGCCTCGGCCACGTCGAGGAGAAGGTCGTCGCGGCCGAACCCGGCCACGAGGTGGAGGCCGATCGGCATTCCGTCCGGCGCGGGATCGACCGGCAGGCTCACGGCCGGCAGCGCCGCGGCGTTCACCCAGCCCGAATAGACCGCATGGCCGCGCGGACCGACCGGCTGCCCGTCGATCACCTCGGGGTAGACCGCGTCCGCCGCCCAGGGCATCGCCGCGGCCGACGGCGTGACGAGGAGATCGATCTCCGCGAAGGCTGCGCTCGCCGCGTTGCGCAGGGCCTGGACCCGTTCGACGATGTCGCAGAGCAGCGTCGCGGGCGCCCGCGCGCCCTCCTCCGCCATCGCCCTGTAGGGCGTGCTCGCCCGGGCGGCGAGCGCCGGGTCGGCCGCGAACAGCCGGGCGATGCCGATCTTGCCGATCTCCGGCCACAGGCCGTTGAGCCCGGTGATGTCGACCGGCAGCGGGCCTTCCTCGACCGCGACCCCGATCGCCCGAAGCTCGCCGAGCGCCCGCCGGCACGACGCGGCGACGACCGGATCGAGGGGAGCCTCGCCGATGCGCTCGACGTAGCGGGCGCGCAGGGGCCGGGCGCCGCGTGGCGCGACCGCGAAGCCCGACCACAGCACCCGCGGATCGGCCCCCTGCATCAGGCGCAGCACCGCCCGGGTGTCGGCGACGGTGCGGGTGAGCGCCCCCGCGACCTCGAAATCGAGGAGCGGCGAAGGCAGACCGCCGAGCCGGGGCACCCGGCCGAGGCTGCTCTTGAGGCCGACGAGGCCGGTATGCGCCGCGGGCCGGCGCAGCGAGCCGCCGCCATCGGTGCCGAGCGCGATCGGCGCGTAGCCGGCGGCCGTCGCGGCGGCGCCCCCGCCGGTCGAGCCGCCGGGGGTGAGGGCCGGGTTCCAGGGGTTGCGGGTGACGCCGAAACGGGCAGATGCCGTAAAACCCTGCACGGCGAATTCCGGCATCGTGGTCTTGGCGAGCGTCACGAGCCCGGCCTGCCGCATGCGGGCGACCGGCAGCTCGTCCTGCGCCGCCGACGGCGCCTCGCCCGGCTCGGCATAGGTCGAGGGCATACCCTCGGTGACCAAGAACTCCTTCACGGTCATCGGCACGCCGTCGAGAGGCGAGAGGGCCGCGCCCGCCCGCCAGCGGGCAGCGCTCGCCTCGGCCTCAGATCGAGCGCGGGGATTGTCGCGCGAGAGCGCGTTCAGGTGCGGCTCCCAAGCGGCGGCCCGGGCCTGCGCGGCCTCCAGGGCATCGACCGGCGAGGCACGTCCATCGGCGAAGAGCCGGCCGAGCTCGATGGCCGGGAGACGCCACAGCTCCGTGCTCATGCGAGACCTCGATTATGCAAGTGGTGGCTGGGCATGGGCTTTCCCAAAAATGGCATACGATTTGCGATGACCTCGGCAGCAAGATCGATGCCGCAGGAAGGCCCCACCGTGACAGCAACCGGACGACGCAGCCAGGGTCAGGCGGAGGGCCGGTCCGTCGTGCTCGACGGCATCACCCACCGGTACGGCGGCGCGGTCGCCGTGGAAAACATCAACCTCGATATCCGCGGCGGCGAGCTGATCTCGCTCTTGGGGCCCTCGGGCTGCGGCAAGACCACCTTGCTGCGCATCGTCGCCGGCTTCCTGCGCCAGACCGAGGGGCGGGTGATCGTCGCCGACGAGGTGATCGACGCCCTGCCGCCGAGCCGGCGCGCCGTCGGCATCGTCTTCCAGAACTACGCCCTCTTCCCGCATCTGACGGTGGCCGAGAACGTCGCCTACGGCCTCGCGGCCCGGGGCGCCCCGCGAGCGGAGCAGGCGGCGGAGGCCAGGCGCCTGCTCGACCTCGTGCAGCTCGGCCATGCCGGGGCGCGCTACCCGCGCCAGCTGTCCGGCGGCCAGCAGCAGCGGGTGGCGCTCGCCCGCGCGCTCGCTATCCGGCCGGCGGTGCTGCTCCTCGACGAGCCATTCGCGGCCCTCGACAAGAACCTGCGCCTCGACATGCAGATCGAGGTGAAGCGGCTCCAGCGCGTCGCCGGGGTGACGACGCTCCTCGTCACCCACGACCAGGAGGAGGCCCTGTCGCTCTCCGACCGGGTGGCGGTGCTCTCGAACGGGCGGCTCGAGCAGTTCGCCGCCCCGACCACCGTCTACGACGCGCCGGACTCTCTGTTCGTCAACACCTTCGTGGGCTCGGCCAATGCCGTGCCGGGGGTGCTCGTCGGGCAGGACGCACGGGGCCCGCGCATCGCCCTCGATGCCGGCGGCGAGGTGGTGGCGCGCCCGCTCGCCCGCCCGATGGCGCCGGGAACGCGGGTGACCCTGTGCCTGCGGCCCGAGCACCTGCGCCTCACCGAGGGCGAGGACGGCATCGCGGGCGTCGTCGAGATGGCGCTGCCCCTCGGCCCCACCGTCGTCCACGAGGTCCGGGTGGGGGCGGGCCGCCCGCTCAAGATCGCCGAGCCGCGCCTCGGCGGCGGCACCTTGCGCGCGCCCGGCACGCCGGTGCGCATCGCCGTCGCCCCCGGCCTCGCCTCCGCCTTCCCGGCCGCCGCCTGATTTTTTCCGACCAAGGAGCCCTGTCGATGCTCAATCGCCGTACCCTCCTCACCACCGCCCTGTCGCTCGGCGCCATGGAGCTGTTTCCCGGCCTGTCCTTCGCGCAGGCGCGGCCCCTCGTCTTCGCCACCTTCACGGGGAGCTGGGAGGAGGCGCACAAGGCCGTGCTGGTGCCGGCCTTCCGAAAGGAGACGAGCAACGCGCCGATCGTCCTCGACCCGATGCTGTCGGTCGACCAGATCGCCAAGGTCTCGGCCGCCAGGGCCAACCCGCCGATCGACGTGATGCTGCACGATCCCGGCCCGGCGCTCACCGCGCTGGCCCAGGATCTGGTCGAGCCCTTCCCGGTCGAGCGCAGCGCCGCCTTCAAGGACCTGATCCCCGACGCGCAGGATCCGCACGGACCCGCGGCCTTCTTCCAGGTCGTCGGCCTGACCTACAACCCCGACACGGTGAAGACCCCGCCGACCTCCTGGGCCGACCTGTGGCGTCCCGAATACAAGGGCCGGGTCGGCATCACCAACATGAACTCGACGCTCGGCACCGGCTTCATGGTCGAGATCGCCAAGATGCATGGCGGCTCGGAAGCGAACATCGATCCCGCCTTCAAGGCGATGGAGGCGCTCAAGCCCAACCTCTCGGCGGTGGCGGCCAATCCCGGCGCGCTCGCCACCCTCTTTCAGCAGGGCCAGGTCGACATCTCGCCCGGCAACTTCAACGCGATCCAGATCCTGAAGGCCAAGGGCGTGCCGGTGGAGTTCGTGGCGCCCAAGGAGGGCGCCATCGCCTTCAAGACCGCGATCCAGATCGTCAGGAACTCGCCCAACCGCGAGCTCGCCTTCAAGCTGATCGAGGCGGCGATTTCCGAGCCGGTCCAGACCCGGCTGATGCAGGCGCCCTACCTGATCGTGCCGACCAACGCCAAGGTGAAGATGACCGGCGAGATCGCCAAGGTGCTGGCGAAGGACACCGACGACCTGAAGAAGAAGTTCGTGTTCCAGGACTGGAAGACCATCAACGCCCAGCGCCCGGCCTGGATCGAGCGGTTCAACCGCGAGATCAAGCTCTAGAGGATCTTTGCCGTGGCTCTGCCGGACGTCACTACCTACCCGCTGCGGCTGGCGAGCCCGCTCGCGCTGTTCTTCGCGGCGTTCTTCGCCGCGCCCCTGGTGGCGCTCCTCGGGCTGTCGCTCAAGGGCGCGGACGGGGGGATCGGCCTGTCGCAATACGCGGCCTTTCTCGGCGACGGGTTCAGCCTCGGCGTGCTCCTCGGCACGCTGTGGCTCGGGCTCAAGGTCACGGCGGCCTGCCTGGTGCTGGGCCTGCCGCTGGCGCTCGTCGCCACCCGGGCCGGGGGCTGGGTGCGCGGCCTGATCATCCTGGCGGTGCTGACGCCGCTCCTCACCAGCGTCGTCATCCGCACCTTCGCGTGGATCGTGATCCTGGGGCGCCAGGGGGTGCTCAACAGCCTGCTCTCGTCCCTCGGGCTGATCGACACGCCCCTGCGGCTCCTCTACGCCGAGGGCGGCCTCGTGGCGGCGCTGGCGCAGGTCCAGATGCCCCTGATGGTGCTGCCGCTGATGACGGCGCTCTCGCGCATCGACCCGAGCCTGTGGGACGCCTCGGAGGCGCTCGGCGCCGGGCGCTGGCGCACCTTCCTCCGCGTGACCCTGCCGCTCTGCCTGCCGGGCCTCATCGCCGGCGCGGTGCTCACCTTCGCGGCGGCGATCTCGGGCTTCATCACCCAGTCGCTGATCGGCGGCGGGCAGATGCTGTTCATGCCGGGCTACATCTACCAGCAGGCCATCGCCCTGCAGAACTGGCCCTTCGCGGCGGCGATGTCGGTGATCTTCCTCGTCGCGGTGCTGGCCGTGGTGCTGTCCTTCAACGCGCTCGGGCGGCTCGCCCGCGGCTACGCCCAGGCCTGAGGTCGCTCGCGATGTCCCGTCTCTTTGCCGCCCTCGACCGCCTCAGCTTCGAGATCCTCCTGCACCTGATGGCGCTCCTCGCCGTGGTGCTGCTGCTCGCCCCCACGGTGATCGTGCTGGTGGTGTCCTTCACCGACGGGCTGTCCCTGCGCTTCCCGCCGCCGGGCTACTCCCTCCGCTGGTACGGCGAGCTGATGGAGGCCTGGCAGCTCCACTACGCGCTCAAGAACAGCCTGACGGTGGCGGTGCTGGCCACCCTCATGGCCATCGGGCTCGGGGTGCTGGCGGCGCTGGCGGTGGCGCGCTCGCCGCGCCTCTCGGCCCGCCTCCTCGACAGCTTCTTCCTCTCGCCGCTGATCCTGCCGGCGCTCGCCTTCGGCCTGTCGAGCCTGATGTTCTTCTCGCTGGTCGGCTGGCCGGTCTCGGTCTTCACGCTGGTTCTGGGTCACACGGTGGTCTGCGTGCCCTACGTGGTGCGCAACACCGTGGCGGCCCTGACCCAGCTGCAGCCCAGCCTGCTCGAGGGCTCGGCGAGCCTCGGGGCCTCGCGGTTCTACACCTTCCGCCGCATCACCCTGCCGCTGATCCGCCCCGGCATCCTGTCGGGCGGCTTCCTTGCCTTCATGGCCTCGTTCGACAACATCCCGGTGTCGCTCTTCCTGCGCGACGCCGCCACCGACATGCTGCCGATCCGGATGTGGCAGGACCTGGAGGGCCGCCTCGACGTGACCATCGCGGCGCTGTCGGGCGTGCTGATCGTCGCGACGATCGGGGGCATCGCCGTGATGGAGCGGCTGACCGGCCTGTCGCGGCGGCTGGTGTAGCGATCGTCGAAGGGCCTGATTGCAAGAGAGTGTCCCAGCAAGAGAGTGTCTTGGCTGCCCCCCGTCCCGCCTCCCCCGACGACGCGCCGCCTCGCCCGCAGCGCCCCGAGCCCCCCCTGACCGAGCAGGCCGCGGCCGCGTTGCGCCGGCTGATCCTGCTCAACCTGCTTGGCCCCGGCGAGGTGCTGAACGAGCCCGACCTCGTGGCGCGCCTCGGCGTGTCGCGCACGCCGGTGCGCGAGGCGCTGAAGCTGCTGGCCGGCGAGGGGCTGGTGACGCTCAGGCGCAACCGGGCCGCCCTGGTGACGCCGCTCGACCCCGCCGACCTCGTGCCGCTGTTCGAGCTGGAAGTGGCGCTGGAGAGCTTCTGCGCAGGCCTTGCCGCCGAGCGGATCACCGCCGCGGAACTCGACCGTCTCGCGCGGATCCAGGACGCCCTGGAGGCGGCCCACGACGACCGCGACGCCTATACGCGCCTCAACCGGCAGGCCCACCGGCTGATCGTGACCGCAGCCCGCAGCCCGGCCATCGCCGAGGCGCACGGCCGGGCCTTCCCGCGCCTTGAACGGGCCCGCAACTTCGCGCTGGCGGCCGAGGGCCGCGTCGCCGAATCCCTGGCCGAGCATCGGGCGATCCTCGACGCCCTGCGGGCCCGCGAAGGCGACCGCGCCCGCGCCGTGATGCAGGCCCACGTCGCCCGCACCCAAGCCCTGATGGTGGCCCGGCTGACCGAAGGACCCGTGCGATGAGCTCCCCGCTGCTCCCGGCCCTCGGGGTGATCCTGCCCTCCTCCAACCGGGTGGTCGAGCGGGCAACGGAGGCCCGCCTCGCCGGTCGCGCCGAAGCCTGCTACGCCCGCGTGCCCTACCGCTCGATGCTCAAGGGCGCGGGCTACGACGAGGCCGTGTTCCTCGCCGCCGCCGACCTCCTGGCCGAGGCGGGCGTCGCCGCCCTGTGCTGGAACGCGACCCGGGGCGCCGCCCTCGGCTTCACCCCGGACGAGGACCTATGCCGGGCGGTCAAAGCCCGCACCGGCCTGCCGATGGTGACGACGGCGCTCGCCGCCCGGGACCGGATGCGCCGCGAGGGGTTTCGCCGCGTCGGCCTCGTGGTCCAGGGCGATGCCGAGGAGGCCGACCGGGTGGCCGGCCGGTTCGGGGAGGCGGGGATCGGAATCGGCGCGACCGCCCATCTCGGCATCGCCGAGAACCGCGACGCCGCCACGGTCGCGCCGGCCCGCCTCGCCGCGGCGGCCTGGGAGGTGGGCGAAGGCGCCGACGCGGTGCTGATCTGGAGCACCAACCTGCCGGGCTGGCGCCTGCCGGCCGCCCTCGACGGGGTGCCGCTGCTCGACTCGACGAGCCTCGGGACGCAGGCCCTGCTGGAGGCGGCGGGCCTGGCCTAGCGCCTGACGCGGATCGGCGCGGCCGGCCTCTTGCCGCACGGCGCACCCGCGGCCCGAGCAGGCTTGCATCGGCAAACCAACGCTTCACCGGCTCAGGTTCTTGTCTCGTCGCAGATTTTTGTCGAAAAACCGGCTGCCACTTTCGCGAAATCTGCTTAGGCTCGCGGCCAACGCCCGGACGAGAGGCGCGCGGGAGGAGCGGATCGGGAGCTTTCGCGGCGCCCTCCGGTCGCTCGCGCGCGGCGAGCCGGGACCGGTCCCGACAGGCAGCCCCCCATGAGCCTCATCACCTACCTTACCCGGATCCAGTTCGAGCGCGGCGCCGTCCGGTTGCTCGGCGAGGAACTGGCGCTCCTCGGGGCGCGCCGGCCGCTGATCGTCACCGATCGCGGCGTCGTCGCGGCGGGGCTGATCGCCCGGGTGATCGAGGCCGCCGGCCTACCGGCGGCGACTCCGGTCTTCGACGGCACGCCCGAGAACCCGACCGAGGAGGCGACGATCGAGGCCCGCGACCGCTTCAAGGCGGAGGGCTGCGACGCGGTGATCGCGGTCGGCGGCGGCTCCCCCCTCGACCTCGCCAAGGGCGTGGCGCTGCTCGCCACCCACGAGGAACCGCTGGCCACCTACGCGGCGATCCTCGGCGGCATCCCGCGTATCCGGGCCGACCGGCCTCCGGTCGTCGCGGTGCCGACCACCGCCGGCACCGGCAGCGAGGTCGGCCGCGCGGCGCTGATCACGCTCGCCGACGGGCGCAAGCTCGGCTTCATCTCGCCCCACCTGATCCCGAACGTGGCGATCTGCGATCCCGAGCTGACGCTCGGCCTGCCGGCGGGCCTCACCGCCGCCACCGGCATGGACGCGCTCACCCACTGCATCGAGACGTACCTGAGCCCGCGCCACAACCCGCCGGCCGAGGCGATCGCCCTCGACGGCCTGGGCCGCGCCGTCCGCTCGCTCGCCCGCGCGGTCCGGGACGGCGCCGACATCGAGGCCCGCGAGGACATGATGATGGCCGCGCTCGAGGGCGGGATGACCTTCCAGAAGGGGCTCGGCGCCGTCCACTCGATGTCGCACGCGCTCGGCGGGCTGAAGGCGAAGCGCCTCCATCACGGCACCCTCAACGCCGTGATCCTGCCGCACGTCCTGCGCTTCAACGCACCGGCCTGCGAGCGCAAATACGCGGTGTTGCGCCGGGCGATGGGCCTGCCCGAGGGCGCCGACCTCGCCGCCGCGATCGAGGCGCTCAACCGCGACCTCGGCCTGCCGGCCGATCTCGCCGCCATGGGGGTGACGCAGGCCGAGTGCGAGGCGCTGGTGCCGCGGGCGGTCGAGGACCACTCGACGGCGACCAACGGCCGGCCTGTCGGGGCGGAGGAGTTCCGGGAGCTGTTCCGGGTCTCGCTGCACGGGGCGGCGTAGCCCGCTGCCCCGGGACGAGCGACCGGGAGGGACGCCCCCTCCCGGTACGTCTCACTCCTGCGGCTCGAAGCCCATCGCGGCGCCGTTCATGCAGTAGCGCAGGCCGGTCGGGGCCGGGCCGTCCTCGAAGACGTGGCCGAGATGGCCCTTGCAGCGGGCACAATGCACCTCGGTGCGGGTCATGAAGAACGAGCGGTCGGTCTGCGTCTCCACCGCGCCCTCCATCGGCGCGAAGAAGCTCGGCCAGCCGGAGCCGGACTCGTACTTGGTGGCGGATTCGAACAGCGGCTGGCCGCAGCCGGCGCACACGAAGGTGCCGGCGCGCTTCTCATTGTTGAGCGGGCTGGTGCCGGCCCGCTCGGTGCCGTGCTCGCGCAGCACGCGGTACTGCTCGGGCGTCAGCTCCTGGCGCCACTCGGCCTCGGTGCGGGTCTCTGCGGTGTCGGTCATGTCGCGATGGGTCGTCTCTTGGCTGGCCACGGGCCGCTCCTCGGGGATTGCCTGATTCTCCTGATCCCCAAGATGGTGGCGCGCACCGCATCTGGCGAGGGGCTGCGGCGCCGGGAGGCCATGCGGGACCGGCGCCCGCGCCGGTTACGCCGGCGCCCCGACGGTGTCGGCCATCCGGGCGCGGCGGGTGCCCATCGGCTCCTCGGGGCCGACGGTGGTGTCGCGCGCGGTCTGGTGCTCGAGCTCGGCGTTGATTTCGCCGCCGAGCAGCACGATGGTCGACGAGATCCAGATCCAGGTCATGAAGCCGATCGCGGCGCCGAGCGAGCCGTAGGTCTCGTTGTAGCTGCCGAAATGCCCGACGTACCAGGAGAAGCCGATCGAGGCGACGAGCCAGACCACCCCGGCGGTGAGGCTGCCGGGCGTGACCCAGCGCCAGCGCGGCAGGTCGCGGCTGGGACCGTAGCGGTAGAGCAGCGCCAGCCCGAACAGCAGCACCGCCAGCAGGGCCGGCCAGCGCAGGAGCGCCACGTACCAGGCGGTCGGGCTGATCCGGATGCCGAAATCGCCCAGGAAGTTCAGCGCCACCGGCAGCACCACGATGCCGCCGAGCGCCGCGATGACGAAGACCAACGCCCCGAAGGTGAAGGCGAGCGAGCGCAGGTTGAGCTGGATGAAGCTGCGCTTCTCGCGCTCCTCGTAGACGATGTTGAGCGCGTCGAACATCGCCTTCATGCTGGCGTTGGCGCTCCACAGCGAGATCGCGAGGCTGGTGAAGAAGGTGATGCCGAGGGTGGTGCTGCCCTTGGCGGTGATGCGCTTGACCTGATCGCCGATGATCTCGAGCGCGCCGGAGGGCAGCACGCCCTGGAGCAGCGAGAGGTGATCGTTGATGGTGCTCGGATCGGTGAACAGCCCGTAGAGCGAGACCAGCGCCGCCACCGCCGGGAAGATGGCGAGCAGGGTGTAGAAGGTGACGCCGGCCGCCACCGACAGCACCCGGTCCTTCTGGAATTCGAGGTAGACGCGGGTGAGCACGTCCTTCCAGCCCTTGGCCGGGATGTCGGTCGGCGTGTCGGCCTTGCGGCCGCGATCGCCCTCGGTATCGGCGACCCACTGGGCCGGGCGTCCCGAATACGACTTGGCGCCGCGGCCGAGATGGCTGGTCGGGTCCGGCTCGACCTCGGCGACGCCAGCCGGCCGCCGCGCGGTGACGAGGCGCACCAGGGCGACGCCCAGGAGGGCGGTCCACAGGATCGAGGTCGCGCCGGAGGCGGCGGGACCGGGTCGGGGTTCGGACGGCATCGCGACACCGGGCTGGGGCAGGATCTCGGCAGCCCACAAGCGTGAGCGCACGAGTTCTCAACGTCGCGCCCCACGGGTCGTTCCGGTTCCGATAAAATGCCGTCGGGTCAAAGGGTTGACCTCGCGCAGGGTCACGCCGCGGCGCTGCCGTCCGCCAAGTTGCGGATCAGCTCGGCGAAGCGGTCGCCCTGGACCAGGACGTGGGCGCGCAGCCGCTCGCCGGCCGCCGCCTCGTCCCCGGCCAGGATCGCCGCGACCACGCCCTCGTGCTCGGCGAGCGACTGGCGCAGCCGATGGCGGACGCGCAGCTGGATGCGCCGGAACGGCGCCAGCCGCCGGCTCAGGGTCAGCGCCTGCTCGCACAGGAAGCCGTTGCCGGACGCCCGGTAGATCACCGCGTGGAAGACCGCGTTCTCGGCGTAGTAGGCCTCGGTACCCTCCCCGGCGGCGACGCGGCAGGCGTCGAGCGCCGCCACCAGGGCGCTCTGATGCGCCTCGGTCAGGCGCCGGGCGGCGAGGCGCCCGCAGGCCGCCTCCAGCTCCGCCATGGTCTCGAACATCTCGAACAGGCGGGCCGGCTCGGGGGTGCTCACCAGCGCGCCGCGGCGCGGCTTGACCTCGATCAGGCCGGTCACCGCGAGCTGGAGCAGCGCCTCCCGGATCGGCGTGCGCGAGACGCCGAACCGAGCCGCGAGCTGGCACTCGTCGAGCCGGTCGCCGGGGCGCAGGACCCCGTCCACGATCTCGTCCTCGATGGTCTGGCGCAGTCTCTGGGCGTGGTTCACGCGGGCCCGGTCCGTGCGGGTCTCGTTCGTCCGGGCTTCGCTCATGGCCGGTCCCGCCTTCCCTTGCGGCGATATTATGCACCGGCGTTGACAAAATATACAAGATCGGTGTCACCTGCGTACACGAGGTGGCGGGCACACGACCGGTCCGACGCCGACAGCGCGAGACGCGAAAAAGAATCCGCGCTCCGACCGGAGGAAACGCCATGGCTCTCACCCGCCGCACCCTCGTGGCCGCCGGCCTCGCCGCGCCCGCGCTGATCGGTCTCGGCCGCGCCGCGCAGGCCGCCACGACGCTCAAGATCTCGCACCAGTTCCCCGGCGGCACGATCGACGAGGGCGACTTTCGCGATCGGATGTGCCGCAAGTTCGCCGCCGCCGTGAAGGAGCGCTCGAAGGGGGCGATCGAGGTCCAGGTCTATCCCGGCTCCTCGCTGATGAAGACGAACGCCCAGTTCAGCGCGATGCGCAAGGGCGCGCTCGACATGAGCCTCTATCCCCTGCCCTATGCCGGCGGCGAGGTGCCGGAGACCAATATCGGGCTGATGCCGGCGCTCGTGACCTCCTACCCGCAGGCGATGGCCTGGAAGTCGGCGCCGGTCGGCCGCAAGCTCACCGAGATCCTGCTCGCCAAGAACATCGTGCTGGTCTCCTGGGTCTGGCAGGCGGGCGGCGTCGCGAGCCGCGAGCGGCCTCTGGTGCGTCCCGAGGACGCCAAGGGCCTGAAGGTCCGCGGCGGCTCGCGCGAGATGGACCTGATGATGAAGGCCGCCGGCGCCGCGACGCTCAGCCTGCCCTCGAACGAATCCTACGCGGCGATGCAGACCGGCGCCTGCGACGCGGTCATCACCTCCTCGACCAGCCTGATCTCGTTCCGGCTGGAGGAGCTGTCGAAGTCCCTCACCTCGGGGCGGGGCCGCTCGTACTGGTTCATGCTCGAGCCGATCATGATGTCGAAGACCGTGTTCGACGCCCTGCCGAAGGACCAGCAGGAGCTGATCATGGCGGTCGGCGCCGAGTTCGAATCCTTCGGCCAGGAGGGGGCGCAGGCCGACGACACCCGGGTCGAGCAGATCTTCGGGAAGGCCGGCGCCAAGGTTGAGACCCTGGACGAGGCGACCCTGGGCAAGTGGCGCGACATCGCCCGCGACTCCGCCTGGAAGGACTACGCGGCGAAGTCGTCCTCCTGCGCCGAGATGCTCAAGCTCGCGGAGGCGGTCGCGTGAGCCACGCCTTCGACGCGGCCTCCGCCGCCGCGGAGCCGGAGCACCGCGCCGCGCGGGCCCGGCTGCCCGGGCCGCTCGCCGCGATCGAGGCCGCGATGGGCGGCCTCAACCGGGCGATCCTGCTCCTGGGCGGCATCGCCCTCGTCGCCGCCTGCCTGGTGCTGAGCTACAGCGTCGTCGTCCGCTACCTGCTCAAGGTCCCGACGGAGTGGCAGGACGAGACCGCGGTGTTTCTGATCGTCGGCGCCACCTTCCTGTCGGCGGCGGGCGTCCAGGCCCGGCGCGGCCACGTCGCCATCGAGGCGCTGACCGGCCTCCTCTCGCCGCGGGCGAACCGCATCCGGCTCATCGTCGCCGACGTCGTCAGCCTCGGATTCGTGGCGTTCTTCGCCTGGAAGAGCTGGACGCTGCTGCACGAGGCCTGGGTCGACGGCCAGATCTCGCAATCGACCTGGGGGCCGCCGCTCTGGATCCCCTATTCGCTGATGGCGCTCGGCATGACGCTCTTGGCGCTGCAATTCCTGCTCCAGATCGCCGAAGCCCTCGCCCGCGGGCCGGCGGCCGCCGGCTTCGCCGATCCGAAGGTCGGCCTCGGGCCCGACCTCGTCCGGGCGAAGAAGCAAGACACGAAGGATTCCGCCCGATGAGCACCGCGATCATCGGCACGCTCTACGCGGGTGCCACCCTCGGCGCGATGCTCGCCGGCATCCCGATCGCCTTCGCGCTCGGCGCGGTGGCCCTCGTCTTCATGCTGGCCTTCATGCCCGGCGCCTCCCTCGATACGGTGGCGCAGAACGTCTACGAGGAGATGGCCTCGATCACGCTGCTGTCGATCCCGCTCTTCATCCTGAAGGGCGCGGCGATCGGCCGGTCGAAGGCGGGCCAGGACCTCTACTCGGCGATGCACGCCTGGATGCACAAGATCCCCGGGGGGCTCGGCATCGCCAACGTGTTCGCCTGCGCGCTGTTCGCCGCCATGGCGGGATCGAGCCCGGCGACCTGCTCGGCGATCGGCTCGGCCGGCATCCCGGAGATGCGCCGGCGCGGCTATTCCGGGGGGTTTGCCGCCGGCATCATCGCGGCGGGGGGCACGCTCGGCATCCTCCTGCCGCCCTCGATCACCATGATCCTCTACGCGGTGGCGGCCGAGCAGTCGCTCGGGCGGCTCTTCCTCGCCGGCATCGGCCCGGGCCTGCTGCTGGTGCTGCTCTTCGCCGGCTATTCCGCCTGGCGCTTCCGGCGCGAATTCGCCGCCGCGCGGGCGGCCTACGAGACCGGCGGGACCGCGCATCCGATCCTGGCCGAGGACCGCTACTCGATGGCGGAGCGCTTCTCGACCTTGCCGCGGGTGCTGCCCTTCGTGGTGCTGCTGACCGGCGTGATGGTGGCGCTCTACGGCGGCTACGCCACGCCCTCCGAGACGGCGGGCCTCGGCGGCCTCCTGGCGCTCGCGCTCATCGCGGCGATCTACGGCGTGTGGCGGGCCGGCGACGTGAGCCCGATCCTGACGGCGACGCTGCGCGAATCCACCATGCTGATGCTGATCATCGGCATGTCACTGCTCTACGCCTACGTGATGAGCTACCTTCACATCTCGCAGGCCGCCGCCGCCGCGATCGTGGCGATGCAGCTCTCGCCCTGGCTGCTGCTGCTGACCATCCTGCTGCTGGTGGTGGGCCTCGGCTTCTTCCTGCCGCCGGTCTCGATCATCCTGATGACCGCGCCGATCATCCTGCCGCCGCTCAAGGCCGCCGGGTTCGATCTCGTCTGGTTCGGCGTCGTGATGACGATCACCATGGAGATGGGGCTGATCCACCCGCCGGTCGGCCTCAACATCTTCGTCATCAAGAACATCGCCCCCGACATCCCGCTCTCGGACATCATCTGGGGCACCCTGCCCTTCGTGATCCTGATGGCGGTGGCAATCCTCCTGCTCTGCCTGATGCCCGGTATCGCCCTCTGGCTGCCGGATCTGCTCTTGCCCTCGACCAAGTAGGGGCGCCACCATGCAGGGACCGCCGCCGGAGCCCGTCCGCGACACCCGGCAGCGCTCCGTCCTCCCCTCCGCTGACGCAGCGGAGCCCTATCTAACGCCGGGCGGTGCGCGGGTTGCGCGCGGCCGTCCCCGGCAACCCGATGGTGAGCAAGGCTCCATGGCGGCGATCTCGTTCCTCGGCGACCTCCTCCAGAGCATCTCGGACCGGGGCCGCGGGCTGATCGCCTTCGGCCGCGACGACCCCGCCAAGGCGAGCGTCGCCGAGGTGGTGAAGCTCTGCGAGGACCTGATCTCGCGGCGCGGCGAGGCCTCCGGGGTCGCGCTCGCCCGCATCATCCTCGACCGCTACGACAGCTTCGGCCGATCCGACCGGCACGACTTCCTGCGCCGGATCGCCCTCGAGTTCGGGGCCGACCACGACGCGGTGGGCAGCGCCATCGCGGCCTACGAGAAGGCGCCGTCGCGCGCCACGCTGGGCCGGCTGCACGAGGCGGCCGAGCCGCGCTCGCAGGAGCTGATCCGCCGGCTCAACCTCGCCCGCGACGGCACCATCGCGTTGGTGCGGATGCGCGAGGACCTGTTTTTGCTGCGCGACGCCGCCCGCAAGGCCGACAAGCCGGATGCGGCGCTGGCGGAGGCCGTCGACAGCCTCGATTCCGACTTCGAGCACCTGTTCGCCTCGTGGTTCAACCGCGGCTTCCTGGTGCTGCGCCGGATCGACTGGACCACCCCGGCCCACATCCTGGAAAAGATCATCCGCTACGAGGCGGTGCACGCGATCTCGGGCTGGGACGACCTGCGTCGGCGCATCGAGCCGCCGGACCGGCGCTGCTTCGCCTTCTTCCACCCGGCGCTCCTCGACGAGCCGCTGATCTTCGTCGAGGTGGCGCTCACCACCGCCATCGCGGCGGCGATCGACCCGATCCTCGCCCACGAACGCCGGCACACCGACACCCGCGAGGCGACGACCGCGATCTTCTACTCGATCTCGAACTGCCAGAAGGGGCTGGCCGGCATCACCTTCGGCAACTTCCTGATCAAGCAGGTGGTCGAGGACCTCTGCCGCGAGATGCCGGCGCTCAAGACCTTCGTGACGCTCTCGCCGGTGCCGGGCTTCCGCGCCTGGCTCGACCGCGAGCGCCGGGCCGACGCGCCGCAGGGGCTGACCCGCGAGGATGTCGAGATCCTGCGCGCCCTCGACCAGCCCGACTGGCACACCGACAAGGCCAAGGCCGACGCGGTGAAGAAGGCCCTGCTGCCGGCCGCCGCCTACTACTTCCTGCGCGCCAAGACCCCGCGCGGCAAGCCGGTCGACCCGGTGGCCCGCTTCCACCTCGGCAACGGCGCCCGGCTGGAGCGGCTGAACTTCCTGGGCGACGTCTCGCCCAAGGGCCTGTCGCAAGGCTACGGCCTGATGGTGAACTACCTCTACGACCTCGCGGCGATCGAGAAGAACCACGAGACCTACGCCAATCTCGGCACGGTCTCGGCCTCCCTCACCGTCAACCGCGAATTGCGCCAGAACCTGCCGCCGGCCCGGTCGGTGGCGCTGGCGGAAGCGTAGAGAGCATTCCCCTCTCCCGACAGATCCCGGGCGTGCCCGGGATCTGCAAACAAGCAACGAAGTCGGGCGAGCCCGACTTCGTTGCGGGGAGAGGAGACACCCCCCGTTCTTCGAGTGGACGGCGTGGCCGCCATCTCGCCGACGATTGAAGAGTCCTCCCATGTCCAACCACTTCTTCGACATCGTCCGCTCCCGTCTCCCCGCCGATCCGGCTGGAAAAACGTTCCTCGAGACACCCGAGGGCCTGCGCTGGAGCTACGCGGATCTCGTCGCCGAATCCGGCCGCTACGCCGCGGCGCTGGTCGGCCTCGGCGTCGCGCCCGGGGACCGGGTGGCGGTACAGGTCGAGAAGAGCCCGGCGGTGATCGCGCTCTATCTCGGCTGCGTGCGGGCCGGCGCGGTCTTCCTGCCGCTCAACACCGGCTACACCCCGGCCGAGATCGCCTATTTCCTCGGCGACGCCGAGCCGGCCCTGTTCGTCTGCGATCCGGGCAAGCTCGACGCGCTGAAACCCGTGGCGGAGCAGGCCGGCGTCAAGCAGGTGGGCACCCTCGACGCCGAGGGCGAGGGCACGATCGCGGCCGAGGCCGCCGGCCAGACCGGCGACTTCGCCGACGTGGCTCGCAGCCCCGACGATCTCGCGGCGATCCTCTACACATCGGGCACCACCGGGCGCTCGAAGGGCGCGATGCTGACCCACGACAACCTGTCGTCGAACGCGCTCACGCTGGTCGAGTACTGGCGCTTCACGCCGGACGACGTGCTGATCCACGCGCTTCCGGTGTTCCACACCCACGGCCTGTTCGTCGCCACCAACACGGTGCTGATGTCGGGTGCCGCGATGATCTTTTTGCCCAAGCTCGATCCGCCGCGGATCCTGTCGCTGATGGGCCGCGCAACCGCGCTGATGGGCGTGCCGACCTTCTACACCCGCCTGCTGAAGGAACCGGGCCTGACCCGCGAGGCGACCGCCGGCATGCGCCTGTTCGTCTCCGGCTCGGCGCCGCTGCTCGCCGAGACCCATCGCGAGTGGCAGGAGAAGACCGGCCACGCGATCCTCGAGCGCTACGGCATGACCGAGACCAACATGAGCACGTCGAACCCCTATGACGGCGACCGGGTCGCCGGCACGGTCGGGTTCCCGCTGCCGGGCGTCTCGCTGCGGGTGGTCGACCCGGAGACCGGCCGGGCGATGGAAGCCGACCAGGTCGGGATGATCGAGGTGCGCGGCCCCAACGTGTTCAAGGGCTACTGGCGCATGCCGGAGAAGACCGCCGCCGAGTTCAAGGCCGACGGGTTCTTCATCACCGGCGACCTCGGCAAGGTCGATCCGCGCGGCTACGTCCACATCGTCGGGCGCGGCAAGGACCTGATCATCACCGGCGGCTTCAACGTCTACCCGAAGGAGGTCGAGACCGAGATCGACGGGCTGCCCGGCGTGCTCGAATCGGCGGTGATCGGCGTGCCCCACCCGGATTTCGGCGAGGGCGTCACGGCGGTGGTGGTGCCGCGCGGGGCGGAAGCCCCGAGCGAGGCGGACATCCTCTCGGCGCTCGAGAGCCGGCTCGCCAAGTTCAAGTTGCCCAAGCGCGTCATCGTTGCCGACGAACTGCCGCGTAACACAATGGGCAAGGTGCAGAAGAACTTGCTGCGCGAGACGCACAAGGGGTTGTACGAGGGTTGATACCGGCGACCGCATCCCGAGATGTTGACGATCGGAGATCGGCTGACCCTGAAGGAGGTTCAGGGTGTGAAAGAGCGAGAGAATCGGGCAAACCGATCCGCGGCGGTACCGGCAGCCGCCCGGAGGCCCGATCCATGACCGCCCGCTTCGCCCTGATCGATGTCTTTCACGACGGCGCCTTCACCGGCAACCCGCTCGCCGTGGTGAGCGGGGTCGAGCCCGACACCGCGACGATGCAGGCGATGACCCGGTGGTTCAACCTGTCGGAGACGGTCTTCCTGCTGCCGCCGACCGATCCGGGGGCCGATTACCGGGCACGCATCTTCACCCTCGCGCACGAATTGCCGTTCGCCGGCCATCCGACGCTGGGCGCCTGCCACGCCTGGCTGGCGTCCGGCGGCGTGCCGCGCCGGGACGGGCGGATCGTCCAGGAATGCGGGACCGGCCTCGTGCCGATCCGGCAGGAGGCCGGCCGCCTGGCCTTCGCGGCGCCGAAGCTCTTGCGCGAGGGGCCCGTGGACGATGCCCTGATGCGGGAGATCCTGGCGGTGCTGCGCATCGCGCCCGAGCGGGTCGTCGAGGCGCGCTGGTGCGACAACGGCCCGGGCTGGGTCGGGGTGATGCTGGCCTCGGCCGAGGAGGTGCTGGCGGTCGAGCCGGTCCGACGGATCGAGGGCCGGATCGATGTCGGTCTCGTCGGTGCCCACGCTCCGGGCGCAGACGTGGCCTGGGAGATCCGCACCCTGTTCGACGGCGGCGCCGGCGCGCTGGTCGAGGATCCGGTGACCGGTAGCTTCAACGCAGCGGTGGCGGGCTGGCTGCGCGAGACCGGCCGCGCCGCCGGTCCCTACGTCGCCGCGCAAGGGACCAAGCTCGGCCGCCGCGGCCGGATCTTCGTCGATTACGACGGCGCCGACTGGATCGGCGGCCGTACCCTCACGGTGGCGGAAGGGGTCCTCCCCCTCGACCTCAATTCGCGTAGGTGAACACGCCGTCGCGCCAGACGTAGAGCACGTAGCCGGGTGCCGTGACGTCGCCCTTCTGGTCGAAGCCGACATTGCCGAGCACCAGGGTGAATCGCTCGGAATGGAGCGTCTCGGCAATGGCCTTCGGGTCGGTCGACTTGGCGAAGTTGCCGGCCTCGACCAGCGCCTGGAGCGCGGCGTAGCCGTAGAGGGTGAAACCGGCGGGATCGATCCCGTCGGCCTGCAGCGCCTTCACGGCGGCGGCCGCCTCGGGCTTGCGGCGCAGGTCCGGATTGAAGGTCATCAGCACGCCGTCGCTCGCCGGGCCGGCGAGCGCGCCGAACTCCTTGGTGGCGATGCCCGAGGTGCCGAACCATTGCGGGCGGAAGCCCGCTTCCGCGGCCTTGCGCACCAGCTTGCCCATCTCCTGGTAGTGGCCGCCGTAATAGACCACCTCGATCCCCGCGCCCTGCAGGCGCTTGATCAGCGCCGCGTCGTCGGTCTGCCCGGGCACGATCGCGGCGAACAGGGTCTCGTTCTGGCCGATCTTGTTGAGGTTGCCCTTGGTCGACTCGGCGAGGTTCCGCGACAGCGGCGTGTCGTCGTAGAGGATCGCGATCTTCTTGTCGCGGAAGCGCTCGGCCAGGACCGTGGCCGAGAGCCGGCCCTGGTCGTCCTCCCGCCCCGAGACCCGGAAGATGGTCGGCAGGCCGCGGTCGGTCAGGCGCGCGGCGTTGGAGGCCGGGCTGATCATCACGGCGCCGGCCGCCGCGTAGACGTCGGAGGCGGCGAGCGAGGCGCTCGAGCAGACGTGCCCGATCACCAGCCGCACGCCGGCGCGCACGAAGCGCTCCGCCACCGCCATCGCCTGGCCCGGGTCGCAGGCATCGTCCTGCACGTCGAGCACGATCGGCTCGCCGCTGATGCCCCCGCGGGCGTTGGCGTCGCGCACAGCGGCCTGCACGCCCTGGAGCACCTGCTCGCCGATCCCCGCGACCGCGCCGGTGCGCGGAACCGCGACCCCGACGGTCACGTCGGCCCGGGCCGGTCCCGCCCCGGTCACGAGCGCCCCGATCGCCAGCCACAGGGCGGCGACGGCCCTGGTGCGCGTCATCCCCGGCGCTCCCGCATGCAACGACCCACTCCGACCTCCGGCTCGGCTTCCTCGGCGTCTCGCCGGCCGCTTAGCACGACCGCAGCCCCCTTGTCCGGCGAGACCGACGGGCTTGGCCGACCACCCGCTCTATCGGGCGCGAGCCCGCGGGGGCGCAAGGGGGCCGCGACGCGTCAGGGTGCGGCGAGAAGCATAGCACGGACGGCGCGGCTGGAATGCCCGCCGGCGCCGGGATAGGGACGGATCAACAGGAGGACGCGCGCGATGACACACTCTCACGGCATCCGGGTCGCGGTGCTCGACGATTACCAGGGCGTGGCGGCGGGGCTCGCCGACTGGGCCGGCCTCGGTCCCGACGTGGCGGTGGATTTCTTTCACGAGCCGGTGCCGGCGGCGGAGGCCGCCGCGCGGCTCGCCCCCTACGACGTGCTCTGCCTGATGCGCGAGCGCATGCCGCTCGACGCGGGCCTGGCCGCCGCCCTCCCCGCCTTGAAGCTCGTGGTGTTCACCGGCGGGCGCAACCCCTCGGTCGATACCGCGGCGCTCCAGGCCCGCGGCGTCATCGTCTGCAACACCCGCAACGGCGAGGGCGGGATCGCCACCGCCGAATTGACGGTCGCCCTGATGCTGGCCTGCGCCCGCGCCCTGCCGCGGGAATTCGCCAACATGGCGCAGGGGCGCTGGCAGGAGACGCTGGGCGAAGGGCTGGAGGGGCGTACCCTCGGCCTCGTCGGGCTCGGGCGGATCGGCGCCCGGGTCGCGGCGGTGGGCCGCGCGCTCGGCATGCGGGTGACGGCCTGGAGCCCGAACCTGACGCCCGAGCGGGCGGAGGCCGGCGGCGCGGCCTTGGCGACCCGCGAGGCCTTGTTCGCGGAGAGCGACGTGATCAGCCTGCACATGGTGCTGGCGCCCTCGACCCGCGGGATCGTCGGGACGGCGGAGATCGCCCGGATGCGCCCGGGCGCGATCCTGGTCAACACCTCGCGCGGACCGCTGATCGACGAGGCGGCGCTGGTGGCGGCCTTGGCGCAAGGCCGGATCCGGGCCGGGCTCGACGTGTTCGACCGCGAGCCGCTGCCGGCGGACCATCCGCTGCGGAGCCTGCCGAACGCGGTGCTGACCCCGCATCTCGGCTACGTCACCGACAGCACGTTCCGGATGTTCTACGAGGACACCGTCGAGGCGATCGCGGCCTGGCGGCGGGGCACGCCGGTGCGGGTCGCGACGGCCTGAACGCGAAGGGCGGACGCCGGACGCCCGCCCGATCGCCCCTACCGGACGCCGGCGTAGACCGAGGCGCCGGCCGAGACCGGCGCCGTGATCGTCGAGAACACGCCGAGCACCTTCTGGACTTCCGTGAAGGGGGCGTTCGAGACGTAGACGAGGTCGCGGTTGCGCATCCGGAACGCCTGGCTGACGAACAGGCTGTTGGGGTCGCGCATGTTGATCCGGTAGACCACCGGCACGAAGTTCGAGGAGAGCAGCGGGCTGTTCGGGCGCATGCGACGCACCACCGAGGCCGGCTCGAACCGGAACAGGAACACGCCGGCCGGATCGGCCTGCAGGTCCGAGAGGCCGCGGGCCTTGGCCAGCGCCTGGGCGAGCGTGATGCCCTCGGCCGAGAACGGGATCTCGGATTGCGCGCCGAGCGCACCCACCGCCAGGAAGGTCTGGGGATCGCGCACCAGGGTGAGGGTGTCGCCCGGCCGCAGGAAGATGTTCTCGCGCGGGTTGGAGACGACCGCCGTCAGCGGCACCGTCGCGGTGGTGCCGCCGCGCGACAGCCGCACGAAGGTCTCGGAGACCGCCGCGCGCACGCCGCCCGCACCCGCCACCACGTCGAGCAGCCGGTCGCCCTTGGTGGAGAGCGGCACGCGGGCGCCCGCCGTCACCTCGCCGGTCACCGTCACGGCGGTGCTGGTCGGCTGGACGACGGTGACGATGACCTGCGGCTCGATCGCCTTGCCGGCGAGCTCCTGCTCGATCTGGGTCTGGACGTCCTGGACGCGCTTGCCCGCCACCTGGACGCGGCCGGCATACGGCACCGTGATGGCGCCGTCGCGGGTCACGGTCTGGGGCGGGATGGTGGCCGATTTCGAGCCGGAGGAGAACCGGTCGATCGACAGTGAGCCGGAGAACAGGCCGCCGGTGCTGGCCTCGTAGATCGTCACCGCCACGGTGTCGCCCACGCCGATCACCGGCTCGACGGAGGGACGGCGGTCGCCGAAGGACGCGAGCAGGCTGTCGAGGGGACGGCCGCGCAGGGCCTCGACCGTCGCGGCGTTGACGTCGACGATCTCGTAGCGGGCGAGCAGGCCCTGGTCGGTCGCCACGTCGGCGCCCGTCTCCACCGCGCTCGCCGTGGGGCCGGCCGCTGGCAGGAAGTTGGAGCAGCCCGACACCGCGAGCGCGGTGCACAGGGCGATCGGGATTGCGCGCATCAGGGAGATTGCTCGTCCTTCGCTTGAGAGTGGTCCCTAGCCGAGTCGAGGACCGCTGTCCGTGGCCGGCGTGTCACAGTGGCTTCGGGAGCCCTCCCCTAGGGCCGTCTTCCCCGCTAGACACAGGGCGGCGACGGGCCGGGGCGTGTCCTTCGTCCTGTCGTCCAACCACGACACTGGTTACCAAATCACGGCTTTAGGACGGCGCGGGCACCGGCCACGGGTCAGGACGGGGCCGGGCACGAGCGGATGGCGGGACAGAGATGACCACACAGATCGGCTTCACGCCGCCGGACCTGGCGCCGCAGGCCCCCGGGCCGGTGCGGCGGCGCCACGTCGTCTACCTGCCGGGCTACGATCCCGAGGCGGGCAAGCGCTACCGGGCGCTGTTCGCCCGCGAGTTCGCCCGCTACGCCAAGCGCTTCGACCTCGCGAAGCGCAGCATCACCCGGGCCGAGACCCGCCCCGACGGCCTGGTCCAGACCTGGACCGTGGAGACCGGGCGGGCCGGCACCGAGACCCACACCACCTATGAGGTCCTGCTCTGGGACGACCTCGTGCGGGCGGATTTCCGCCGGCCCTTGATCGCCTCGATGGCGCTCCTCACCGCCGGCATCATGCACGGCGTGGCGACCGGCAAGCTCTTCCGGCTCTACGGGCTGAACTGGAAGTACGGCAACGTCATCCTCTACCCGTTCGGCATGACGCTGATCCTCGCCGCCCTCGCCGCCGTGCTGGGCCAGGGCGTCGCCCATCTCGCCGCCGGCTGGCTGCCGGGCCTCGCCGCGGGACTCGTCGGGGCGCTCGCCGGCATCGGCCTCGTGCTGGCGGCGACCCCGCTCCTCGACCGGATCTTCCTGCGCCAGCTCATCAACGACTGGGTGTTCAACTGGCAGCACAGCAACGGCTGGCGCCGGGACTACGAGGATCGCCTCGCGCTGTTTGCCGCCCACGTCGCCGGGATCCACAAGGCCGGTGCGGTCGACGAGATCCTGATCGTCGGCCATTCCTCCGGCGGGCTCACCGCCGCCGAGGTCGCCGCCCGGGTCCTGCCCGCGACCGCCGGGAGCGCGCCGGGGCCGCGCCTGTCGCTCCTCACCCTCGGGGCCGGGCTGCCCCTCGTGGCCATCAACCCGCGGGCCCGCGGCGTGCGGGCCGAACTGATGAGCCTCGTCGCCACCGACCGAATGGTCTGGGCCGATTACCAGGCGCCGCAGGACTGGATGAACTTCCCGGGCTTCAATCCCGCCCGCGACCTCGGCGAGACCCCGGCCGGCCCGGTCCGCAACCCGGTGATCCGCTCGACGCAGTTTCGCGACATCATCGTGACGGAGGTCTACCGCCGGATCTCGTTCCGGCCGTTCCGCATGCATTTCCAGTTCCTGATGGCCAACGACCTGCCCGGCGAGTACGACTTCTTCGCCCTGACGCTCGGTCCGCAGGCCCTGCGCGAGCGGGTGCTCACCCCCGCCATCGTCCCGCTGCGGCCCGAGACGCCGCCCGAGCCGGTGCCGGTCCACCGGGAAATCTGAGCAGGCCCCCGCATGACGAACGCCCTCTCGCCGATCCGCCTCGTCGTCACCGACGTCGACGGCACGCTCGTCACCGGCGACAAGCGGCTGACGCCCCGTGCCATTTGGGCGATCGCCGCTCTGCGCGAGCGCGGCATCGCCTTCGCGGTGGCCTCGAGCCGGCCGCCGATCGGCCTGCGCGCGCTGGTCGAGCCCCTGGGGCTCACCCTGCCGATGGGCGCCTTCAACGGCTCGACGGTGGTGCGGCCCGACCTCTCGCTCGTCGACGAGGTGCTCATCCCCGAGGCGGCGGCCCGCAAGGCCGCGGCGCGGTTCTCCGCCGAGGGCGTCGACCTCTGGGTGTTTTCCGAGGGAGCCTGGCTCCTGACCGATCCCGCCGGGGCCTACACCGATCTCGAGCGCCGCACCCTCCAGGCCGAACCGCGTGTGGTGGACGACCTCGCGCCCCATCTCGCCCGCGCCGCCAAGCTCGTCGGGGTCTCGCGCGACCACGCGGCGCTCGCCGCCCTCGAACCGCGCCTTGCGAAAGAGATCGGCGAAGGCGCCGCGGTCCACCGCTCGCAGGCCTACTATCTCGACGTCACCCCGCCCCACGTCGACAAGGGCCATTTCGTCGCCCGCCTCGCCGGGGAGCTGGACATCCCGCTGGCCCAGGTGGCGGTGCTCGGCGACATGGCGAACGACACGGCGATGTTCGCCCGCGCCGGCCTGTCGATCGCGATGGGGAACGCCAGCGAGGCGGTGCAGCGGGCGGCGACCCGCGTGACGGCGACGAACGAGGCGGAGGGGTTCGCGGAGGCGATCGAGCGGTACGTGCTCGGTTGACGGGTCCCGCGCCGCTGATGCCGGGCGATCGGCGATAGCCGTGTCCCGGGGCATTCCCCTGTCGCCGCTCGCCTTGGAACAGGCGGGAGCGGTCCCCGCGTTCGGGCCGCCGTCGCTCTGGCGGCGAACCCGGAATGCTTGGACCCGATCGGCTGCCGGTCAGTGCAGCGCGACGTGGTAGTTCACCCGCCTGGCATCGCCGAGGGAGTCCACGATCTCGATGGTGAACCGGTCGTCGTCCGCCGGACCGGGCGGCGCGCTGTAGATCAGGCGGGTGGCCGAAGTCTTCCGCTTGTTGCAGGCCGATCGCGGGTTGCCGGGCGGGAAGCTCGAGAATTCCGGCCCCTGCTCGACCAGGATCCGACCTTTCTCGGGCGGCTCGATCAGGTTGACGGTCATCGGACCCAGCGAGCGGCATGTCGGATCGACGGAGATGAACCAGCCGATCTTCAAAGTCGTCCCGGGCCTCACGACCTTTTCAACGGTGGGAACGGGCCTCTGCCATGCGAATGCGCTTGTCGGCAGCATAGACAGGAGGCCGGCCGCCAAGAGGATGGGTCGAGCTCGCATCGAATGTATCTCGCGTGTTGCTGGGATTCGCGATCGACCAGCTGCGAGAGTCTTACCGACCGACAATAGACGACGCAAGGACGATACGAGATACGACAGTAGAAGTATCAGAGCCTGTTTGATTGCGAGAGTAGATCCAAGGCCCTCCATCGTCATCCTGGGACCCGGCGTAGCCGGGAACCCGGGATCCATAACCGCTGGCGAAGCAGGAAGAGACGGAACGCTGATCGCCTGATCCTCCACCGTCAGCGGTTATGGATCCCGGGTTCCGCTGCGCGGCCCCAGGATGACGAGGTGAAGCGGCAATGTCGGCGCCTGATCGACTCGAGCAGCCAATCAAACACGCTCTCAGCCTGGACGATCCGGGCTGATATTCCGTCTCGCACCCCGAGGCGGGCCGACCTTCGGTGTGGGGCCGGTCAGGCCAGGGCCGCATCCACCTCCCGCCCGCGTCCCAGGCCCCGCATCAGCTCGACGAGGTTCGGGCGGATCCGCAGCTGCTCGGCGTGCAGCCGGCGCACCGCTTCGTTCAACGTGCCGTCGTAGCCCAGCGCCTCGTCCGCGAAGGCGATCATGCGAGCGTTGGGCCAGGATTTTTCGCGCAGCGCATGGACCTTTGCCACCACGGCGGCGGCGTCGAGGTCCGGATGGGCCTGGCCCAGCAGCATCGTCATCGCGGCGGTGGAGCGCGAGATGCCGGCGTGGCAATGGATCAGCAGGTGCGTCTTGCGCCGCGCGGTCTCGGCCGTCAGCTCCTCGCCGAAGCGCAGGATCGCCTCGACGTCGCGGCGCTCGGGCAGGATCTGCCCATCCGTCGGCTCGATGATGTCGTGGAAGCGCAGGGTGATGCGGTGATGCGCGTCGTAGGTGCCGAAGGCCTCGGGCTCGGGCCAGGCCGGGTCGAGGATCGACAGGACGTGGGTGACGCCGCGGGCCGAATGGTGGCCCAGCTCCTCGAGGCCGCAGACCGTGTGCAGGGAGATCGGTTCGGGCTTCACGGTCGGGTCGCTCCGGCAGGGCCGATGAGATGCCCCGGGGCGACGAGCCCGCGGGATCGGACCCGGGAGGTAGCATAGGCCACCCGCCCGGACGAGGTCTTTCCCGGGACGGCCGGGACCCGCCCAAGGCTCCACACCCTGCCTCCGCACCCGGCCTCGGCAGCCCCCGGTGCGCTTTCGCGCCGGATGCCCTACCTCTCGACCGGCGGGCCCGGAGCGGCCCGCCACGGGATCGATCCTCCGATGGGGAGAGCATGAAGCGTCGCGACATCCTGACGGCCGGGCTGGGCCTTGCCGGAGGCACCGCCCTCGCGGCACCGGCGGTCGCGCAGAGCGCCCCCGAGCTGCGCTGGCGCCTGCACTCCGCCTTTCCGCGCAACCTCGACGCGCTCTACGGCGCCCCCGAGCTCTTCGCCCGCCTCGTTGCCGAGGCGACCGACAACCGCTTCCAGATCGAGGTGTCGGCGGCGCCGGCGGGCGGATCGTCCGCGCTCCTCGAGGCGGTCGGCTCCGGCACCGTCGAGGCGGCGTATTCCGCTGCCGCCTATGAGGTCGGTCGCGACCCGACCTACGCGCTCGCCACCGCGGCGCCGTTCGGCCTCAACGCGCGCCAGCAGAACGCCTGGATGCTCCAGGGCGGGGCGCTCGACCTGTTCAACGAGATCTTTGCGAAGAGCAAGCTCTACGCCCTGCCCGGCGGCAACACCGGCACCCAGATGGGCGGCTGGTTCCGGCGCGAGGTGAAGAGCCTCGCCGACCTCCAGGGCCTGCGCTTCCGCATCGCCGGCCTCGGCGCCCAGGTGATGGGGAAGCTCGGCGTCGCGACCCAGACCCTGCCGGGCGCCGATCTCTACGCGGCGCTGGAGGGCAAGACCCTCGATGCCGCCGAGTGGATCGGTCCCTACGACGACGAGAAGCTCGGCCTCAACAAGGTGGCGCCGTTCTACTACTATCCGGGCTTCTGGGAGGGCGGCTCGATGCTGCACTTCTGGTTCAACGCCCAGAAATGGGCCGAGCTGCCCAAGGCCTACCGGGCGATCGCGCAGGGCGCGGCGGCGACCGTCAACGGCGACCTCCAGGCCAAGTACGACGCCCGCAACCCCGCGGCCCTGCGCCGGCTCGTCGGCGGCGGCGCCCAGCTCCGGCCCTTCCCGCAGGAGGTGATGGAGGCCGCCCTCAAGGCGGCGAACGACATCTATGCCGAGATCGGCGCCAAGAACCCGGACTTCAAGCGCGTCTACGACGCGCTGAAGACGTTCCGCAACGAAGAGTACCTGTGGTTCCAGGTCGCGGAATATACCTACGACAACTTCATGATCCGGGCCCGAGCCAGGGGCTGAGCCCGGCGGGGGCCGCCTACTCGGCGGCCTCCTCGCCCGGCAGGGTGCCGCGGCCCTCCTCGCGCATCAGCGCGCGGACCACGCTCGGCACCGCCTCCAGCGCGCCCGCCAGGGTCTCGTCGGCCACGAACAGGCTCTTGATCTCCGGGCTGGTGATGCAGACCAAGCCTTCGCCGCTCTCCTCGACCCGCAACGTGAATTGCCGCATCGTTCGACCGCTCCCCTGACGCCCGGCTCCGATCCTCCCGCGATGCACGGGACGGGCCATTGCCGGAGGGGCAACGCGGAGCGCGGCCATAAGCTCCACCGCACAGCAATCGGGATCCGGCCCGCAGGCACCAGGACAAGAAAAAAGGCCACTCTCGCGAGTGGCCCGAAGTCTAGGGAGGAAACGCCCAAAGAGAGGGCTGCGGGAGCGCAACGCCATCGCGTTCCCGCACTGCAAAAAATAGAGATGCCCCGCCGGAAGGCAAGGCGACATTGGTGGCAGCGCTGCCGCTTTTCCGGGCAGCGGCGCAGCGCCGCCCTGGACCGCGCCTCGCCACGGCCTAGTTCCGCCGGTCTGGCAAGCATCGGGATCCGGGCGGCGACATGGCGATTCAGGCGGGGCGGATCCGGGTTCTGAAGGACGTCGAGCCGCGGGACGGCGCCTACGTGCTCTACCTGATGCAGCAGGGGATGCGCAGCCGCGACAACCCGGCCCTCGAATACGCCGTAGAGGAAGCCAACCGCCTCGGGCTGCCGGTCGTGGCGGGGTTCGGCCTCCTCGACGGCGGCGCGCATTTCCCCGAGGCCAATGCCCGGCACTACGCCTTCCTGCTGCAGGGCCTCGCCGACGCCAAGGCGGGCCTGGAGCGCCGGGGCATCGCCTTCGTGCTGCGCCGCGCCACCCCGGCGAAGGCTGCCCTGACTTTAGGCAAGAAAGCCGCGATGCTGGTCCTCGACCGCGGCTACCTGACGATCCAGAAGCAGTGGTACGCCGAGATCGAGGCCGGGTTCGACGGCCGCCTGGTCCAGGTCGAGGGCGACGTGGTGGTGCCGCTCGAGGTCGCCTCGGGCAAGCACGAATTCGCCGCCCGCACCCTTCGGCCGAAGCTGCACCGGACCTGGGAGCCCTATCTCGCGTCCCTGCGGGCCCGCACCGTCAAGCACTCGGCCGAAGACCTGTCCCTGAAGAGCGACATCGACGTCTCCGATCCCGACGCCGCGCTCGCCGCGATGACGCTCGACCGCGACGTGCCGCCGGTGCGGCGATTCCGCGGCGGCGAGGTCGAGGCGCATCGCCGCCTCGCTTCCTACCTCGCCGGGCCGTTCGGCGAGTACGGCACGGTGCGCAACAAGCCCGAGGCGGGCGCGGCCTCGCACATGAGCCCCTACCTGCATTTCGGCCAGATCTCCCCGGTGGCGATCGCCCTCAAGGTGCAGGCGGCCAAGACCGGCGGCCCGGAGGACCGGGCGGCCTATCTCGAGGAGCTGATCGTCCGGCGCGAGCTGGCAATGAACCACGTCCACACCAATCCGGGCTACGCGGCCTACGATACGGCCCTGCCGGACTGGTCGCGCAAGGCGCTGGCCGAGCACGCCGACGATCCCCGCCCCCACATCTACGACGAGGACGCGCTGGCCGAGGGGCGCACCCACGACGAATACTGGAACGCCGCGATGCGCGAGATGCGCGTCACCGGCTACATGCACAACCACCTGCGCATGTACTGGGGCAAGAAGATCCTCGAGTGGTCGCCCTCGCCGGAGGAAGCGTTCGCGGTGGCGCTCCGTCTCAACAACTGCTACTTCCTCGACGGGCGCGACGCGAACTCCTTCACCAACGTCGCCTGGCTGTTCGGCCTGCACGACCGGCCCTGGGGACGGCGCAAGGTTTTCGGCACCGTCCGCTACCTCGGACCGAACACCCTGAAGAAGTTCGACGCCAAGGCCTACCTGAAGACCGTCGACGAGTTGTGCCGGGCCGAGGAGGCCTGAGGATGGAGCCGGGCCGGTTGACCGTCCCGCCCCTCCGGCGCCATCAACCCGCATGACCTGCGACGCCTCCCCCGCCGCGCCCTGGCGCGCCACGATCCTCACGCTCTACCCCGAGATGTTCCCCGGCCATCTCGGCCTGTCGCTCGCCGGCGACGCGCTGGCGCGGGGGGCCTGGAGTCTGGAGGCGCGCAACATCCGCGACCACGGGATCGGCCGGCACCGGGCGGTGGACGACACGCCCGCCGGCGGCGGCGCCGGGATGGTGCTGCGCTGCGACGTGCTCGCCGCGGCGATCGATGCCGCCTGCGCGCCCGACGATCCCCGCCCGCGCCTGCTGATGAGCCCCCGCGGCCGCCCGCTCACGCAAGCCCGCGTCCGGGCGCTCAGCGAAGGGCCGGGCGTCGTCGTGGTCTGCGGCCGGTTCGAGGGCGTCGACGAGCGGGTGATCGCCGGGCGCGGCCTCGAGGAGCTCTCGATCGGCGACTACATCCTGTCGGGCGGCGAGCCCGCGGCGCTTGTGGTGCTCGACGCCTGCGTGCGCCTCCTGCCCGGCACGATGGGTAAGCACGCCTCCGGCGTCGAGGAGAGCTTCGAGAGCGGCGGCCTCGAATATCCGCACTACACCCGCCCGCGCGAGTGGGAGGGGCGCGAGATCCCCGAGGTGCTCACTGGCGGCAACCACGCGGCCATCGCCCGCTGGCGGGCGGCGGAATCCGCCCGGCTCACCCGCGAGCGGCGCCCGGACCTGATCGGCTGAATCGCAGGGGCCGTCCACCGGACTCTGTTCAGAACACAACGCAGGTGAATGCCGCCGCGGCCGAGGCTCCCTAGAGCCCGGAACGATCGGCGCTGTCCTTCCCGGGCGCCGCCCCTCGCGACGCACGCCGGACCCCACCGCCGCCATGCCCGATTCCGCCCGCTACATGATGCACCGGCCCGAGATCCTGGGGGCCCTGCGTCGCGGCGAGGTGGCGCTCGACCGGGTGATGGCCGGGTCCGGCCGGATCTACCCGGCCGGCCGCCTGCTGGTGGAGGCCGGCAGCCCGAACGACACGATCTTCCGCCTGCGCAAGGGCTGGGTCGGGCGCCTGCGCACCCTGGAGGACGGGCGCAGCCAGTTCATCCTCATCTTCCTGCCCGGCGACCTGTTCGCGGTCAAAAGCCTGTTTGCCACCCACAGCCCCGACGCCGTGCAGGCCCTGTCCGAGGTGATGGTCGAGCAGGTCGACCACCGGACCCTGCGCGAGGCCTACGAGCGCGACCCCGACCTCGCCACCCGCTGCATGTGGCAGGTGATCGAGGAGGAGCGCCGGCTGCACAACTGGGTCGTCGGCCTCGGCCGCGGCAGCGCCGACGAGCGCCTGGCGATGCTGCTGGTCGATTTCCGCGGCCGCCTGATCCTCTCGGGCACCATCGCCCCCGACGCGCAGGCCTACGACCTGCCGATGACCCAGGAGCAGATCGGCGACCATCTCGGCATCTCCAACGTCCACGTGAACCGGGTCCTGCGCTCGTTCCGGGAGAACGGCGTCGTCGCGATGCGCGGGCGCCGGGTGACGATCGGCGACCTCGACGCGCTCGTGCGGATCGCCGGGCCGCTCCTCGACATCTCGGAGCGCGGCCGGCCGGAATTCGTCGGCGTGCGGGAAGCCGGCGGCGGCGGCGAGCGGACGGGCGGCGGCGATGTCGGAGCCTGAACGCGACGGGAAGCCGACCGGGATGGACCGGGTCTACGCCGCCGAGGCCCAGGCCGCCCTGATGCTGGTCGAGAGCCTGATGCTGGTCCTCGTCGAGCACGGGACGGTCCCGGCGGCGGAGCTCGTCGAGGCGGTCGAGACCGTGATCGAGACCAAGCGCCGGCTGGCGGCGGAGGGGCAGGAACCGGAGGTCGCCACCCAGGCCGCCGCCCTGCTGACGACGATCGCCAACAGCCTCGCGGCGGCAGCGGCACCCGCGAAGAGGTGATCCCCCGGCCGCGAATCGCCCTGGCGCCGCGGCCGGCCCGCGGGCTATCGCTGGCCGATACCGCCACCGGAGACCCGCCCTTGAGCCTGCCGATCTCGCGCCGCCTCGCGCTCGCCGCGCTTCTCGCCCTCGCCCCCGTCCTGCCCGCCGCCGCGCAGGAGCGGGCGATCACGCTCGCCTCCACCACCTCGACCGAGCAGTCGGGCCTGTTCGGCCACCTCCTGCCGATCTTCCAGCGCGAGACCGGCATCGCGGTGCGGGTCGTCGCGGTCGGCACCGGCCAGGCGCTCGCCATCGGCGCCAAGGGCGACGCCGACGCGCTCCTCGTCCACGACCGGGCCGGCGAGGACAAGTTCGTGACCGAGGGCCACGGCCTCGACCGCCGCGACGTGATGGCGAACGACTTCGTGATCGTCGGGCCGGCCGCCGACCCGGCCGGCATCAAGGGCGGGCGCGACGCGACCGAGGCGCTCGCCCGCATCGCCAAGGCCAAGGCACCGTTCGCCAGCCGCGGCGACGACAGCGGCACCCACCGCACCGAGCTGCGCCTGTGGAAGAAGGCCGGCATCGAGGCCCGCGGACTGGGCGCGAGCTACCGCGAGCTCGGCCAGGGCATGGGCCCGACGCTGAACGCCGCGGCCGCCATGGACGCCTACACCCTCACCGACCGGGCGACCTGGGCCAACTTCAAGAACCGCCAGAACCTCGCGATCCTGGTCCAGGGCGATACCTCGCTGTTCAACCCCTACGGCTCGATCCTGGTGAACCCGGCGAAGAACCCGCAGATCCACGCGGCCGACGCCCGGATCTGGCACGAGTGGCTGACCTCCGAGCGCGGCCGTGCGGCCATCGCCTCGTTCAAGGTCGGCGGCGAGCAGCTGTTCTTTCCGACCGGCACGATGCCGACGCAGTGATCACCCGCGAGGCGCCGCCGCCACCCGGTTGATGCCGAAGGCGGCGGCGCTGACCACCAGGGTCAGGCTGACGAGGACGAGCCCGAGGCCGAGCGCCAGCGCGAGGTCGCCGCGGCTCGTCTCGAGCGCGATGCTGGTCGTCATGGTGCGGGTGTAGCCGCGGATGTTGCCCCCCACCATCAGGATGGCGCCGACCTCCGCGATCGCCCGCCCGAACGCCGCCAGGAAGGCGGTGACGAGGGGCGCGGGCGCCATGGCGAGCAGGATCCGCGCCGCGTGCCCGGGACCGACCCCGTCGACCCGCAGCGCGTCGCCGTATTCCGCCCACAAAGCCTCGCAGGTGCGATGCGAGAGCGCCGCGACGATCGGCAGGGCGAGCGCCCCTTGCGCGATCACCATGGCACCCGGCGTGAACAGCAGGCCGAGGCTCCCCAGCGGCCCCGAGCGCGAGACCAGCAGGTACAGCACCAGGCCCACCACCACCGGCGGCAGGCCGAGGAGCGCGTTGACGAGCACCAGCACCGCGCCGCGGCCGGGAAACCGCGTGGTGGCGAGGAGCGCGCCGAGCGGCGCGCCGAGGACGAAGCCGAGGGCCGCCGCCGTCAGGCTGACCCGCAGCGACAGGCCGACGATGGCGACGAGGTCGGCATCCCCGCGCAGGATCATCGCCATCGCCAGCCCCAGCGCGCGCCCGAACTCGTCCATGTCACCCCCGTCTCACCGGGTCTCCTCGTATCCGGGCGGACGCCGGCCGGCCAGGGTGCGCCGACGGCAGGCTTGACGCGGGGGCCGGCGCGGCGCATCCCCGGCGGCGGGACACCTCTCCCCACCGAGAGGCGCCCATCTGGAAGGATGGACACAGCATGACGACGACCCGCCTCCCCGAGGCGCGCCCGCGCGCGCCCTTCTTCTCGTCCGGCCCCTGCGCCAAGCGCCCCGGCTGGACCCCCGACGCCCTCTCCGACGCGGCGCTCGGCCGCTCGCACCGGGCCAAGCTCGGCAAGGCCAAGCTCAAGCAGGCGATCGACCTGACCCGCAGCGTGCTGCAGGTGCCGGACGACTATCGCATCGGCATCGTGCCGGCCTCCGACACCGGCGCCGTCGAGATGGCGATGTGGTCGCTGCTCGGCGCCCGCCCGGTCGACATGCTGGCCTGGGAATCCTTCGGCGAGACCTGGGTCACCGACGCGATCAAGCAGCTCAAGCTCGACGCCCGCGTGATCAAGGCGCCCTACGGCCGCCTGCCCGACCTCTCGACCGTCGATACCCGCACCCGCGACGTGGTGTTCACCTGGAACGGCACCACCTCGGGCGTGCGCGTGCCGAACGCCGACTGGATCGCGGCCGACCGCGAGGGGCTGACGATCTGCGACGCCACCTCGGCGGCCTTCGCGCAGGACCTCGACTGGCCAAAGCTCGATGTCGTGACCTTCTCCTGGCAGAAGGTGCTCGGCGGCGAGGCCGCGCACGGCATGCTGATCCTCTCGCCCCGCGCCGTCGCGCGGCTGGAGAGCCACATCCCGGCCTGGCCGATGCCGAAGATCTTTCGCATGACCAAGGGCGGCAAGCTGATCGAGGGCATCTTCCAGGGCGAGACCATCAACACGCCCTCGATGCTGGCCGTCGAGGACTACATCGACGCGCTGCTCTGGGCCGAAAAGCTCGGCGGCCTGGCCGCCCTGCGCGCCCGCGCCGACCGCAACGCCGGCGTGATCGCCGACTGGGTCGCCCGCACGCCCTGGATCGCCAACCTCGCCGAGGATCCGGCGACCGCCTCGAACACCAGCGTCTGCCTGGTGGTCGGCGATCCCGACGTGGTCGGACGCGGCCCCGAAGCGGTGGCGGCGGTGGCCAAGGGCATCACCACGGCGCTCGAGCGCGAGGGCGTCGCCCTCGACATCGGCTCCTACCGCGACGCGCCTCCGGGCCTGCGGATCTGGTGCGGCGCCACCGTCGAGGCCTCGGATCTCGAAGCCCTGACGCCGTGGCTCGACTGGGCCTTCGCCCAGGAGAAGACCCGCCTGACGAAGGCGGCCTGATCCCCGAGCCCATCATCGCCAAAGATTCGGCGCCGGAGCCCCGCGCGAGCGGGAGCCGGTGTCGGCCGAACAAGGCTGACGACAATCATACATCGCCTAATGAAGCGCGGGTTTCTCCCCTCCCCGCGGGCGGGGAGAGGGTCGCGGCCCCCCTGTCGGGGCCGTGACGAGCGCAGGCGAAAGCCGGAGCGAGGGTGAGGAGGTGTCTCCGGATGAGACTCCTCCGGCATCACCCCCTCGCCCTCGGCTGCCGCCTCGCTGCGTTCCCTGAACGGGAACGCAGCCCTCTCCCCGCGGGCGGGGAGAGGAGACATGCGCGCGACCCGGTGTGACGACAGCCCCCGACCGACCCGCTCCCTCAGCGGGGCGATGGCGCGACCCCATTCGAGGCCGCCATGCCCACCCCCATCAAAAAAGTCCTGATCTCCGACACCCTCTCTCCCGCGGCGATCGCGATCTTCCGCGAGCGCGGGATCCAGGCCGATCTCCGCCCCGAGCTCGGCAAGGACAAGGAAGCCCTCGCCGCGGCGATCGGCGAGTATGACGGCCTCGCCGTCCGCTCGACCACGAAGGTCACCGCCGCGCTCTTGGAGCGCGCCCGCAACCTCACCGTGATCGGCCGGGCCGGCATCGGCGTCGACACCATCGACGTGCCGGCCGCCACCGCCCGCGGCGTGATCGTGATGAACACGCCGCACGGCAACGCCGTGACCACCGCCGAGCACGCCATCGCGCTGATGCTCTCGCTTGCCCGCCAGATCCCGCAGGCCGACGCCTCGACGCAAGCCGGCCGCTGGGAGAAGAACCGCTTCCTCGGCATCGAGCTGACCGCCAAGACGCTGGGCGTGATCGGCTGCGGCAATATCGGCGCGATCGTGGCCGATCGCGGCATCGGCCTCCGGATGCGGGTCGTCGCCTACGACCCGTTCCTCACCCCCGAGCGCGCGGTGGCGCTCGGCGTCGAGAAGGTCGAGCTCGACGAGCTGCTGCGCCGGGCCGACGTCATCACCCTGCACGTCCCGCTGACGGACAAGACACGCAACATCCTGTCGGCCGAGGCGCTGGCACGCACGAAGCCCGGGGTGCGGATCGTCAACTGCGCCCGCGGCGGCCTCGTCGACGAGGTGGCGTTGCGCGCCGCTCTTGAATCCGGCCACGTCGCGGGCGCGGCCTTCGACGTGTTCACCGAGGAGCCGGCCAAGGACAACGTGCTGTTCGGCCACCCGAACATGGTCTGCACGCCGCATCTCGGCGCCTCGACCACCGAGGCGCAGGAGAACGTGGCGCTCCAGGTCGCCGAGCAGATGAGCGACTACCTGCTCAACGGGGCGATCCGCAACGCGGTCAACTTCCCGTCGATCTCCGCCGAGGAGGCGCCGCGGCTGCGGCCCTACGTGACGCTCGCCGAGCAGCTCGGCTCGTTTCTCGGCCAGCTCACCGAGGCGCCGATCCGCGGCATCCGCATCGTCTACGAGGGCGAGGCGGCCGGCTTGAACACCAAGGCGCTCACCGCCGCCGCGGTGACCGGCGCGCTGCGGCCGTTCCTGGAGGGCGTCAACATGGTCTCGGCGATCGAGGTGGCGCGGGCCCGCGGCATCCAGGTCGAGACCGCGACCCGCACCGCCGTCGAGGGGCCGTACGCCTCGCGCCTCCACCTCACGGTCGAGGCCGAGGACATGCCCCGCGACGCCGCCGGCACGGTGTTCGGCGACGGCCGCCCGCGCTTCGTCGAGATCCGCGGCATCGCGCTCGAGGCCGCGGTGGCGCCGCACATGCTCTACATCCGCAACGCCGACCAGCCCGGCTTCATCGGCCGCTTCGGCACGCTGATGGGCGAGGCCGGGGTCAACGTCGCCACCTTCCATCTCGGCCGCGACCGGCCGGGCGGCGACGCGATCTGCTTTGCCGCCGTCGACGAGCCGGTCTCGGGCGACCTGCTGAAGGCGATCGAGGCGATCCCGCAGGTGAAGCGGGCGCGGGCGGTGAGGTTCTGAAGCGGTCGGGGGCGGGACGCGTTGCAGCGATCCGGTCCCCCCGACGCGGTCGCGCGGCGCACCGAGCTCGTGCTAAACCCTGTCCATGAAGATCGACGGCCGCCACTACCGCACCATCTTCCCCGCGCCCGACGGCGAGGGGATCTGCGTGATCGACCAGACCCGCCTCCCCTTCGCCTTCGAGACGAAGACGCTGAGGAGCGAAGCGGAGGCCGCGGTCGCGATCCGCACCATGATCGTGCGCGGCGCTCCCCTCATCGGCGCCACCGCCGCCTACGGCCTGGCGCTGGCGATGCGGGAGGACCCGTCCGACCGCAACCTCGACGGGGCGCGAACGCGGCTCGCGGCGACCCGGCCGACGGCGATCAACCTGGCTTGGGCCCTCGACCGGGTGGCAGGGATGCTGCAGCCGCTGTCGCCGGGCGAGCGCGAGGCCGCCTCCTTCGAGGAGGCCGCCCGGATCGCCGACGAGGACGTGGCGAGCTGCCGGGCGATCGGCGAGCACGGGGCGGCGCTGATCGCTGCGATCGCGCGTAGGAAATCCGGGCCGGTCAACGTGCTGACCCATTGCAATGCCGGCTGGCTCGCCACGGTCGACTGGGGTACCGCGCTGGCGCCGATCTACGTCGCGCACGATGCCGGCGTGGCGGTCCATGTCTTCGTCGACGAGACCCGCCCGCGCAACCAGGGCGCGGCGCTCACCGCCTTCGAGCTCAACGCCCACGGCGTGCCCCACACGGTCATCCCCGACAATGCCGGCGGGCACCTGATGCAGCACGGAGAGGTCGATCTCTGCATCGTCGGCTCGGACCGCACGACCTCGACCGGCGACGTCTGCAACAAGATCGGCACCTACCTGAAGGCGCTCGCCGCCCGCGATTGCGGCGTGCCGTTCTACGCCGCGCTGCCGTTCTCGACCATCGACTGGACGCTCACCGACGGCGTCGCCGGCATTCCGATCGAGGAGCGCGACGCCCGCGAGGTAACCCACCTCACCGGCCGCACCGACGACGGCGCCTTCGCGACGGTGGCGGTGGTCTCGCCGGGCAGCCCGGTGGCGAACCCGGCCTTCGACGTGACGCCGGCCCGCCTTGTCACCGGCATCATCACCGAGCGCGGCGTGGCCGAGGCGACGCCGGAGGGCCTGCTTGGGCTGTATCCGGAGCGGCGAGCGGCGACGTGATGCGCGGCCGTGGATTTTTATAGAAACCTCGTTGAAAGATATGATTTGAAGACCGGAACAAGCGAAAGAATTATCAGTAAGCAGGAAATCTCACTTAGATCTGCCGTTAGAACAGGCTGTATTGCCCGCCCACCCGCACCGGCACCCGGAACAGGTCGGTTCGCAACCGCAGCCGCTCCGGCGGATAGCCGAGCCGGGCCATCGCTAAGCGCATCCGCTGATCCAGGAGATCGGCATACGGGCCCGTCCCGGTGAAGCGCCGCCCGTAGGTCGCGTCGTAGACCTTGCCGCCGCGCGCCTGCGCGAGGAGCGAGAAGGTCCGGCCGGCCCGGTCGGGATAGTGCTCGGCGAACCAGTCGCGCATCAGGTCGGCGAGCTCGTGCGGCAGGCGAAGCAATGCGCCGCCGGCCTCGCTCGCCCCGGCCTCCCGGGCGCGGGCCAGCACCGTTTCGATCTCGTGGTCGTTGAGGCCCGGGATCAGCGGCGCCACCAGGACCATCGCGGGGATACCCGCTTCGGCCAGCGTCCGGATCGCCGCGAGGCGTTTTTCGGGATGCGGGGCACGGGGCTCCATCCGGCGGGCCAGGGCGGGATCGAGGGTGGTGACCGAGAGCGCCACCTTGACCAGCCCGTCCTTCGCCAAGTCGCCCAGGATGTCGAGGTCGCGCAGCACGAGGTCGGACTTGGTGACGAGGCCGACGGGGTGGCGGAAGCGCGCCAGCACCTCGAGCACCTGGCGCGTCAGGCGGTAGCGCCGCTCGATCGGCTGGTACGGGTCGGTCGCGGTGCCGAGCGCGATGGTGCGGGGCGCGTAGCCCCGGGCCGAGAGTTCCGTTTCCAGGAGCGCCGCCGCGTCCGGCTTGGCGAAGAGCTTGGTCTCGAAGTCGAGGCCCGGCGAGAGGCCGGCATAGGCGTGGTTCGGCCGGGCGAAGCAGTAGACGCAGCCATGCTCGCAGCCGCGATACGGGTTGATCGACCGGTCGAAGCCGATATCGGGCGACGTGTTGCGGGTGATGATGCTGCGCGCCCGCTCCAGGGTCACCTCGGTGCGCAGGGGCGGCAGGTCCTCGTCGATGTCCCAGCCATCCGCGAAGGCCTCCCGGTCCGCGGGCTCGAAGCGGCCGCTCGGATTGGCGGTCGCACCGCGTCCGCGGCGGGTCTGCGCCGCCGGGGTCGATCCGGCGAGACGGCGCGCCTCCCCTCCGCATTCCGCTTCCATTCGAACCTCCGCCGCAACCGCGACGGAAAATCGAACATAACAAGAACAAACGCAAGGGCCGGTAAGAATGCCGTCGATCGAGGCAGGACGCGCCGTCCGCCATCCGCTATGGCGCGATCATGTTCACGGCAGCCATCCATCTCCCCGGCGCGATCGATCCCGAGCGCATCGACGTCCTCGCCGATACCCTCGCGGCCCTGGTGGCCGGGGTCGCGGCGGGGGTGGTGGGGGATGCGGTGATCGCGGCGGCGCATCCCGAGGACCCGGAGGTCGCCACCATGGCGGAGAGCACCGGAGCGGCGCTGGTGGCGCGGGGACGCAGCCCCTGGGTGGCGGCGGCCGGCCTGGCGCGCCGGCACTGGATGCTCTGCCTGGAGGCGGGCGACGTGCCGGCGGAGGGCTGGATCCGGGTGCTCGACCGGTTCGGCGCGACGACGACGCCAGAGGCGGTCGGCCGCCTGCGGCGCCCGCATGCGCCGCTCCTCGAGCGGATCGCCGGCCGGCGCGAGGCGCTGACCGGAACCCGGCAGGTCCGGGCCGGCGACCTCGTGCGGGTCGAGGCGCTGCGGGCCGGCCTGCCGCTCCGGGCCCGCCTGCCCGTCAGGCCCCTGCGGGGGGCGCTGCTGCGGGGCTGACGCCCGCCCCGCGCTTCAGGTGCTCGTCGAGGCGCGGCATGATCTCGACGAAGTTGCACGGTCGGTGCCGGTAGTCGAGCTGGGCCGCCAGGATCCCGTCCCAGGCGTCGCGGCAGGCTCCGGGCGAGCCCGGCAGCACGAACACGTAGGTGGCGCTCACGACCCCGGCGGTCGCCCGCGACTGCAGGGTCGAGGTGCCGATCTTGTCGTAGGAGATGCGGTGGAAGATCGCCGAGAAGCCGTCCATCCGCTTCTCGAACAACGGCTCCAGCGCCTCGGGCGTCACGTCGCGCCCGGTGAAGCCGGTGCCGCCGGTGGTGATCACCACGTCCACCGCCGGATCGGCCGCCCAGGCCCGGACCCGGGCGCGGATCGCCTCGACCTCGTCCGGCACGATCCCCCGGTCGGCGAGCCGGTGGCCCGCCGCGGTCAGCCGCTCCGCCAGCGTGTCGCCGGAGCGGTCGTCGGCGGGCGTGCGGGTGTCCGAGACGGTCAGCACCGCGATGCCGAGCGAGACGAAGTCCCGGGATTGGTCGAGCCGGCCTTGGTCGGGACTTGCCATCAGAGCTGCGAGGCCCGGAAGGTGTCGCAGGACTGGGTCTGGCCGCTGCGATAGCCGGTCTGGAACCAGCGCATGCGCTGGGCCGAGGAGCCGTGGGTGAAGGAATCCGGCACGACGTAGCCCTGGCTCTGCTTCTGCAGCTTGTCGTCGCCGATGGCGCTCGCCGCCTGCATCGCCTCCTCGATGTCGCCGGGCTCCAGCGCGTTGAAGCGGTCGTTCGAGTTCTTGGCCCAGACGCCGGCGAGGCAGTCGGCCATCAGCTCGACGCGCACCGACAGGGCGTTCGACTCGCGCTCGCCGACCTGCTGCTGCTTCTGCTGCACCTTGGGCAGGATGCCGAGCACGTCCTGGACGTGGTGGCCGACCTCGTGCGCGATCACGTAGGCGTAGGCGAAATCGCCCTTGACGTGGAACTTCTGCTCCATCTCCTTGAAGAAGGAGGTATCGAGATAGACCTTCTTGTCGAGCGGGCAGTAGAACGGGCCCATGGCGGCCCGCGCCTGGCCGCAGCCGCTACGGGTGCCGCCGGTATACAGCACCATCGTGGTCGGGGTGTACTGGCGGCCGGTCTGGTTCGGCAGCACCGTCTTCCACACGTCCTCGGTGTTGCCGAGGATGGCGGCGGCGAACTTGCCGGTCTGGTCGCTCGGCGCGCCGGTGCGCCGGTCGGGCTGCGGCTGGCCCTGCTGCTCCTGCGGGGCGCGCTGGCGCGTCACGGTCTCGGCGCCGCCGATCAGGATCGCCGGGTTGATGCCGGTGACCCAGCCGATGATGCACAGGATCACGATGGTGCCGATGCCCAGCCCCCCGGCGCCGCCCCCGGGGAATCCGAATCCGCCACCGCCGCCGCCACCCTCGCCGCGGCGGTCTTCGACGTTGTCGGAGGTGCGAAAATCTTCCCAGCGCATGTCAGCGTCCCGTCGGCCCGTGAACCTTGGCCGCGACGGCTACGCGGCGCAGGCCTGAGGCTCAAGAGTAATCAACGGGAGCCGGCACGGTTCCGCTTTGGGCGGCCGCGCCGCACGCGCCTACTGCCCGCTCTCGTCGAGGGCGGCCCGCAGGGCCCGGAAGTCGCGCCAGGCGAGGCGCTTCTGGAGCGGCTGGCGCAGCAGGTAGGCGGGATGCAGGGTGGCGAGCAGCCGGATCTCACGCTTGGCGGTCCGGTACGGGAACCAGCGCCCGCGGGATTTCAGGATGCCGTCCTTGGTGCCGGCGAGCGCCTGGGTGGCGACGCCGCCGAGGCAGACCAGGATGTCGGGATCGGCGAGCGCGATCTGGCGCTCGACGAACGGTTTGCAGGTCGCGAGTTCCTGCGGGGTCGGGTTGCGGTTGCCGGGCGGGCGCCAGGGCACGACGTTGCCGACATAGGCGTTGGTGCGGTCGAGCCCGACCGCCGCCATCATCCGGTCGAGGAGCTGGCCCGAGCGGCCCATGAACGGCTTGCCGATCCGGTCCTCGTCGGCGCCGGGCGCCTCGCCGACGAACATCACCCGTGCCTGCGGGTTGCCGTCGGCGAAGACGAGGTTCTTGGCGGTGAAGCGCAGGGCGCAGCTCTCGAACCGGGCGAGCAGCCCTTCGAGCTCCTCCAGGCTCGCCGCGGTGGCGGCGAGTTCCCGGGCATCGCCCGCCGCCTCGCCCGGGGCGGCGGCGGCGGAGCGGCCGTAGGTGGTCTGCGGTTCGGCACGCGGAACGTCCGGCCGGGCCGGCGGCGGACGGACCGGCTCGTGCCGGAAGGTCTCCTGGCGAAACGTCTCCGGCCGAGATGCTTCCTGGCGAACGGCTTCCTGGCCCTGCGCCCCGTGGCGCTCCATCTCGCGCGGCGGCACGGCCTCGGCGGACGGCGCGTCGTCGGCGGCCGCCATCCGGACGGCCCGGCGCGGGGCCTCCGGCTCGGCGAAGCGGTCGTGCGGCGTCTCGTCCAGCGCGACGTCGACGCCGGCCTCGACGTGGAAGTCGAGGAAGGAGAGCAGGTCGCGGCTGTCGGGAGCGTCGGGCGTCATGGGATGAGATGTGGCGTGTCGCCCGGCTGTGGACAACCGGCGCGACAGGACGCGCACAGGCAATCTCGTGCCCCGCCCCGGACCCGGGCGCTTGCACCGGGGGACATGCCGTCGCACGGTCCCGCCGACGGAACCGCTTGAGGCGGTCCACGATAGTTTATATGTGAACTAATACGAGACAGAGGGAGAGACAGGATGGAGCTGCCGGAACGCGAGGCGATGGACTTCGACGTGGTGATCGTCGGAGCGGGCCCGGCCGGGCTGGCTGCCGCCATCCAGCTGAAGCAGCTCGCCGCGGAAGCCGGCACCGAGGTGTCGGTGGTGGTGGTCGAGAAGGGCAGCGAGGTCGGCGCGCACATCCTGTCGGGCGCGGTGATCGACCCGAGCGGGCTCGACAGCCTGACGCCCGGCTGGCGCGAGGACCCGGACCGCCCCCTCAAGACCGAGGTGGTGAAGGACGAGTTCCTGTTCCTCGGGCCGGCGGGCGGCCTCTCGCTGCCGAACATCGCCTTCCCCAAGCTGATGAGCAACCACGGCAACTTCGTCGGCTCGCTCTCCAACGTGACCAAGTTCCTCGGCCGCAAGGCGGAAGAGCTCGGCGTCGAGATCTACCCGGGCTTCCCGGCCGCCGAGATTCTCTATGACGAGGCGGGCGCGGTCGTGGGCATCGCCACCGGCGACCTCGGCATCGCCCGCTCGGGCGACGCGCGGGACGACTTCACCCGCGGCATGGAGCTGCGCGCCAAGTACACGGTGTTCGGCGAGGGCGCCCGCGGCTCGCTGACCAAGAAGCTGATCGACCGCTACCGCCTCAACCAGCATTCCGACCACCAGAAATACGGGCTCGGCGTGAAGGAGCTGTGGCAGGTCAAGCCCGAGAAATTCCAGCCGGGGCTGGTGCGGCACTCGATGGGCTGGCCGCTGCCGAATAAGGCCGGCGGCGGCTCCTGGCTCTACCACTTCGACGACCACCTGGTCTCGGTCGGGTTCGTCACGCACCTGAACTACGAGAACCCGACCCTGTCGCCGTTCGAGGAGTTCCAGCGCTTCAAGACCCACCCGATGATCCGGGACGTGTTCGAGGGCGCCAAGCGCATCGGCTACGGCGCCCGGGCGATCATGGAGGGCGGCTGGCAGTCGGTGCCCAAGCTCGTCTTCCCGGGCGGCTGCCTCGTCGGCGACTCGGCCGGCTTCGTCAACGTGCCGCGCATCAAGGGCTCGCACAACGCGGTGCTGTCGGGCATGCAGGCCGCCGGCGCGATCCACGAGGCGCTCGCCGCCGGCCGCGCCCAGGACGAGCTGACCTCCTACGAGGAGGGCTGGCGCTCGAGCCCGATCGGTCACGACCTGAAGCGGGTGCGCAACGTCAAGCCGCTGTGGTCGAAGTACGGCACGATGGTCGGCGTGGGCTTGGGCGGCCTCGACATGTGGCTCAACGAGCTCGCCGGCGTGTCGCTGTTCGGCACGCTCAAGCACGGCAAGCCGGACTACGCCTGCACCAAGCCGATCAAGGACGTGACGCCGATCAAGTACCCCAAGCCCGACGGGGTGCTGACCTTCGACCGGCTCTCCTCGGTCTACCTGTCGAACACCAACCACGAGGAGGACCAGCCGGTCCACCTCCAGGTGAAGGACATGGGGCTGCAGAAATCCTCCGAGCACGACGTGTTCGGCGGGCCGTCCGGCCGCTACTGCCCGGCCGGCGTCTACGAGTGGGTCGAGGAGGGCGGCGCACCGCGCTACCAGATCAACGCGCAGAACTGCGTCCACTGCAAGACGTGCGACATCAAGGACCCGAACCAGAACATCAACTGGGTCACCCCGGAAGGCCCGGGCGGTCCGAACTACGTGAACATGTAGACCTTGTTCTCCGCTACCCGCGCTTCCGACCGAAGCGCACCTCCCCTCTCCCGTACGGGAGAGGGGAGCCCGCGACTTCTCTCTCGCGGCGAGCGCCTGATCGTCACGCCGCCCTGACCGTCGCGAGGAACCGGCCGACCTCGCCGCGCAGGTGCTCGGACTGGCGCGCCAGCTCGCTGGCGGCCGAGAGAACCTGGCTCGCTGCAGCGCCGGTCTCGTCGGCGGCGCCCGCGACCTGGACGACGCCGCCCGTCACCTCGCCGGTGCCCTTGGCCGCCTCGCCGATGTTGCGCACGATCTCCTGGGTCGCGGCGCCCTGCTCCTCCACCGCCGCCGCGACGGCGGTCGAGGCGTCGCTGATCTCACCGATACGCCCGGCGATGCCGCCGATCGCCGCCACGGCCTTCTCGGTCGAGCCCTGGATGCGGGTCACCTGCTCGGCGATCTCGGCGGTGGCGCGCCCGGTCTGCCCGGCGAGCGCCTTCACCTCGGCGGCCACCACCGCGAAGCCCCGTCCGGCCGCGCCGGCCCGTGCCGCCTCGATGGTGGCGTTCAGCGCCAGGAGGTTGGTCTGGTCGGCGATCGACGAGATCAGCCCGAGCACGTCGCCGATCCTGGCCGCGCCCTGCTGCAGGTCGTGGACGAGGCGGGCCGTCTCCCCGGCGGCCTCGGAGGCGGTGCGGGCCATCTCGGCCGAGGCGCCGATCCGGCGGCCGATCTCGTCCACCGAAGCGCCGAGCTGGCCGGCCGCCGCCGCCACGGTGGCGACGTTGGACGAGGCCTCCTCGGCGGCCGCCGCGACCGTGGTGCTCTGCCCGGCGGTGCGCCCGGCGATCTCGGTCATGCCGCGCGCCGTGGCCTCCATCTCCGAGGAGGCCGCCGTCACCGCGACGAGGACGCCGCCGACCGCGCCCTCGAACCGGTCGGCGAGGTCGCGCAGGGCCGCGCGGCGCTGGGCCTCCGCGCCCGCCCGGGCCAGGGCCGCATCCTGCTCCAGGCCGGCGGCGCGGGCGAGGCCGTCGCGCAGCTGCGCCATCGCGCTCGCCATGGCGCCGATCTCGCTGCGGGACGAGGCGGACGGGATCGCGACGGTGAGGTCGCCGGCGGTGAGGCGGCGCATCGCCTCGATCATCCGGGCGAGCGGGCCGGTGACGCCCCGCACCAGCAGCAGGGCGCCGCCGGCAACCGTGGCGACGGCGAGGGCGAGGATCGCCAGGGCCGAGACGAGCCAGCCCTCGCTCGCCCGGATCTCCTCGGCCACGACGGCGCCGAGCGCCGCGGTGGCGGCGGCCCGGGCCTGGCCGAAGCCCGAGATCACCTCGGTCGCCTGGCGGAACCACTCCTCGGCGGTCACCGGATAAGGCTCGCGGGCGGCACCGGCGCGGAACACGGCGGCACGGGTCGCCTCGAACGCCTCGGCCCGGCGCGAGGCGGCGGACAGAGCGTCCCGGACGCCGTCGCCGAGCACGTCCCCGGAGGCGCGGGCGGCGGCGAGCGCGCCCTCGATGCGCCCGGCGAAGGCGGACAGGCCGCGGATCTGGTCGACGGCGAGAGGCTGGCGCCCGGAGATCGCGCCGTTGAGGCGCCCGCGCTCGCGCCCGGCATATTCGCCGGCCTCCCACAGCGCCCGCTTCACGTCGAGGCCGTGATGGATCGGGCCCGGCACCGCGCCGGCGATCCCGGCCCGCACCGCGTCGAACAGGGCGAGCTCGCGGGTGATCACGCCCGTGGCGGCGGGGAACCAGGCGGCGGCGAGGTCGGCATCCGGCGTGCCGGACAGGACACGGTCGACCCGCCGGCGCAGGGCGTCGAGGTCGCGGTGCGCCTCGTCGAGGGCGGCCGCGGCCCGGGTCACGGCCGCGTCCCGGCGCAGGCCATCGAGGGCGCCTGCGAGCTGGCGGTCCCCCTCCTCCCGCAATCGGGCGAGCGCCGGGTGCTCCGAGGCGGCCGGAGGCTTGGCGAGCCAGCCGTTCGTCAACCCGCGCTCGGCCGCGAGCGCGGCGGCGGCGGCGGAGAATCCGTCGGTCGCGCGGTTGGCGTCGGCCGCCCGCCGCATGACGTCGGCCTGCCGCCACGCCTCGGCGACCTGATAACCGGAGAGCCAGACCAGAAGGCAGCCGACCGAACCCAAGATGACGAAAATTTGTGCACGCAACGACATGCCCGGCGGCTCCGAAGAGGCACCCTCGATTGATGCCGTGTCGTGTTATGGCTTCGAATGCTTAAAATTAATCTTACAGGTTGCACTGCAACCGAGATCACGGTTAGCCGCCGCGGCGCCCGCCGGGCGGGCGAGCCGCCGCCCACCCCGACACATCGCCGCCGCCCTTTGGTCTTGCCGCTGCCCCGCGCAGGGTCCAATGTCGCGCCGATTTCGCGTGCCGGCGCCGCGGCCGGCGCGACCACGGAGCCACGAGTTTGGTGCTCAAGACCCGAATCCCCGCCCCCCGCCGCGGACATGCGCTCGCCGCGCTGGCCCTGCTCCTCGCCGCCTCGACGGCGCCGGCCAACGCCGCGCGGCTTCCGATGCGGGAGGTGGCGGCGCCGCAATCCTACGAGCCGGCCGATTCGCTGGAGGGCAACTTCCTCGCCGCCTACATCGCCGGCGCCTCCCGCGACACGGCCGCCGCCGCCACCTACTACCGCGAGGCGGTGAAGGGCGATCCGCGCAACGCGGAACTCCTGGAGCGCTCCTTCGTGGCGCTGCTCGCCGACGGATCGCTGCCGGAGGCGTTCCGCGCCGCCGAGAAGCTGACGCAGCGCGACGGGGCCAACGGCCTCGCCCAGCTCGCGCTCGGCGTGCAGAAGATCAAGGCCAAGCAATTCGCCGCGGCGCGCCAGAACCTGCAGCGCGGCGGCAAGGGCGCGGCCGCCGACCTGACCTCGACGCTGCTCACCGCCTGGTCCTATGCCGGGACCGGCGAGGGCAAGAAGGCGCAGGAGACGATCAACAAGCTCAAGGGCGAGCGCTACTACAACGTCTTCCGCGACTACCACGCGGGCCTGATCGCCGCGCTCGTCGGCGACAAGGTCGAGGCGGAGCGCCGGTTGAAATCGGCCTACGATTCCGACCGCAACACCCTGCGCATCGTCGACGCCTACGGGCGCTTCGAGGCCGAGTCGGGCCGGCCCGACCTCGCGGTGGCGGCCTACCAGGAATTCGACAACGTCCTGCCGCGCCACCCGATCGTGCGCGACGCCCTCGACAAGCTGAAGGCCGGAAAGCCGCTCACCCCCCTGATCAACTCGGCCCAGGAGGGTGCCGCCGAGGTGCTCTACGGTCTCGGCTCGGCCGGGACCTCGCAGGGCGATGAGCTGCCGGCGGTGGTGTACCTGCGCCTCGCCCTCTACCTCGCGCCCGAGCATTCCCTGGCGCTGCTGACGCTGGCCGACACGCTGGAGCGGATGAAGGCGCCCGACCGGGCGAACGAGGTCTTCGCCCGCATGCCGGCGAGCTCGCCGCTCAAGCTCAACGCCGACATCCAGATCGGGCTCAACCTCGAGCAGATGGGCAAGGGCGAGGAGGCGCTCGCCCATCTCGACCAGGTCGCCAAGACCTACCCGAACGACATCGACGTGATCTCGGCGCTCGGCAACGTCCAGCGCTCGCGCAAGAAGTACATCGAGTCGACCCAGACCTACACCAAGGCGATCGACCTGATCGGCGACCAGCCGGCACGCAACTACTGGACCCTGTACTACTTCCGCGGCACGTCCTACGAGCGGGCCAAGGACTGGCCGAAGGCCGAGGCCGACCTGAAGAAGGCGCTGGAGCTGGTGCCGGCGACGCAGCCGAACGGCCGCGCCCAGGTGCTGAACTACCTGGCCTATTCCTGGGTCGACCAGAACATGAACATCGACGAGGCCTTCCGCATGCTGAAGCAGGCGGTCGACCTCCAGCCGCGCGACGGCATGATCATCGACAGCCTGGGCTGGGCCTATTACCGCCTCGGCCGCTGGGACGACGCGGTGCGCGAGCTCGAGAAGGCGATCGAGCTGAAGCCGGGCGATCCCACGATCAACGACCACCTCGGGGACGCCTACTGGCGCTCCGGCCGGCGGCTTGAGGGCAAGTTCCAGTGGCAGCACGCCAAGGACCTGAACCCCGAGCCGGAGGACCTGGCGAAGATCGAGGCGAAGCTCAAGGACGGGCTGCCGGAGCTGGAAAAACCGGCCGCCACCGCCGAGAGCCAGCCCGCCCCGGCGCCCCAGCCCGAGATGCCGAAGGGCGCCCCGGCGCCGACCGAGCCGCCGGCGATGGGCACCGAGACGAAGAGCGGGGGCTGAGGCCCCTCCTCTCCTCCATCGGAATTACGACCGCGGGCGCGGTGCCGGACAGGCACCGCGCCCCTTCGCCGTTGAAGACCTGCCGTTCGAGAGACGTCGCCGTGCTCCCCCTCGCCACCCGCGCGCCCGCCAAGATCAACCTGACCCTGCACGTCCTCGGCCGGCGCCCCGGCGACGGCTACCACGCCCTGGAGAGCCTGGTGGTCTTCGCCGGCTCGTCGGCGGGCGACCTCCTGAGCCTGGAGCCGGGACCGGCGCTCGATCTCGCGGTCACCGGCCCGACCGCGGGTCCGGCCGGTCCGCTCGACGACAACCTCGTGGTGCGGGCGGCCCGCCACCTCGCCACCGAAGTGCCGGGCCTGACGGTCGGACGCTTCCACCTCGTCAAGCGGCTGCCGGTGGCGGCGGGGATCGGCGGCGGCTCGTCGGATGCGGCGGCAGCGCTGCGGCTGCTGGGCCGCCTCAACGGCCTCTCGCCCGACCACCCGGCCCTGATGGCGGCGGCGCGCCGCACCGGCGCCGACGTGCCGGTCTGCCTCGATCCACGGGCCCGGATGATGCGGGGCGCCGGCGAGGCGGTGGGCCCCGCCCTCCCCCTGCCGCCGATGCCGGCGGTGCTGATCAATCCGGGCGTCCCGGTCGAGACGGCGCCGGTCTTCCGCGCCCTCGGGCTCAAGGTCGGCGAGGCGCATCCCCTGGCCGCCGAGACCCATCCGGCGGTCGACGGGCTGTCCGGTCTCGACGCCGTGATCGCCCGCATCGCGCCGGCCCGCAACGACCTCGAAGCCCCGGCCCTGACGGTCGCCCCGGTGATCGGCGACACGCTCGCGGCCCTGCGCGACCAGGCGGATTGCCGGCTCGCCCGGATGTCGGGCTCGGGGGCGACGGTGTTCGGGTTGTTCGGCCACCGTTCGGCGGCGGTCCGGGCGGCGCGCACCATCGCGGCGGCGCAGCCGGGCTGGTGGGTGCGGGCGACGCTGCTGCGGTAGGATCCGAATTCGCGCGCCGCCGGCGGAGCGCGCGGACCGGGACGGCAGGCGGCGAGCCTCGCCGTTCCGGCTTGCGCCGCGTCCCGGGTCGTTCCGAGCGACGAGCGGGCGGCTACCGCGCCCGAGCGATGCAGAAATCCACCGCTTCGAGCAGGGCCCGCCTCATCGGCGAATCCGGGAAGATCGCCAGCGCGTCCTTGGCCATGGCGCCGTAATGGCGGGCGCGTTCGATCGTGTCCTCCAGGGCGCGGTGGCGGCGCATGATCGCGAGCGCCTCGTCGAGGTCGCGGGGCTCCTCGATCTCCTGGCGCTCCAGGGTGCGGCGCCAGAACGCCCGTTCCTCGTCGCTGCCGCGGCGGAACGACAGCACCACCGGCAGGGTGATCTTGCCCTCGCGGAAATCGTCGCCGACGTTCTTGCCGAGATCGGCGCTGGTGCCGCCGTAATCGAGCGCGTCGTCGACGAGCTGGAAGGCGATGCCGAGATTCATGCCGTAGCTGCGGCAGGCGGCCATCTCGGCCTTCGGGCGCTCGGCGATGACCGGGCCGACCTCGCAGGCGGCGGCGAACAGCTCGGCGGTCTTCGCCCGGATGACCGCGAGGTACTCGTCCTCGGTGGTCTCGGTCGAGCGGGCGGCGGTGAGCTGCATCACCTCGCCCTCGGCGATCACCGAGGCGGCGGAGGACAGGATGTCGAGGGCGCGCAGCGAGCCGACCTCGACCATCATCTTGAAGGCCTGGCCGAGGAGGAAGTCGCCGACGAGGACGCTGGCCTCGTTGCCCCACTTGATCCGGGCCGCGACCTTGCCGCGGCGCATGTCGCTCTCGTCGACCACGTCGTCGTGCAGCAGCGTCGCGGTGTGCATGAACTCGACGCTGGCGGCGAGCTTGACGTCGCCGTCGCGCGCCGGGTCGTACCCGGTGAGCGCGGCGGTCGCGAGGGTCAGGATCGGACGCAGCCGCTTGCCGCCGGAGGAGATCAGGTGGTTGGCGACCTCCGGGATCATCGTCACGTCGGAGCCGGTGCGCGACAGGATCATCGCGTTGACGCGCTCCATCCCGCCCGCCACGAGCCCCACCAGGGCCTCGAGGCCGGCCTCCGGATCGGAGGGTCTCTCGTGAAGGGGAAGTACGACGCCCACGCCCGCGCGATCTCCTGAGAGCCGCCCCGGATACCGGGGCACCTCGGTCCATTCACGCCCCCTTTGGCACGCGAGCGCCCCCGGCGGCAACACGCAAGCTGCCGCAAGGCCTGCAACCGGCCCGGCGCGCTGGGGATGCGGAGCAACCGGACGGGAGGTGTGGTATGGCCGCCGCGATCCGAGACAGGACCCCGCACGTCACCATGATCGAGCTCATCCGCACCAACGACCTCGTCCTGATCGGCTTCGCGGAATCGCTCCTGGCCGGGGCCGACATCCCGGTTCTCGTCGCCGACAACCACATCAGCGTGATGGAGGGGATGATCGGCGCCTTCCCGCGCCGGCTGCTGGTGCCGGAAGACCATGCCCGCCAGGCGAGGCGCCTCCTTGTCGATGCCGGCCTCGCCCACGAGCTGCGCGATGAACCCCGCCCCTGAGCCGGATTCCCGGCCGGATCACTTGCTCGGCGGCCGGCTCGTCCTGCGCCAGCCGGCGCGCGGCGGCCACCGGGCCGGCACCGACGCGGTGCTGCTCGCCGCGACCGCCGGCGCGCGGGCCGGCGAGACCGTGTGCGACCTCGGCGCCGGCACCGGCGCGGTCGGGCTCGCGGTCGCGCTGGCCTGCCCGGAGGCGCGGGTGATGCTGGTGGAGCGGGACGGGGAGGCCGCCGCCCTCGCCCGCATCAACGCCGAGGCGAACGGGCTCGCCGCCCGGGTCCGGGTGGTCGAGGCCGACGTGACGGCGCCGGGCCGCGAGCGACGGGCCGCCGGCCTCCTGCCCGACACGGTCGACCTGCTCCTCACCAACCCGCCGTTCTTCGAGCCCGGCCGGCACCGCGCCTCGCCGGTCGCCGCGAAGGCCTCGGCCCACGGCTTCTCCGAGCCCGGCGGCCTGGAGGCATGGCTGCGCACCTGCGCGGACCTCGTACGCCCCGGCGGCCGCATGGTGATGATCCACCGGGCCGATGCGCTCCCGGCCTGCCTCGACGCGATGGCGGGGCGGTTCGGCGGCCTCTCCGTCACGCCGGTCCAGCCGCGGGCCGATGCCGCGGCGAACCGGGTGCTGGTGGCGGGCGTGCGCGGCAGCCGGGCCCCGTTCTCCCTGTTGCCGGCGCTTGTGCTGCACGGGTCGGACGGGCGGTTCACGCCGGGGGTCGAGGCCATGCACCGGGGCGGAGCTGCATAGTCCGATGTCGCAAGATCGGCCGCCGGTCCTGCGAACAACAAAGATCCGGGCGGACGAACATTTGGTCGGCCAGCGCGACCGTTCTTGGTGTCTCTCACAAAACTCCCGATCACCGCCTCGGCTTGCTGTGGCAGCGACATTGCGGCGGGAGTTTTGTGAGGTGCACTTAGCGGTACGAGCGAAGATGTCTTTCCAGACGAGCTTGGCGTGCAGCGACCCGGTGGGCTGCCATCACGCGGACCGGGCCGACGACGAGAGCCGGTTCACCGCACTGCCGTGCGAGCCGGATCGGGACCCGCCGGATCTTCTGCAGCGACCGGGGCACGCACGCGCGAGCCCGACCTTCCGCTCGATTTTCCGGGGATGAGCCGCCGGCCCGATGGCGCATCCGCGCCGGCACCCCGGAGACCGGCATCGCCGGGCCGACATGCTCGGCGGATTTCGTCGTGGACCAGATTTCAGCCCTGATGCCGCCCGGTCACAGCGCCGCCAGCGGGTTGAGCGCGGCGTTGCGGGCCGGCAGCGGCGCCAGCATGGTGAGCGCGAAGCCGCCCGGCGCGTAGTCGGTCGCGACCTCGGCCTGGACCTGGGTCGTCAGCACCCGCTGCAGCAGGCGCGAACCGAAGCCCTGGCGGGTCGGCGGCGCCACCGCGGGGCCGCCGGATTCCTGCCAGTGGAAGCGCAGGCGCGGGCGGTCGGGCCCGGGTTCGAGGCTCCAGCGGATCCGCACCCGCCCGGCCCGGTTCGACAGGGCGCCGTACTTCGCGGCGTTGGTCGTGATCTCGTGGATCGCCATGCCGATCGGCACCGCGACCTCGGAGGGCAGATCGACCGCCGGGCCGTCGAGCTCGACCCGCCCGCCGGTCCCCGGCTGCATCGCGCCGTCGGCATAGGGGCGCAGCTCGTTCTCGAGCAGGGTGCGCAGGGAGGCGGTCTGCCAGACGTCCTCGGTCAGCACCGAATGGGTGTGGGCGAGCGACATGATCCGGCCGACGAACGCCTCGTAGAAGCTGTCGATGCTCGACGCGGTGCGGGCGGTCGAGCCGACGATCGCCTGGACGGTGGCGAGCGTGTTCTTCACCCGGTGGTGCAGCTCACGGATCAGCAGCGACTGGCGCTCCTCGGCGAGCCGCCGGTCGGTGATGTCGGCGACGACGCCGATGAGCCGGCTCGGCAAGCCGGCCGGTCCGTCGCGCTCGAAGCGGCCGGCCATCTCGATGGTGCGCCAAGCCGTGCCGGCCTCGTCGGGGCCGCCGCGGCGGATGCGGGTCGTCGCGTGCAGGACCCCGTCGCTGTGGAGCGCCGCGGTCACGGCCTGGCGGAACGCCGCCTTGTCCTCCGGGTGCACCACCGTGCGGAAGAACTCGCGCATGCTGATGGTGCCGTCCTGCGGGCGGCGGCCAAAAATCTCCCACATGCGCTCGTTTTCCCAGAGCGACTGGTCGGCCAGCACGTGCCACTCGAAGATCCCGAGCGCCGCGACCGTGGTCGCGACCCGCAGCCGCTGCTCGCGTTCGTGCAAGGCGCGCCGCGCCTCCTCCCGGGCGGTCACGTCCTGGACGATGCCGGCCATGCCGGCGAGCGCCCCGTCGGGCCCCGGGATCGCCCGGCCACGGGCCGAGATCCAGGCCTCCTGGCCGTCGCGGGCCCGGCGGAACCGCAGCTCGACCGCATAGGGGATCGCCTTGGCGACGGCGTCCTCGACGGTCGCGCGGACCCGGTCGAGGTCGTCGCGGGCGACCGCCTCCCGCAGGACGGCCCAGGTCGGCGTCGCCCCGGCCGGATATCCCAGGATCGCGGCGGCCCGGTCGGACAGGACGATGCGGCCGTCCGCCGGGCTCCAGCTCCACTCGCCGAGGCCCGCGGCGGCGAGCGCGAGATGCCCCTGCTCCCGGAGCGGATCCTCGCGGGGCGTCGTCTCCTCCGAGATGGCATCGACCGCGACGACCCGATGCCCGTCCCGCTCCAGCCCGGCGCGCAGCCTCAGCCGGACGGTCGATCCATCCGCTCGGTGCCAGACCGTCTCCCCGGTCGCCGGGTCGCCGTCACTCTCGCCGAGGGTCCGGCCGACCAGGCTACCGGGCGCCGTACCGAGCAGGGCCGCCAGCGCCGGATTGGCGGCGACGATGCGCCCGTCCGAGCCGGCGACGCAGGCGAGGCCGACCGGCGCACCCTCGAAGGCGAAACGGGAAAGGAGGTCGTCCGGCAGGCCGGGAGCGGCGTCAGGCCTCTGTTCCAAGGCGGCGCATTCCTGATGGGTCCGAGGGCGACGGGCGCGGCACCTCGCGCCTCGCCTCCTGCGCGAGATCCCGAACCGTAGAGTCCGCCCGGCCCGGCTTGGCGGTTCGATGGAAAACATGCCTTCCCGGGCGCCCGGCGGCAAGGTCGAACGTCGGTGCCGCACCGGCGGTGCGGTGGCGCATGCTCCGAGCCAGAGGGCGTCCGGACCGAGGCGCGGGTCTCTGCGCGCCGGCATGGAGCGGATCGCCGCGAACTCGGCCTGTGCCGAGCCTTCGGGGCTCCGGCGGTCGGCCCGTGCCGGCAGACCGCCCTGGGCCGGCTCGGCGAACACGTCCGACAGCCCCTCCGCCCTTCGGGCGGAGAGGCGTACCCGCTCACGCAGCGCCCGGGCAAGTTCGGGGATGTCGAAGACGACCGCAATCGGGGCGCGATCCCGGCACGGGCCGATGCGCCGCGACGGCGACCGGCCCGGCCGCTCACACCCGCACGAAGGTCAGGTAGGTCGGCCGGCGGCCCTCGGCGGTGGTCTTGGCCTCGTAGCGGGTGCCGGGCCATTCCGGCCACGGGGTGGTCCAGTCGGCGCTGCGGGTCGCGGTCCAGCGCAGGGGGGCGCACGCGGCGGCCCGCACCAGGGTCCAGCCGACGTAGTCGTCGATGTCGGAGGCGAAGCGGAACTCGCCGCCGGGCTTCAGCACCCGGGCGATCTCGTTCAGCGATTCCTCCGAGACGAAGCGGCGCTTGCGCTGGCGGCGCTTCGGCCAGGGATCGGGGTAGAGCAGGAAGACGCGGCCGATGCTGGCATCCGGCAGGCGGGGCAGGAGCTCCATCGCGTCGCGGTCCCAGAACCGGACGGTGTCGAGCTCCTCCTCGTCGACCGTGCGCAGAAGCTTCACCACGCCGTTGACGAAGGGCTCGCAGCCGATGATGCCGGTGCCGGGATTGAGCCGGGCCTGGGCGGCGAGGTGCTCGCCGCCGCCGAAGCCGATCTCGAGCCAGGTCTCGGAGACGGGCCGCGGGAAGAGGGCGGCGGGATCGAGGGGGCCGGCCTCGGGCAGGCGCAGGCGCGGCAGGAGGTCGGCGAGGCGCTCCTCCTGGCCCGGGCGCAGGCGCTTGCCCTTGCGCCGGCCGTAGAAGGCGCGGGCCCGCTCGGGCCCCGCGTCGGTGTCGTGGTCGTCCATGATGTCCCGAAGCCAAGGAAGGGCGTATGGACGCCCCGTTAGCATCGGGGCACCGGATCAGGCCAGGGCGCTCTTGAGCTGGCCGACGAGGTCGGTCCGCTCCCACGAGAAGCCGCCGTCGGCCTCGGGCTCGCGGCCGAAATGGCCGTAGGCCGAGGTGCGGGCGTAGATCGGCTTGTTGAGGCCGAGATGGGTGCGGATACCGCGGGGCGACAGGTCGACGAGCTGGCCCAGGACCGACTCGAGCTTGGCCTCGTCGACCTCGCCGGTGCCGTGCAGGTCGACGTAGATCGACAGCGGCTTGGCGACGCCGATGGCGTAGGCGAGCTGGATCGTGGCCTTGCGGGCGAGGCCGGCGGCGACGACGTTCTTGGCGAGGTAGCGCGCCGCGTAGGCCGCCGAGCGGTCGACCTTGGTCGGGTCCTTGCCCGAGAAGGCGCCGCCGCCGTGGGGCGCCGCGCCGCCATAGGTGTCGACGATGATCTTGCGGCCGGTCAGGCCGGCATCGCCGTCGGGACCGCCGATCACGAACTTGCCGGTCGGGTTGACGTGCCACACCGTGCCGTCGGTGACCCAGTTCTCCGGCAGGGCGGCGCGGATGTAGGGCTCGACGATGGCGCGCACGGCGGCCGAATCGAGCGACTCGTCGATGTGCTGGGTCGAGAGCACGATCTGCGTCGCCTCGACCGGGCGGCCGTCGACGTAGCGCACGGTGACCTGGCTCTTGGCGTCGGGCCCGAGCTTGGCGGCGTCGCCCGACTTCGCCTTGCGGGCGTCGGCCAGGTCCTTGAGGATCTTGTGGGCGTAGTAGATCGGCGCCGGCATCAGGGCGGGCGTCTCGTCGGACGCGTAGCCGAACATGATGCCCTGGTCGCCCGCGCCCTCGTCCTTGTTGCCCGCGGCGTCAACGCCCTGGGCGATGTCGGCGGACTGGGCGTGCAGGTAGATGGCGACGTCGTTGTTCTTCCAGTGGAAGCCGTCCTGCTCGTAGCCGATGTCCTTCACGGCCGCGCGGGTCAGTTCCTCCAGGTCCTTGAAGGTCACGGAATCGGGGCCGCGGACCTCGCCGGCGATGACGATCCGGTTGGTGGTCGCCAGGGTCTCGACGCCGAGGCGGGCCTCCGGCATCACCGCCAGGTAGGCGTCGACGACGGTGTCGGAGATGCGGTCGCAGACCTTGTCCGGGTGGCCCTCGGAGACCGACTCGCTGGTGAACAGGTAGTTGGAACGCGGCATAGGATGCGAAGCCCTCAAGGTCCCGTCGAGCGCGGCGCACCGACCGACCCTGCCCGACACATCGATCCTCGGGGTTCTGGCAGCCGGAATCCCGAACGTCAATCCGACGGACCGAAGGCGTCCGGTTTATCGAACGGATATTGCCCAGACAGCGCGTGGTCGATCGCCCGTACCAGGCTGCCGAGGGACTGGCGCCGCTCCTCGTCGAGATGGGTGTCGGCGGCGCGGGCCACGGCCTCGGCGAAGTCGGTCCACCCGGCCTGGGTTTCCAAGCGGGCCTGCGGTCGGTCGCTGAGCCCCGGGGACAGCTGGTCGCGGCCCGGCATCCCTTCGAAGAAGAAGCCGACCGGCACGCCGAGCACCCGCGCCACCACGTCGAGGTCGGTGGCGCTCAGGCGGTTGGCGCCCTTCAGGTATTTGCCGAGCTGGGACAGCGAGACGTCGAGGGGGTTGGCCAGGGCCTCGCGGCTCAGGCCGGCACGCAGGCGCCTCTCCTCGATGAGGCTGCCGATATGGACGTCGCGGAGATCCGCGGGTTTCCCGGCCATCTGGCGGCTCGCAGGTCGGCCCGCGCGTCGCGGCGCGGCATGAAAGGCGACGCCGGATTGTTGATTCCCGACCATTGCGATCGGGTAAATGCCCGCGCTTTGGCCGAACGGTTCATCCGTCTTAGCGGATGACGGTGGGTGAACCGGACCGGGCGATCATGCCCACACCCGGCCTTAACCCGTTCCGACGGAAGGTGCGGGAGATGCCGCGCCCCTCTCCCGACATGCCCCCGCTCCCGACGCCTCTCGCATCCGCCGAGGCGGCCCATGGCCCGCGCGGTCGCGGGCGATGATGGACCCCTTCGACATCTGCCTGCGCTTGGGCGCCGCGATCCTGGCGGGCGGCCTGGTCGGCGTGAACCGCGAGATGCATTCGAAGCCCGTCGGCGTGCGCACGCTCGGGCTCGTCGCACTCGGCGCGGCCCTCGTGACCATGGCCGGGTCGGGCTTCTCCGGCGACGGCACCGACGCCAATGCGAGCCGGGCGATCCAGGGCACCATCACGGGGATCGGCTTCCTGGGGGCCGGCGTGATCGTGAAGGGCGAGGGCAACCGGGTCCACGGGCTGACCACCGCCGCGGCGATCTGGGTAACGGCTGCCCTCGGCATCCTGTGCGGGCTCGGCGCCTTCCTGCCGCTCGCGCTCGGCACCGTGTTCCTGCTGCTGACGCTGTTCGTCGGCGGCTTGATCGACCGGGCGATCGACCTGCGCCGCCCCGCCAAGCACGGTCGGCCCGGGAGCGACCCGGCCTCCCGGTAGCGACGCGCCGGACGCGGCGGTCCTCCCTCGGGTAAGCGGCAAGCTGAACAAGCCGGGTGAATGCCCGGCCGGCCAACGCCCGGTCGGGGGTCAGTCCGGCACGGTCAGGGTCAGCACCAGGGAGGCCGCCAAGACCTGTCGGCCGGAGGCGTCGCGGACGTTAGCGTGGCACCGAAGACCATCGTCGCCGCATCGTTCAGTCGCGAGCATATTGATCAGCACGGACCGCACGTAGTCGCGGATCGCGCTCGTATCCGCAAGCTCGATCCCTACGTCGTCGAAGGTGGCGACACCATCGAACGTATCGACGTAGACCATCGGCATTGCGTCAACCTTCGCAAGATCTGAACAGGGTCTACTACCGATCGAAGCGCGAAAGGTTCCCCCGTAGATCATGGTCGAACGAGCGCTCGCCCTCGACCGCGCCCCCGGGCCGGCCTCCGCAGACCCGCGACGCCGCGACGGCCTGCGGGTCCGCGAACTTCGCACCGCGCCGAACGTAGTCCCTCGGAACGCCGCGAGGCGCCGGACCGGCCGGCCTCGCCCAGACGACGAGAGAGACAGGATCATGGCCTACGACACCGACATCCCGCCGCACCTGTCGGCGCAGCGCGCCGGCACCCCGGCCCCGATCGACGCCGACAAGCCGAACACGGCAATGCTGAAGGGCGACATCGATTCCGGCCGCAGCGGCGACAAGGTCGAGGTGTTCGACCCCGGCATGGCGATGCTCGGCACCTGCGAGGAGGCGGGCGGCAACGCGCTGTCGCCGAAGGACATCGCCCGCGCCCGCCTCGCCGAGATCAAGGAGCGCTGGCGCCTGTCGCCGCGCAAGCCGGGCTACGCGCACGACCGCGCCGACCCAACGCTCGCGCTCTATGTCGGGTTCATCGGCGTCGCGGGGGTCGGGCTGTCGGCCGCGATCTGGCTCGCCAGGACCGTCGCCTGACGGCATCCCGGCGGATGTGAGGAGTGATCCCGGCGGCGGAGCGTCGCCGGGACCGTCTGCGCGTCAGGCGCGGCGGAATGCCAGGGCGGCGCGGAACGGTGCCGCGACGAGGGTGCACAAGGCGCCGACCGTGAGGACGAGGGCCACCGAGAGGAGCGCCCCGAAAATGCCGATGAAACGCACGCTGCTGCCTCGCTGGGCTGGCTTGGGGCCGGGTCGAGTACGCGGCCGGGTCGAGGGGCAGGAGGCGCCGCAATCAAGGCAGGAGTGAGGACTCCGCATCACGCTCAAGCTGAAATCGCCTGCGGCGTCGGACCACGGATCGTCCTGTGAATCTCCGGGGACGGTACGCCAGGCCCGGGCGGCAGGGCACCGGCGAAACGGCTCCGCCGCACTGCGCCTAGGCAGCCGGCCCCGCCGCACAAAAGGACGCCCGCCGGAGGGATAGGACCTCGGCGGGCGGACCGTCTTCGGCGAATGGGGAACCCGCCTTCGAGAAGAGAACGTGGCGCGAGCGGGGCGGTTCCCGGCGTCGCGCCACGCGTCCCGGGGGGCCTATTCCCCGGCGGCGCCCTTGGCCGTCTTGGCCGCGGGCTTGCCGGTCGCGGGCTTCTTGGCCGGCGTTTTCTTTGCGGCCTTCGCCGTATCGCCTGCGTCCTCGGTACCGGTGGCCTTGGCGGCCGCCTTCCGCGCGGCGGGCTTGGGCTTCGCCTCGCCGTCCTCCGCGGCCGTGTCCTTCGCCGCGGCCTTGGCGGTCTTCGCCGTCGCCTTGCCGGCGGTCTTGGTCGCGGTCTTGGCCGTGCTCTTGGCCGGCGCCTTGCGGGCGCCCGCCTTCTTCTTCGTCCCACCGCCGGCCTCGCGCCGGGCCGCGATCAGGCGCAACGCCTCGTCGAGGGTCACGGCCTCGGCATCGGCGCCCTTGGGCAGCGTGGCGTTGATCTCGCCATCGGTGACGTAGGCGCCGTAGCGTCCGGCCTTGACGGTGACCGGCTTGCCGGTGTCGGGCGTGGTGCCGATCAGGCGGCCGGGATCCTGCGCCGGGCGGCCGCCGCCCTGCTCCTTCTGGATGATCAGGTCGATGGCGCGGTTGGCGCCGACCTCCAGCACGTCGTCGTCCTTGCCGAGATTGGCGTAGGTCTTGCCGTGCTGCACGTAGGGGCCGTAGCGGCCGATATTGGCCAGGATCGGCTCGCCGGTCTCCGGGTGACGGGCCACCTCGCGCGGCAGCGACAGGAGCTTGAGCGCCTTTTCGAGGTCGACCGCCGAGGGCGCGAGCCCCTTGGGCAGGGACGAGCGCTTGGGCTTCTCCGCGCCCTTCTCGGCCGAGGCCTCGCCGAGTTGCAGGAACGGGCCGAAACGGCCGTCGCGCAAGGTCACGGGCAGGCCGGTCTCGGGATCGTCGCCGAGCACCCGCACGCCGGGCTGGCCGCCCTCGCCGGAGCCGTCGCCGTCACCGTCGAGGCCGGTGGCGTTGAGCTGGCGGGTGTACTTGCATTCCGGGTAGTTCGAGCAGCCGACGAAGGCGCCGAACTTGCCGAGCTTGAGCGAGAGCTGGCCGCTGGCGCAGTTCGGGCAGGCACGGGGATTGCCGCCATCGGCCTTGGCCGGGAAGATGTGCTCGGCGAGGAGCCCGTTCAGCGCCTCCAGCACTTCCGTGGTGCGCAGTTCCTTGGTGCCGGCGATCGCCGCGGAGAAGTCGCGCCAGAAGTCGCGCAGCACCGCCCGCCAGTCGATCTCGGCATTGGAGACCCGGTCGAGCTGCGATTCGAGATCGGCGGTGAAGTCGTACTCGACGTATCGGCGGAAGAAGCTCTCGAGGAAGCCGGTGACGATCCGGCCCTTGTCCTCCGGCACCAGGCGCTTCTTGTCGATCTTGACGTATTCGCGGTCGCGCAGCACCTGCAGCACGGCGGCGTAGGTCGAGGGCCGGCCGATGCCGAGCTCCTCCATCCGCTTGACCAGGCTCGCCTCGGAATAGCGCGGCGGCGGCTCGGTGAAGTGCTGGGTGGCGGCGATGCGCTCGCGGGCGAGCCCGTCGCCGGCCTTCATCGGCGGCAGGCGGCGGGATTCCTCGTCCTCCTCGTCGTCCTTGCCCTCCTGGTAGAGGGTGAGGAAGCCGTCGAACTTCACCACCTGGCCGGTGGCGCGCAACTCGATGCGGCGCGGGCCGACCTGGGCCGAGATCTCGACGGTGGTGCGCTCGAGCTCGGCCGATTCCATCTGGCTCGCGACCGTGCGGATCCAGATCAGCTCGTAGAGCTTGGCCTGCTCGGGCTCGAGGAAGCGCGCCACGTCCTTCGGCAGCCGGGCGAGGTCGGTCGGGCGCACCGCCTCGTGGGCTTCCTGCGCGTTCTTCGCCTTGACGCTGTACTTGCGCGGCGCGCCCGGCACGTAGGCGTCGCCGTATTCGGCGCCGATCACCTGGCGGGCCTGGGTCACCGCCTCCGGCGCCATGTCGACGCCGTCGGTCCGCATATAGGTGATGAGGCCGACGGTCTCGCCGCCGATCTCGATGCCCTCGTACAGCCGCTGGGCCACCCGCATGGTCTGGGCCGGCGCCAGCCCGAGCTTGCGCGAGGCCTCCTGCTGCAGGGTCGAGGTGGTGAAGGGCGGCTGCGGGTGGCGCTTGGCGGGCTTGGCCTCGACCGAGGCGACCGTGAAGGTGGCGAGTTCCAGGTCGCGCCGGAAGGCCTCGGCCTCCTCCGCGTTGCCGACGTCGAGGCGCTGGATCCGCTTGCCGTCGGCGCCGACGAGGCGCGCCTCGAACACCGCGCCGCTCTCGGTCTTCAGCGTGGCGACGATCGACCAGTATTCGCGCGGCTTGAAGGTCTCGATCTCGCGCTCGCGGTCGCAGACGAGGCGAAGCGCCACCGATTGCACCCGCCCCGCCGAGCGGGCGCCCGGCAGCTTGCGCCAGAGCACCGGCGAGAGGTTGAAGCCGACGAGGTAGTCCAGCGCCCGGCGCGCCAGATAGGCGTCGACGAGGGCCTGGTCGATCGCCCGCGGCTGGGCCATCGCGGTCGCGACCGCATCCTTGGTGATGGCGTTGAAGGTGACGCGCTCGACTGGCACGTCCTTGAGGACCTTCTTGGCCTGCAGCGCCTCCAAGACGTGCCAGGAGATCGCCTCGCCCTCGCGATCCGGGTCGGTCGCCAGGATCAGCTTGTCGGCGCCCTTCACGGCCTTCGCGATCTCGGCGACCCGCTTCGCCCCGCGATCCTCCAGCTCCCACAGCATATGGAAGTCCTGCTCGGGATCGACCGAGCCGTCTTTCGCCGGAAGGTCCCGGATATGCCCGAACGAGGCCAGCACCTCGTAGTCGCTGCCGAGGTACTTGTTGATCGTCTTGGCTTTGGCCGGCGACTCGACGACGACGACTTTCATGGACGGGCTGCCTCTTCGAAGAGCACACCGCGGCAGATCGGGCTTCAACTTGTGCGGGGCGGCCGGCGCGGGGTGTCGCGCGGCGAAGCGGACAAGTGGGTGATGAAGGAGCGGTTGTCAAATACCGGCGATGGTCCGCAGGCGATCCTTGCGGCGGGCCTGCGCCGCTCCTATAGCCCTGGTCCCAGGATGAGCACCCAGGCACCCCCCGGCTTCCCGCACCGCCACCTCCTCGGCATCGAGGGCCTCTCGCCCCTCGACATCGCGGCGCTTCTCGACCGTGCCGACGAGGCCGTCGAGATCAGCCGCCAGGTCGAGAAGAAGCGCTCGACCCTGCGCGGGCGAACCCAGATCAACCTGTTCTTCGAGCCCTCGACGCGGACCCAGTCCTCGTTCGAGCTGGCCGGCAAGCGCCTCGGCGCCGACGTGATGAACATGTCGGTCGCCTCCTCGTCGGTGAAGAAGGGCGAGACCCTGATCGACACCGCCGCGACCCTGAACGCGATGCGCCCCGACATCATCGTGGTGCGCCACCACCAGGCCGGCGCGGTGCATCTGCTGGCCCGCAAGGTCGATTGTTCGGTGGTGAATGCCGGCGACGGCGCCCACGAGCACCCGACCCAGGCGCTCCTCGACGCGCTGACCATCCGTCGCAACAAGGGCCGGATCGAGGGGCTGACGGTGGCCATCTGCGGCGACGTCCTGCACTCGCGGGTGGCGCGCTCGAACATCATCCTGCTCATGGCGCTCGGCGCCCGGGTGCGGGTGATCGGCCCCTCGACCCTGCTGCCGCCGGGCCTGCCCCGCTTCGGCGTCGAGGTCTTCACCGACATGCGCAAGGGGCTCGACGGCGTCGACATCGTCATGATGCTGCGGCTCCAGCGCGAGCGGATGAACGGCTCCTTCGTGCCCTCCGTGAAGGAATACTTCCGCTATTTCGGCCTCGACGGCGACAAGTTGAGCCACGCCAAGCCCGACGCTCTGGTGATGCATCCCGGCCCGATGAACCGCGGCGTCGAGATCTCGTCCGAGGTCGCCGACGGTGCGCAGTCGCTGATCAAGGAACAGGTCGAGATGGGGGTCGCGGTGCGGATGGCGGTGCTGGAAGCGCTGGCGACGCATCTGCCGAACGCGTGAGGGGTCAGGCGTAACCTTGGGGAAGGGCGGCACGGCCGAACCCTCCCCCCTCTGCGGGGGAGGGTGGCGAGCGGAGCGAGCGCAGCGGGACGAGGTCCCGCCGAGAGGGGCGGCGCGACGCTGATCCATGTGGCGCCCCTCACCACGGTCGCGACTTCTCCGGAAGCGGCGTCCCCTCTCCCGCCCCGCATCCGCGGGGCACCCTCCCCCGCGGAGGGGGGAGGGGTCGAGGGCGGCGAGCTTAAGAGGAGAGGCGGGTGGAGCAGGAGAAGCGCAATCCGGTCCCCGACCGTCTCAGAGACTTCGCAAAGGATCGGCGCTCCCTTTCCACACGCACCGAAGCCCTGTTCTGGAGCCAAGTCCGCGCCGGCCGCCTCTCCGGCCACAAGTTCAAGCGGCAGGTCCCCATCACCCCCTACATCGTTGACTTCCTCTACCCTTCCGCCCGCCTGATCGTCGAACTCGACGGGGAGCCGCACGACACGGTCGAGCGCGGCAAGCGAGACGCTGCCCGGGATGCCTGGCTCCGCAGCCAATCTTTCGAGATCAGGCGGTTCACGAACGACGCCTTCCTCGGCAATCCCCAACTCGCGCTCGACACCATACTCGCCGTAGTCGAGCGACGCTCCTCTACGCCCCCGCACTCCGAGCGGCTTGATCCATGACCACACTCCTCCTCACCAACGCCCACCTGATCGACCCCGCGACCGGCCGCGAAGGCCCCGGCGCGGTGCTCGTCCGCGACGATCGCATCGCCGACATCCACTGGGGAACGCCCGCTTCCGTGCCCGAGGGCGCGGAAGTGATCGAGTGCGGTGGGCAGGTGCTGACCGCCGGCCTCGTCGATCTGCGCGCCTTCGTGGGCGAGCCCGGGGCCGAGCACCGCGAGACCCTGGCGAGCGCCAGCGCGGCGGCGGCCGCGGGCGGCGTCACCACCCTGGTCTGCATGCCCGACACCAACCCGCCGATCGACGAGCCGGCGATCGTCGACTTCGTGCTGCGGCGTGCCCGCGACACCGCCAGCATCCACGTGCTGCCGGCCGCCGCCATCACCAAGGGCCTCGCCGGCCAGGTGATGACCGAGTTCGGGCTTCTGACCGAGGCCGGCGCCGTCGCCTTCACGGACGGGCTCAAGGCGGTCACCAACGCCCAGGTGATGCGTCGCGCGCTGACCTACGCCCGCGATTTCGGCGTTCTGCTGATGCAGCACGTCGAGGAGCCGACGCTCGTCGGCGACGGGGTGATGAACGAGGGCGAGATGGCCTCGCGGCTGGGGCTCCACGGCATCCCGCGGGAGGCCGAGACGATCCTGCTCGAGCGCGACATCCGCCTCGTGCGCCTCACCGGGGGGCGCTACCACGCCGCGATGATCTCGTGCGCCGATTCGGTCGAGATCGTGCGGCGCGCCAAGGAGGCGGGACTTCCGGTCACCTGCGGCGTCTCGGTCAACAACCTGGTTCTGAACGAGAACGACATCGGCCATTACCGCACCTTCTGCAAGCTCTCGCCGCCGCTGCGGACCGAGCAGGACAGGCAGGCGGTGGTGGCGGCGTTGAACGAGGGCGTGATCGACGTGATCGTCTCCGATCACAACCCGCAGGACGTCGAGACCAAGCGCCTGCCCTTCGCCGAGGCCGCCGACGGGGCGCTCGGCATCGAGACGCTGCTCGCCGCCGCCCTTCGCCTGGTCCATGCCGGCGACGTCTCGCTGCCCCGCCTCCTCGCCGCCCTTTCGGCCGCGCCCTCGCGGGTGCTCGGGCGCGAGACCGGGCGCCTCGCGCCCGGCGCCCCCGCCGACCTCGTGCTGGTCGATCCGGACGCGCCCTACGTGCTCGACAAGCGCCGGCTGAAGTCGCGCTCGAAGAACTCGCCGTTCGACGAGGCGCGGCTGCAGGGGCAGGCCGCGCTGACCATGGTGGCCGGTCGCATCGTCCACCGCGGCGAGGAGACGGGCCGATGACGCCGGACTGGACCCAGATCGCCCTCTGGCTCGCCGTCGGCTACCTGTTCGGCGCGATTCCCTTCGGGCTGATCCTGACGCGCCTGGCCGGCCTCGGCGACGTGCGGGCGATCGGCTCGGGCAATATCGGCGCCACCAACGTGCTGCGCACCGGCCGCAAGGGGCTGGCGGCCGCGACGCTCGTCGGCGACGCGCTCAAGGGCACCGCCGCAGTGCTCCTCGCCGCGCGCCTCGGCGGACCGGACGCGGCACTCGCCGCCGGGCTCGGCGCGTTCCTCGGCCATCTCTTCCCGGTCTGGCTCGGCTTCAAGGGCGGCAAGGGTGTGGCCACCTTCATCGGCGTGTTGCTCGGTCTGTTTCCCCTTGGGGTCCTGGTCTTCGCCGCGGTCTGGCTCGGCCTCGCCTTCCTGCTGCGCTACTCCTCGGCCTCGGCGCTCGCGGCCTCGGCCGCCACCCCGCTCGCCCTGTGGGCGTTCGGTCAGGGGCGCCTCGCGGTGCTGTTCTGCGTGCTCGCCCTGCTGCTATGGTGGAAGCACGCGCCCAATATCCGCCGCCTCGCCGCAGGCACGGAGGGGCGCATCGGCCAGAAGGGCTGAAGGTCTGATACCGACCCTCACCCAAGGTTCGATGGACCTTCGAGGGGGAGTTGGGTCTTGCAGTTAAGCGACGCGCAGCGCCTCGACTGGCTCCGGCTGATCCGCTCCGAGGGGGTCGGCCCGCGCACCTTCCGGGGGCTGGTCAACCGCTTCGGCGGGGCGGGCGCCGCGCTGAGGGCCCTGCCGGACCTCGCCAAGGCCCGGGGCAAGCCGATCCGGGTCGCCACCAAGGCCGAGGCGGAGCGCGAGATCGCGGCGGCCGCCCGCCTCGGCGCCCGGTTCGTGGCGATGGGCGAGGCGGAGTACCCCCTGCCGCTCCAGGCCACGGCGGACGCGCCGCCGCTCATCGGCCTGCGCGGCGACGCCGCCTGCCTCAGGCGCCCCGCCGTCGCCATCGTCGGCTCGCGCAACGCGTCCGCCGCCGGCCTCACCTTCACCGAGCGGCTGTCGCACGCGCTCGGCCACGAGGGGCTGGTGATCGTCTCCGGATTGGCCCGCGGCGTCGATGCAAGGGCCCACAAGGCGACGCTCCAGAGCGGCACCGTCGCGGTGCTGGCCGGCGGGCACGACCGGATCTATCCGTCCGAGCACGAGGAGCTGGTCGCGCGCATCCTCGATTCCGGAGGCGCGATCGTCGCCGAGATGCCGATGGGCTGGGAGCCGCGGGGGCGCGATTTCCCCCGCCGCAACCGCATCATCTCAGGGCTGTCCCTCGGCACGATCGTGGTCGAGGCGGCGCGCCGCTCCGGCTCGCTCATCACCGCCCGCTTCGCCCTCGAACAGGGCCGCGAGGTCTTCGCCGTGCCGGGCTCGCCCCTCGATCCGCGGGCCGAGGGCACCAACGACCTCATCCGCGACGGCGCCACGCTGTGCGCCGCCCCCGAGCACGTCATGGCGGTCCTGACCCCGCTGATCGGCGGGCCCGCGCCGGAGACCGGGGCCGAGGACGCGGCGGACCGGGCAGAACCGGCACTCTACTGGGACGAGATCGACTTCTCGGCGGAACCGGTCATCGCCATGGCGGCCGAGCCGGCGCACCCGCCGTTCGAGGAAGGCCCGCCGCAGCCGGTGCCGCGCGACGACCGGACCATCCTGCTCGAACTGCTCGGCCCGTCGCCGGTCCCGGTCGACGCCCTGGCCCGGCAGGCCGGCTTGCCGGCGCGGGTCGCACAGAGCCTGCTGATGGAGCTGGAACTCGACGGGAAGATCTGGCGGCACCCCGGCGGGACGGTGTCGCTTCGGTGAGAAGGGCATCTCGCAGCGGTTGAGGCCTTGCAGATCCGGAGCGAAACGAACGGCTCGTCGGGATGTCGAACTGGCCGAGCTTCGCGATCGAGCGTATTTCGATCGCGCCACCACCGATCGCAAGGCACAGGACGGCGGCGGGTGCGCGCTAAACAACGCAGACCCTCGCGGCCCGACCCATTCCCGATCGCGTGCGACTCTCGCGTCGATCGTCGTGGATCAGGGGGACGGCCTTCGGCCGAAGGTCGGGCTGCCGGCATGACGACGATCATGGCGACAGTCGTTGTGCAGGCGCGCCGGCGACCGGCCGATGCGGCAGGCCCCTGATCCTGCCGCATTCTTCAGGACGAACCGGCATCCGGTTCATCCCGGGAAATGCCGGCGCCGTCAGGCGCTGCGGGCCGCGCCCTCGCCGCCGGCGCTGCGGAACGCCTTCAGTTCCTCGATCGACGCGAAGTGGAAGCGCCCGGCCGGCGTCTCGGCGTCGATCGTGCCGTCGGCATACATCGTGTAGGTGTTGTCGCCGGCATCGTAGGTGCCGATCACCGTCTTGCCCGCCGGCTCCTCGGGGGCGTGCTCTGCGACCGTGGGCTCCTCGGCGACCGCAGTGTCATGAGGGCCGGCCGCGGGCTCGGGGACCGGAGCCGCCTCGGGGCTCGATGCGATCTCGGGCTGAGGCAATTCCGCGACGGTCGGGACGTCGACGACCGGCGGCGCCGGCTCGTGGTGCTCCGGGGGAGCTGGTTCCTGATAAGCGGACTCCTGAACCACGGAGTCTTGCCGCACGGGCTCGGCGGGGCCAACCTCCGAAGTCTGAGCGGTCTCGGCGGCCGATGGCGGCGCCTCGTGCGCAGCGGACTCCGGATGCGCGACCGGCGCTACGTGGAGCGCGGGCTCCCGGGGCATGGCGTCCGGCACGGTCGGCTCGTGCGGCAGGATCGGGTCGGCGTCGTCGGCCCGCCGCAGGCGGAGTTCGCCCACCGCCAGCCCCACCGTGGCGGCCCCGGCCGCGAGGGCGGCGGCATGACCCGGTCCGGACGGTCCGGACGCGTGCGGCTCCTGCACGGCGGACGCATTCTGCGCCGGCAGCGGCATGGTCGGGATCGGCGGCATCACCGGCTCGCTGCGGGCCGGGCGGACCGGGGCGGGGGGCTCGGGGAAGGCCGGCGCCGCGGCGAGCGGCGCGGCCGCCCGGTCGGACCGCAGGGCGCGCTCGATGCGCCCGAGCCGGGCGACCACGGCCGCGAGGCCGAGCAGCACCGCGCCCCCGCTCGCCCCGACCGTGCCGGCGATCACCATGGTCCAGCCGACCTCGAGCCGGATGAACGGAATGCCCTGGACCATCGCGGCGAGGCCGCCGATCAGCATCAGGAGGGCGAGCACGGACAACGCAACGATCATCGGATTCTCGGAGGTGGCGGCACGAAGCGGGTCGATCCCGGCGGGCGATCGGGGACAGCCGGACGGTCGGCCGGGAGCCGTCGCCCCGCCCGCCCGCGCGACAGGCTTAAAGGTGCGGGCCGCATTTGCAAAATCGCCACGCTTGAACGGCCCTCGACGGCCTGCCCCGAGCCGCCAAAGGCCTGGACGGCGGCGCCGGGTTGGGCCGAGCGGCGTTGCCGCCGGCGCGAGGCCGACTTAGGTAGACGCGGGTGACGCGGCGGCTTCCCCGGGAAGCGCCGCGAGGACCCGAGCGATCCGGAGACACGCCATGGCCTTCACGCTGCCCGAACTTCCCTACGCCTACGACGCGCTGCAGCCCTACATGTCGAAGGAGACCCTGGAGTTCCACCACGACAAGCACCACAAGGCCTACGTCGACACCGGCAACAAGCTGCTCGAGGGCTCGGAGCTCGCCGGCAAGAGCGTCGAGGAGGTGGTGAAGGCCTCCTACGGCCAGAACCAGCCGCTGTTCAACAATGCCGGCCAGCACTACAACCACATCCACTTCTGGCAGTGGATGAAGCCCAACGGCGGCGGCGCCATCCCGGGCGCGATCGAGAAGAAGATCGCCGAGGACCTCGGCGGCACCGACAAGTTCAAGGCCGACTTCATCCAGGCCGGCGTGTCGCAGTTCGGCTCGGGCTGGGCCTGGCTCGCCGTGAAGAACGGCAAGCTCGAGATCATGAAGACCCCCAACGGCGAGAACCCGCTGGTGCACGGCGCCAAGCCGATCCTCGGCGTCGACGTGTGGGAGCACTCCTACTACATCGACTACCGCAACCGCCGTCCCGACTACCTCAAGGCGTTCATCGAGAACCTGGTGAACTGGGAGCACGTCGAGAAGATGTACGGCGAGGCGATCGCCTGATCGGCGCCTGATCGTCGAAAGTCGAGAGCCCCCTCCCCGCCCGGGCGAGGGGGCTTTTCTATGTCGCGGGCCCCGGCACGAGCCGCAGGCCCTCCCGCTCCAGGAACGCCGCGAAGCGGTCGGAGCCGAGATAGGCGAGTTCGCGCGGCCGGCTCGCCACCACGGGATCGAGGGCGCGCAGGGCCTCGTCGATCTCGCCCGGATGGCACATCACCACCGGGGCGGGGCCGAGCGCCCGGAAGCTCCGCTCGAAGGCGTCCGCGAACCCGTCGCCCTCGGCGAAGTCCGAGAAGCCGGAGAAGCCGCGATTGGTGGCGAACCCCGCCCGCCGGGCCACCGCGCCAAAGCCGAGCCCGAGCCCCGCGACGACGGCCGCCTTGCGGGCCTGCGGGCGGGCCCGGATCGCCGCCGGACGATCGCCGGGATCGCGAAGCCAGCCGCGCCAGCGCCGCGCCGCCAGCGCCGCGAGCAGCGCGCCGCGCACGCCGGGCAGGACGTGGACGTGCTGGTGCCCGTCGACGAAATCCGGCAGCCGGCCCATCGCCTGCGCGAAGGCGTCGAGCTGGCGCTCGATCTCGCCGCGGATCTCGGATGTCGGCAGGCGGCCCGACAGGCTCGCGGACAGGATCCGGCCGAGCGGCGGCAGGCGCCCGTGCCGCGCGACGCGCGGCATCGCGCCGAGGGGCGCCCCCGCCGTCAGGGTGAGATGGAGGCCGAGGCCGACCGTGCCGGCGAGCTCCCGCAGCGGCGGAGCGTCCGTGCGGAAGGCCGGGATGTTGGTCATCGACCCGGTGGCTGATATGCGGCCCTCCCGCGCCAGCTCGAGGATGCCCCGGCTGACGCCCGGGCTCAGGCCGTAATCGTCGGCGCAGAGCACGACCGGGCGCCGTTCAGGAAGCATGGCTTAGATCTCGCGCATGAGCCGCCGGTGCCCTGCACCGGCCCGATGACCGATCGCCGCCGGCTCGCGCCGCGGCGCGACACCGAAACGAGGGACAGCACCGTGGAGCTGTTCGCACACCCCGCGCCGGTCGACCTGAGCGTCGTCATACCGGTCTTCAACGAGAGCGCCAACGTCGCCCCGCTGCTGGCGCGCCTCACGCCGGTGCTGGAGCGGCTGACGCCGGCCTGGGAGGTGGTGTTCGTCGACGACGGCAGCCACGACGACACCGCCGCCGTGGTGGCGGCCCACCACGCCGCGGAGCCCCGCATCGGCGCGGTCTCGTTCAGCCGCAACTTCGGCAAGGAGATCGCCATCGCGGCCGGGCTCGACCATGCCGAGGGCCGCGCCGTGGTGATCATGGATGCCGATCTGCAGCACCCGCCCGAGCTGATCGCGGCCTTCTGGGAGCGCTGGCGCGAGGGCAACGTGATGGTCTACGCCCAGCGCACCGACCGCGACGACGAGAGCGCGATGCGGCGCGGTTTCGCCCGGCTGTTCTACCGGCTCTTCGCCCGCTTCGGCGAGATGCCGCTGCCGGAGGGCGCCGGCGACTTCCGGCTCATCGACCGCAAGGGCGTCGAGGTGCTGCGCTCGCTGCCCGAGCGGGCCCGGTTCTCGAAGGGCCTGTATTCCTGGATCGGCTTCCGCTCGGTCGGGGTGCCCTACCAGGTCGAGGAGCGCCAGCACGGCAGCTCGAAATGGAGCTTCCGCAAGCTCTTCCGCTTCGCCTTCGACGGCATCACCTCGTTCTCGACCGTGCCGCTGCGGGTCTGGACCTATCTCGGCGGCATGATCGCCGCCGTGGCGCTGCTGGCCGCGCTCTACTTCGTCGCCGACACGCTGCTGCGCGGGCCGGACGTGCCGGGCTACGCCTCGCTGATCGTCTCGGTGATGTTCTTCTCCGGCGTGCAGCTGATGTCGCTCGGCATCATCGGCGAGTATATCGGCCGCATCTTCGCCGAGGTGAAGCGACGCCCGCTCTACGTCGTGGCCGAGCGCATCGGCCCGGCGGCGGTCGGCCACGACCGCCTGGTCCGCGACGACCGCCGCGGCGAGCGGCGTGCCCGGTATTCCGGCGCCGTGTGAGCCCCGCGCGCAACCGCCACGCTGTGCTATGGAGCACGGCATGATTCGCAGCATCCTCTCGGTCGGCGGCTGGACGCTGGTCTCCCGCGCCACCGGCTTCCTGCGCGACGTGGTCATGGCCGCCGTGATGGGCGCCGGACCGGTCGCCGACGCCTTCGTGGTGGCCTTCCGGCTGCCGAACCACTTCCGCGCCATCTTCGGCGAGGGAGCGTTCAACGTCGCCTTCGTGCCGACCTACGCGGCGCTGGACGCGGAGGCCGGGGCCGCGCGCGCCTTCGCCGACCGGGTCTTCACCCTGATGCTGCTGGTGCAGGTGGCGCTGCTGGCGCTCGCCCTGCCGCTGATGCCGGTGATCGTGCGGGCGCTGGCGCCCGGCTTCGCCGACGAGCCCGAGAAATTCGCGCTCGCGGTGACGCTCACCCGCATCACCTTCCCGTACCTCCTGTTCATCACCCTGGTGACGCTGCTGTCGGGCATCCTGAACGCCCGACGGCGCTTCGCCGCCGCGGCCGCCGCGCCGGTGCTGCTCAACGTCTCGCTGCTGGCCGCGCTCGCCCTCGCCTTCCTGTTCCCGAATGCCGGCACCGCCGCCGCCTGGGGCGTCGCGGTGTCGGGCGTGCTGCAATTCATGCTGGTCTGGGCCGATGCGCGCCGGGCCGGGCTCGCCCCGTCGCTGGTGCGCCCGACCCTGCGCGATGCCGGGATGCGCCGGTTCTTCCGGATGCTGGGACCGGCGGTGATCGGCTCGGCCGGCGTGCAGATCGCGATGTTCGCCGATACGATCATCGCCTCGTTCCTGCCGACCGGCGCGGTCTCGGCGCTCTACTACGCCGACCGGCTCTACCAGCTGCCCTTCGGGGTCATCGGCATCGCCGCCGGCACGGTGCTGCTGCCGGAGATGAGCCGGCGCATCGCCGCGGGCGACCAGGACGGCGCGCATGCGGCGCAGAACCGCGCCACCGGCTTCTCGCTCGCCCTCTCGGCGCCGTTCGCGGTGGCGTTCCTGCTGGTGCCCGACCTGATCATGACCGCGCTGTTCCAGCGCGGCGCCTTCGACGCGGAGGCGGCGGCCCGCTCCGGTGCGGTCCTGGCGGCCTACGGGCTGGCGCTGCCGGCGGCGGTGCTCATCCGCAGCATCGTGGCGAGCTTCTACGCCCGCCAGGACAGCCGCACGCCGGTCGTCGCCTCGCTCACCGCGGTCGCGGTCAATGTCGGCCTGAAGGTGATGCTGACGGGACCGCTGGGGGTGATGGGCCTCGCGCTCGCCACCGCCGCCGGGGTCTGGGTCAACGTGCTGATCCTGTTCTGCCTCGCCTACGGCCGCGGCTGGACCGCGCCGAGCCGGACCCTGATCGTCACCGCCGGCGGGGTGCTGGCGGCCTGCGTCGTGCTCGCCGGCTGCACGCTCGGCGGCCTGCCCCTCATCGACGGGCTGATGCCGGCGCTGCCGCGCTTTCGCGACCTCGCGGTTCTGTCCGCGCTCGGCGCCGCCGGGCTCGTCGCCTACGCGGCGACGCTGCTCGTGGCGCTGCGGCTGTTCGGGGTGCGGCTGAAGCGGGTCTGAGCGACACGGCCGTCGCCCCGCCGGCTCATGTGGGCAGCGAGCCCGCCCGGTCCTGACGACCGGACGGGCTCGCTGTCCGGGTCAGACGCGGGCTTCCTCGAAGGCCCGCACCCACTCGGCGCAGATGCCGGAGCGCACGATGTCGTCGAGGCCGAACTCCACGATCGGAATCGGCATCATCCGGCTCTTCACCAGGTGGATCACGGTGCGCAGCCCCGAGGTCTCCCGCAGGTCGGTCTGCGAGACGTCGCCGTTGATGATGACCTGGGTGTCGTCGCCGATCCGGGTCAGGAACATCTTGATCTCGGCCGGGGTGGTGTTCTGGGCCTCGTCGAGGATCACCAGGCAGTTCTTGAAAGTGCGGCCGCGCATCACCTCGAAGGGCACGACCTCGATGTCGCCGGCCTTCACGGCGATCTCGAAGGCGCCCTCGCCCATGCGCTCCTTCATGGTCTCGGTGAGGGGAGCGACCCAGGGGGCGATCTTCTCCTCGATGCTGCCGGGGAAGAAGCCGAGGGAGCGGCCGGAGGGCACGTTCGGCCGGGTGATGACCACCTTGGCGACCCGGCGCTGACGCAGCAGGTCGGCGGCGCGGGTGCCGGCGATGTAGGTCTTGCCGGTCCCGGCGGGGCCGAGGACGATGACTTGCGGGTGGGAACCAAGGGCGTCGAGATATTCGGCCTGGCGGGCCGTCATCGGCTGGATCGGTGGCGGGTTGCGCTCTTCCTCGAAGCGAGTGCGGTGCACTCGGATCGGGCGGTCATCAACCAGTTCAAGTCGTGCGCGTCGTCTCTTCACGGATCAACACTCCCACTGGACTTGCGGTGCCGATTATCGTGTGCCCTCTCGTGTCCCTGATCTCCTGCGTTGTTCTGATGGCTTCAAGCCTCGGGAGGCCGCAACGGTTCCGGACGGGGTTGACGCAGGCGGTGGACAAGTCCGCCTGTTTCGACCGTCAGGGTAAGCAGACGATGATGAACGAGCAATTGTCGCGCCGCACCATGCCGTTGCGAAACGGCGCGGGGACGGTACGGAACGGCAAATTGTGATGAAAACCACACAGCGGCGCAGTGGCCGGGACGGTCGATGCGGATCGATGCGATCCGCGGGCCGGTCGAGGTCGCCACCTGATCGCCGCTCCCGGTCTGCCCCGAAGCGCCCGCCCCGCCGGCCTCAGGCCGGCTGGACGAAGCTGTCGAGCACCATCTTTCGGCCGGCCTTGTCGAAGTCAACGGTGAGCTTGTTGCCGTCGACCGCCGCCACCGAGCCCGGCCCGAATTTGGTGTGGAAGATCCGCGCCCCGGCCTCGAAGGCGGACGGCGTGCCGGTGGATTTCGCCACCAGCGTCCCCTCGATCTGCTGCGGCCCGCGCCGGCCGGGCGAGGTGCTGCGCCCTCCCCCGCCAAAACCCCCCTGGCCGTAGCGGTCCTGGCCGGCGGTCTGGGCCTGCGCCCGCTGCCAGCCGGGGGTGGAGTAGGACGAGCCGAAGGCCGGCGCCTGGCGGTCGAAGCGCGACGGTCCCTGCGAGAAGTTCGCCGGCGCGTCGCGCACCTCGACGCTCGCCTCGGGCAATTCGTCGATGAAGCGGCTCGGCACGGTCGAGGACCACAGGCCGTGGATGCGGCGGTTGACCGCGAACGAGATCTTGGCCCGCTTGCGCGCCCGGGTGAGGCCGACATGGGCGAGGCGTCGTTCCTCCTCCAGGCCGGCGCGCCCGCTCTCGTCGAGGGCGCGCTGGTTGGGCATCAGCCCGTGCTCCCAGCCGGGCAGGAAGACGGTGTCGAACTCGAGCCCCTTCGCCGCGTGCAGCGTCATCAGGCTCACCCGGTCGCCGCCCTCGGCCTCGTTGACGTCCATCACCAGCGAGACGTGCTCGAGGAAGCCGGCGAGGTCCGGGAACTCCTCCATCGAGCGCACCAGCTCCTTCAGGTTCTCGAGCCGCCCGGCGGCGTCGGCGGTGCGCTCCTTCTGCCACATCTCGGTGTAGCCGGATTCCTCCAGGATCGTCTGGGCCACCTCGGTGTGCGGCTGGTCCTCCAGGAGCTTGGCCCAGCGGGAGAAGCTCTGGCACAGGGCGCGCACGGTCGAGCGGGGCTTGGGCTTCAGCTCCTCGGTCTCGCTCATCATGCGGGCCGCCTGGAGCAGCGGCACGTTGGCGCGGCGGGCCAGGCCGTGCAGGGCCTGGAGGGTCGCGTCGCCCAGGCCGCGCTTGGGCGTGTTGAAGATCCGCTCGAAGGCGAGGTCGTCGGAGCCGTTGGCGACGATGCGCAGATAGGCGAGCGCGTCGCGGATCTCGGCCCGCTCGTAGAAGCGCGGGCCGCCGACGACGCGGTAGGGCAGCCCGAGCTGGACGAAGCGGTCCTCGATCTCGCGCATCTGGGCCGAGATCCGCACCAGCACGGCGATCTCCGACAGCTTGTGGCCCTTGGCCTGCAAACTCTCGATCTCCTCGCAGACGAGGCGCGCTTCCTCTTCCGAATCCCAGGCGCCGGTGACCGTGACCTTCTCGCCCTCCGGGCTGTCGGTGCGCAGGGTCTTGCCCAGCCGCCCCTCGTTGTGGGCGATCAAGACGGACGCCGCGGCCAGGATGTGGCCGGTCGAGCGATAGTTGTTCTCCAGCCGCACCACCAGGGCACCCGGAAAATCGTGCTCGAAGCGCAGGATGTTGTCGACCTCGGCGCCGCGCCAGCCGTAGATCGACTGGTCGTCGTCGCCGACGCAGGCGACGTTGCGGTGCCCCTGCGCCAGGAGCCGCAGCCAGAGATACTGGGCGACGTTGGTGTCCTGGTACTCGTCGACCAGGATGTAGCGAAAGCGCTGCTGGTAGTTGGTGAGGATGTCCGGGTTCTCCCGCCACAGCTTCAGGCACAGCAGCAGCAGGTCGCCGAAATCGACCGCGTTGAGCGACTTCAGCCGCTCCTGGTAGGCGGCGTAGAGCGCCCCGCCCTTGCCGAAGCCGAAGGCCGAGGCCTCGCCCGCCGGCACCTGCTCCGGCCCGAGGCCGCGGTTCTTCCAGCCGTCGATCGTGCCGGCGAGGCTGCGGGCCGGCCAGCGCTTCTCGTCGAGGTCGGCCGCCGCGATCACCTGCTTGAGGAGCCGCAACTGGTCGTCGGTGCCGAGAATCGTGAAGTCGGAGCGCAGGCCGACGAGTTCGGCGTGGCGGCGCAGGATCTTGGTGCCGATGGCGTGGAAGGTGCCGAGCCACGGCATCCCCTCGCCGGCCGCGCCGATCAGCGCGCCGATGCGCTCCTTCATCTCCCGGGCGGCCTTGTTGGTGAAGGTCACCGACAGGATGTCGAAGGGCCGGGCGCGGCCGGTGGCGATCAGGTGGGCGATCCGCGTGGTCAGCACCCGGGTCTTGCCGGTGCCGGCGCCGGCCAGCACCAGGATCGGCCCATCCGTCACCTCGACGGCGCGGCGCTGCTCCGGGTTCAGCCCGTCGAGGTAGGAGACGCCCTGGGGCACCACCGCGGCGCGGGCGCGGGCGGAGATCGAGGTGGAGCCGGTCCCGGCGATATCGCGAGTCATGCCGGCATCACTGGACCAAAACGCGAACGGCGTCGAGGGTGCGGGACGCATGGGAGCCGGATGCCGGCGGGTCTCCGCGGGACCCGGAACCTTGCGGGCAGGAACCTTGCAGCGAGGAACCTTGCAGCAGGCGCCGCGTCGTCCCCACCTGACAGGTCTCGTCCGCGGAAAAGGCCCCCGATGCGCGTCCACAGCCTCCTGATCCTCGCCGCCATGGCGGCGCCCCTCCCGGCCCTGGCCCAGAACCAGGCCCCGGTGAACCGCGCCCAGCAGCGGGTCGAGGGGATCAACCGCTCGATCGAGAGCAGCGGCGAGATCCGCGGCATCCAGCAGCAGAACCGCTTCGAGACCAACCAGCTCCAGGGCCAGATCCAGCGCCAGCAGAGCCTGCCTCCGGCGCCCCTGCCCCCGCTCGGCGTGCGGCGCTGAGCCGGCGGCCGTCCGGCGTCAGTGACGGACCCGGGCGCCGGCGGTCGCGAAGGCCATGGTGTCCGGCCGGTGGTGGCCGCGGGCCGGGATGCCGATCACCCGGCCGAGATCGTCGGGCCGCGGCAGCCGGGCATGCGAGCCGAGCATGACCGCGAGATTGGCCTGGATGTCCTCCGGAAACGGCGCCACGCGCCGCGTCTCCGGATCGACGTGAAGGGAGAGATTCTCCGACGAGGCGGCCACCCAGCCCTCGGTCGCGTGGCGGATCTCGGAGTAGAAATGCAGCCGCTTCTCGTCGAAGGCGATGAGCTGCAGCGTGACCCGGATCGGATCGTCGAGCACCAGTTCGCGGCGGTAGCGCACGTGCACCTCGGCCGCGAAGGTCGTGCCGCGCCCGCTCTCCATGTAGTCCGGCCCGAGGCCGACGACGCCGAACGCCTCGTCCACCGCCCGGTCGAACAGGACGTGATAATACGCCATGTTGAGGTGGCCGTTGTAGTCGATCCATCCCGGCTCGATCACCATCGTGGACGACACGAACGGCGCGAAGAAGAAGATCGAGGCGGGGCGGTCGTCTGCCATTGTGGGGCTCCCGATGGCGCACGCGGGATGACAAGGGCGCCCAGGCACGTACCATGCTCGGGCCCGGGATGCACCCCCGCCTGCCTTGCACCTTGGGGCAAGGAGCCACCCTCGCAGCGCACTTCTCCGTGACCGGTCCGGCGGATATGCCGGGGGGATCCGGCCTGCTAGGGTGGCCGGCGCAAGGCCGGGACGCACTTTCCCCACGGCGCCCGCCAGTCCGTTTCGGGAGTCGACACCGCCATGAACGCCCTGAGCCCCACCCCGTCGCGGGAGCGCCCGAGCTCCGAGACCGTCGAGGCGGTGATCCGCGAGCTGACCGCGCAGTTCGGCAACCGCGTCGTCACCTCGCAGGCGGTGCGCGAGCAGCATGCCAGCACCCTGACCTGGGTCGCCAACCAGCCGCCGGACGCGGTGGTCTACGCCCTGAGCACGGAGGATGTGCAGGCGGTCGTGCGGGTCTGCGCGGCGCATAAGATGCCGGTCGTCGCCTTCGGCACCGGCACGTCGCTGGAAGGCCACGTCAACGCGCCGTACGGCGGCATCTCGATCGACATGAACGGGATGAACAAGGTCCTGGCGGTCCATGCCGAGGACCTGGACTGCGTGGTCCAGCCCGGCGTCACCCGCAAGGCGGTGAACGAGCACCTGCGCGACCAGGGCCTGTTCTTCCCGATCGACCCCGGCGCCGACGCCTCGCTGGGTGGCATGGCGGCCACCCGGGCATCGGGCACCAACGCGGTGCGCTACGGCACGATGAAGGACAACGTCCTGTCGCTCACCGCCGTGATGCCAAACGGCGACATCGTCCGCACCAGCCCGCGGGCGCGCAAGACCTCGGCCGGCTACGACCTGACCCGGCTGATGGTCGGCTCGGAGGGGACCTTCGGCATCATCACCGAGCTGACCCTCAAGCTCGCCGGCATCCCGGAGGCGATCTCCGCCGGCGTCTGCCCCTTCCCGAGCATCAAGGCGGCCTGCGACGCCGTCATCGTGACGATCCAGTCCGGCCTGCCGGTGGCCCGCATCGAGCTCCTCGACGAGGTCCAGGTCGCGGCCTGCAACGCCTACTCGAAGCTCACCCTGCCGGAGACCCCGCTCCTGCTGGTCGAGTTCCACGGCACCGACGCCAGCGTGCGCGAGCAGGCCGAGCGCTTCGGCGAGATCGCCGCCGAGTTCGGCGGCGGGCCCTACGAGTGGGCGACCAAGGCGGAGGAGCGCACCCGCCTCTGGCAGGCCCGCCACGACGTCTACTGGGCGGCGGTCGGCATGCGGCCGGGCGCCAAGGTCATCGCCACCGACGTCTGCGTGCCGATCTCGCGGCTCGCCGAATGCGTCGACGAGACCAAGCGTGACATCCTCGAATGCGGCATCACGGCGCCGATCGCCGGCCATGTCGGCGACGGCAACTTCCACACCGCGCCGCTGGTGATGATGGACGACCCCGACGAGATCGCCCGGGTCTCCGGCTTCATCGAGCGCCTGGTCGCCCGCGCCGTTGCCATGGAGGGCACTTGCACCGGCGAGCACGGCATCGGCCAGAAGAAGATGCACTTCATGGAACTCGAGCACGGGCCCGAGGCGCTGAACCTGATGCGGGTGCTGAAGCGGGCGATCGACCCGGACAACATCATGAATCCGGGGAAGGTGGTGGCGGTGTAGGCCGCTTCGACCTCTCGCTCTCGTACAACCCTCCAGTGCGGCGTGTTCCACGCGCCGCGCGCAACCCGCGCAGGGAAGCGCGCAATGTTCTGCTCCGCCGCGCAGGGCTTGCAAACCGCACTGGAGAAGCGGATGCGCCTCACCGCGCGACCCGGGTTGCGATCCGGGTTCCACCTCGTCGCGGCGTCACGGTCCGGACCGGGATCCTCGTCCGCATCGTCCGGGCCTATCCCGACTGGCGGCTATGACCTCGTCGACCGCTGGTGCGAGACCGTCCTCATCGAACTCCGGGCTGCCGCCTACCCGGAGCCGCCGTGCTCACCGGTCGGCGAGGTCGAGGCTGCTCGGGTCCTGAAACGACTCCGGGAACCGGGGGCGGAATTAGCCGGGAAGAACGCTTGAGGCTGGCATCACTCGAACGAAAGATCCCCGGGCAAGGTGTGGATCGACGCCGAAGCGGGACCCCGGGCTGGATGAGGAACAAGCCCTCGAAGCGAAATCGGAAGTCTCGCTCAAGGCGGGGTCCCGATAAGCACCGATGTGAAACCCGCTTGGAGCCAACTTTCTGGCCTACGAACAATGGTTTAGACAAAATTCTTCGTGGGGGTCCGCGTCGGTTCCTATACACACTTGGGGCCAGTGGAGACCGCCGCCCGTCACGGCAGCGGTCCTTCCGGTCCCTCGTGGGTGCTCGCGAACGGCATGTCGGGAGTACCGAAGAACGCGGCATACGCCGGGTGAGGGTGCCAGGATCATCCCTGGAGATTCCACGGACGACCGTCCGGCGGTCAGCCACCCGAGGTCAGGACGCTCCGAGGGTCTGCAAGCGACCCTGCCCGGCTCGTTCGCACGGCGACGGATGCCGGAGGAAGGGCGAGCACACGAATTCGTCCGGCGATCATACCGCGGAGATCCCGCGGGTCCTGACCTGCCGCCAAGCCGCTACGGCGGCTCGTCGGGCCTCGTACGCCATACGCTGCGGCGTCCCCGGCTCACCCCTGCCGAGGGGGCCGTAGCCGTGCAACAGGACGCCGTCGGGCCCATGCAGCCGCTGCACCTCCGCCCGCCACGCGCGATCGGCGAGGGCCAGTCGGTGCTCGGTCTCCACCAGGCGCTGCGCGTTCATCGCGACGCTCGTTGCGGGCACTCCTGAGGCGGACACTCCCGGGGTGGTCATGGCGCCGCGAGCCGCTTGGTGTTCGCCGCCACGTGCTCGCGGTAGCGGGCGACCACCGTCTCGGGCGACCCGCCGGACGAGAGCGTCACCATCGCCTCGCCGGCCGCCGAGATTTTCTCCGTCACCATGGACTGAGCCTCGGCCCACCCGTCGGGACCGCCCCAGGCCAGTCGAACCATTCGCAGCTCGACGACCTTCTGGGCTTCGATCGCGAGCATCATCGAGGACAGCAACAGGTTGATCATGTCTCGCTCCGCACCGCGGCAGATGCGGCACGGCGTCAACCCGCCGCGAGGGAGGATTGATCCGGCCCCGAAACGCAGCGCAGCCCTGCAAGCCGCCCCGTGACCAAGGGGCGACCCGCGCGAGCCCGCGAACCGAATGGCAGGGCCGGAGCGTCTCATGCCGTGAGCGGCGTCGCCTCCTCGGTCGTCACCCGGAAATCCACGAGGGTGTTCGGCCCGAACGTGAGCGTCAGGGGCACGTCGGCGGCGTCGCGTCCGTAGGCGATCAGGATTCTGCCGATTCGCGAGCTGTTGTTGCGCGGATCGAAGGTGTGCCAGCGGCCGCCCAGAAAGACCTCCATCCAGGCCGCGAAATCTCCCGGAGCATGCGGCAACGGCAGACCGATGTCGCTGACGTAACCGGTGCAGTAGCGAGCCGGGATGTTGAGGCAGCGGCAGAACGCGATCGCGAGATGGGCGTAGTCGCGACAGACGCCGCGACGTTCCTCGAAGGCCTCCAGCGCCGTGCGGGTGGGCCGGGAATGCTCGTAGCCGAATGCGATGCGATCGTGAACGTAGTCGCAGATCGCTTGCACCCGTGCCCATCCCGGCGCCATGGCGCCGAACAGGTCCCAGGCGGTCTGCGACAGGCGATCGGTCTCGCAGTACCGGCTCCCGAGCAGGTAGAGCAGCGTGTCGACAGGCAGGCTGCGCACCTCCTCCTGCCGTGCGACCGTGTCGGTCATGTCCCCGTTGCCGTGATCGCGGACGACCGTGTCGGTCTTGAGCGTGAAGCGCCCGGCCGGCGCGACGAGCCGGTTGCACCAGTTCCCGAACGTGTCCCGATAGCCTTCCAGGGGCACGGCCGGCACCGTCAGCAGATAATCCGGTCGCTCGAGATCGGAGAACCGCGACGCGTGGACGTTGAGCATCGTGACGACCGGCGTGTCCTGCACGAAGTCGTAGGTCATTTCACAGCCGACGTGGATGCGCATCGCGTGTCTCCAGGGGGACGGCAGGGTCGTGCTCTCCCTGAACGCGAGTCGGCTCGCGTCTTCGGTTCACATGGCTGCACTCGAACGATCCATGACACGAATGGGCGATCTGTACAGCACGAACAAAGAGCTTTTCCGTTCGCCGGACCGGAGCGCGATCATCGAAACGACAACTGCCCCCCGGCGGGGCAGCGGTCGGTCGCTCCCTCCCATCGCGGCATTCGCGGTGGTGGCAGGCATTTGGGCGTCGTGGTTGCCACGGGCTTGAACCCGCGACGGCGTCGGAATCCAGCCAGCACCTTTCATGTCAAAATATGATAGAGTGACTTTTTAGAAGGCCTCTCGATGAACCGCCAAAATAATGCAGTGGTGTTTCTGGCCACGCTGATCTGCGCGACTGTTCTCTCCGGCACCTGGTCGAGCGCCGGCGCGCGCCCGGCAGGGGCCGGGATCGGTTCCGGGCGCTCCACCGAGCGATCCGTCGATGGAGCCGCTTCCAAGGTCAGATTGGATCCCGCGAAAATCGAAGACCGCGCGAGAAAAAGAAGGGAGGCCGATCGCAGGCGCGACGAGCGCATGAACAAGCTCGGTGCCTCGATCTGCACGGGCTGCGGCGGTCCCGTCATTCCCTTTGACCCGAGCGGAGGCGATCCGAGCATCGACGGCAGATCGAAACCGCAAAGGCGCTGAATGGTCGATCGGAGTTCGTCATCGTGTGCGCTGCCGGACGAGAGGCGGGCGGAAACCATGACGACACGCCATTGGCTTCGCGCGATGGATCGGCACCGATAGTCCTTAGCCGCTCGACCGAGATCAGGTACCGAGCCCGTATAGCGATCGAGGAGCGGGATGTCCCCGCTCACCGACGCGCCGCTTCGTGAGACCAAGGCGAACTTCGAACCATCGCTGCATGGGTTCGGTGTCGCAGCCCGGATGGCAGCGTGACGGCCACGCCCACCTCCGGCTCGAAAGCCGGCTATCGGGTATCGGACGCCTGTCGCCGCCACGGGACGGCAAGGTATTCAGCCGGTCGTTCGGGCCCGGACGGGCTACCGTTTCATACCGGGCTTGCCGCTCGCGACGACTTGGCCCTTCGTGCTCGGTGCCGCCGCAATGACTTTCGGGGTTTCCTTCTTCGGCTTCTTGGCTTCACGGTTTCCACGAGTTCGATCGCTCGTCATCTGGACTTCTCCGGTCAGATATTGGGAGTTTGCGAGTCTCGCGCCTCGGGCTTGGTCGGCCCCGACAGACGCGCGAAGTCGGACAACACGGCGGCGACCATGCCCTGCAAGCGAGGATCATCGCAGGAGAATGTCGCGGCGAACCTTTCGAGCAGATACCTCGCCTTGTCGGCGGCCTCCGGCCATGTCGTCGCCTCGGCCGCGAACAGGTGGGCTTCCAGGTCGTGCTGGCGCGCGACGAGGCCGGCACGTTGCGCTTTCACCGCAGCTCGCCTGCGGCGCACCTTCGTCGCCTTCTGGGCGGCCATGCCGCGCCGCTCGTCCAGCTCGATCGGACGATCCGTCATCCAGCCAACCCCCTATGCTGCGTTGCCGGCTCTTCGCCGTCGGGATGCGAACGCGGGTGCTCCGAGGGACCCTCCCGGACCGCGGCCGACGGAGCCGGCGGAAGGAGGTCATGGCCTCGACACCTTGATATGCGGGGCACTGGACCCACGCACGTACGTTCCTTGCGCGAACGAGGTTCAGGGACCAGGAGTGGCCATGGCTGCCGGCAACGACACCAAAGAATTCGGGTCACGAGTGGAGTTCGTGCCGATACCGCTCAGCAAGCGCTCAATCAGCATCGTCGCTTCATGGATCTGCATTGCCGCGCCTCTGATCGTCTCGAGGCTGGCTCGCCCAGGCTCGTCGGCACTCCACCAGCGACCATCGTCGATGGCTTGAAGCAGGCGGCCGATCCGTCTGTGATCCCGCTCGATTTGCTCGATAATCTCAGCACCGTAGGGCACGACTATCTCCTGGAATGAAACGACAGTGAAATGTGCTGCCAAAGTCGCACCGTACGGTCATAGGATTTTTTGCCGACAGCATAAGAGCGATCATAACCGCGACGGTTTCCCTGCACGCGTGCCAGTTTCAGCCGTCCGACGATCCTGTCGAGACGCCGCTCCTCGCGTGCAATCCTCGACAAGATTTCGCGTGCGCGATCGCAAAACACATCCTTGGATTCGACTGTGGTTGTTCCGTTCGCACTCGGCAGTGCTCCTGCACCTGATCCTTCTGACGTGCGACGATGCAGTTCGGCCCAGGCATTCAGGTAGCGCAGGAGCCTGATGTGATCGCGTTCCTCAAGCGACTGTTCGATGCGCCAGCTGAGCAAACGGAGCCGCAGGTTGACGATGACGGCACGCAGGGTCGATCGACCGTAGCTTGGGGAACGCTGTCGGCGAGAAGGAAAGTCGGTGGGCATGGCGCCCTCCGGTGCAGTCCTGGCCCATCGCCACGACACCCATAGGTATATGGCGTGCGGTGAGCGGATAGCAACTCAAATCCGAAAATACTTAAAAAATCACGGTGCGGCCAGTGAAGCTGTAGGCCATGAGAATTTTTCTTACCCTACGGCTGCTGGTCATCGAAACTGAGCAATTATGTACGTCGACGATCGCGCTTCTCCAGCGAGCCCAGGACGCTATCGACTCGCCAAGCGTGTTCGAGCGGACTCCGCTCGCCGCCGTGCCGACGGGCATGAGATCGCTCAAGGTCGGCGACGACGCGAACGAACTCCGCTGCATTCGTAGGGAAATAGCATACTGGGATTGGGATTGCCCCGTTTCTGTGGACGGCTACGGGGCTTGGCTGAGCAGGATCTCGGTTGTGATCCTCCCCCGTTTTCGCGGACACGGGATTAGCCTGCGTTCCGCTCGGCCTGCTCGGGGGTTCTGTAGCCGAGAGCCGAGTGGAGGCGCTGTCGATTGTAGTAGCCCTCGATGTAGGCGAACAGGTCGCGTCGGGCCTCATCGCGGGTCGCCCATCGTCGCTGATGGACGAGTTCGACCTTGAGGGTGTGGAAGAAGCTCTCCATCGGGGCGTTGTCGTAGCAGCAGCTGGCGCGGCTCATGGAGGGGATCGCGCGGATGTCGGCGAGTTGCCTGCGGTAAGCCTCCGCTGCGTACTGGCTGCCGCGATCCGAGTGACAGATGAGCCCTGCAGGAGGTCGCTGCCGTTGGGTGGCCATCATCAGAGCGGTCGACGTCGGTTCGGTCCGCATGTGGTCGCGCATCGACCAGCCGACGATCTTGCGGGTGGCCAGATCGAGGACGGCGGCCAGGTAGAGCCATCCTTCTGCCGTGGGCAGATAGGTGATGTCTGCCAGCCAGACCTGGTTGGGCAACGCGGCCGAGAAAAGCTGCTTGAGCAGGTTGGAGGCGATCGGCCGGTCGTGTCGACTGTCGGTCGTGCAGGGCCGGAACCGACGTCCCGCCAGCGCCCGGATGCCATGGCGGCGCATCAGGCGCTCCACCCGCCCGCGGCTGGCTGCGCGGCCCTCCGCGCGCAAGGCGGCATGCACCCGAGGCGAACCGTATCGCCTCTGATGCTCGGCATGGATCCGCTGCACGTCGTCGAGGATTTGCCGGTTGGATTGGAGGCCGACCGGGCGCTTTCGGGACGTGATCGCCAGCCGTAGTCCCCGCTGGGGGACACTCCGAGCACGCGGCACATGAGACGCACCGGCCAGGTGGTCGCATGCGGCTCGATGAAGGCGAACGTCATCTGGGCATCTCCGCAAAGATGCCGATCGCTTTTTTAGCACGTCGCGCTCCATGCGCGTCCGGTCGAGTTCGCGGCGCAAGCGGGCGATCTCGGCTGCCTGATCGGACGGCGAGGCAACCGGGCTCGTAGGAGCGGAGCCCGGCGCGCCGGCGGGTCGCTGTTGCACGGAGCCGTCCATCAGCACGGTTCGCCACTGGCGCAGCCTGGAGGGCTGGATCCCGAGCTCGGCGGCGATCTGCATCTGCGACCGGCCGCTGCTCTTGAGAAGGGCGACCGCCTCGCGTTTGAACTCGGGGTGAACTCGCGTCGTGTCTTCGCCATCAAACACCTTCCCCGCCCGTAACGAGCGTATCAGAGGTGTCCGCGAAACCGAGGGAGGATCATCCTGCGCATCCTCGCCTTGCCGGCCCCGGTCACCCCGGACGGCCTGCGCGTCACCGGCCTGGCGATGGCGATAGCGGCCGAGGGGCGCGCCGCCGACAGCGACGCGGGCCTGTATTTGACCCTCGCGGCCCGCGCGATCCTGGGCACCACCGGAGAGAGCCTGCCGCCGGGGTTCATCGGCTTCGGCGACGAGCCGGATCACGATGACCGCGATCGGGCGGCCTGGACCGGCAGCGGATCGCTGCCCGCCTGGGCTCAGGCCGGCAAGGCCGCGCCGGACGATGCCGACTTCCTGGTGGAGGTCCGGGAAAGAACGCGATCGGTCGCATTCCTCCCACCCGCGGCCTCGTCGGGATCGACGTTCTGCTGATCAATGGACGCGCCATCCACCTCGACGACATCCTGACCGCCGACGAGGGGCGCCAGCTTCTGGCGGTCCTCGACGGCGAGATCGCCCGGATCGAGGACCAGCTGTCCGCCGCCGACCTGCGTGGCGCGGACCCGGAGTGGCGACGACGCGCCACCACCGCGCACAAGCGCAAGCGCCGGATCCGCCCACGGCTGCAGGAACGGATCGGCACCCTTCGGCGAGCCGAGCGGGACCAGACGCATGCCGCCGACACCCTGGCCGCCTCTTCCGTCAAGGACGGCCGGCGCCGCGCCTTCATCCTCGCCGCCCGGGAACTCCTCAGCCACGAGGTCGTGACGGAGGTCTGGGCCCGAGCGGCCGAGATGAAGCCCGGCCTGTTCGCGCACGGCAGGCAGGCAGGAGGATCGGCATGACCGGGGCCGATCCCGTCCTCGTAGGCATCGCCACCCACCGCGCCGCCTACGACGCGTTCCAGGTGGCGCCCGACGGTACGGCATCCATCTTCGCCGAGGGGGCCTACCGCGAGGCCGGCGACGTCCTGGTCGCGACGGCCTGCACCACGTCGACTGGCGCGATGGCGCTTCTCGAGCACTTGCGCTGGTGGCTCGCGGACGAGGCCGAGTTCGCGCAGGCCCACCAGCCGACCTACGGGGCCGCGCAGGTCCGCGTCGCAGATCTCACGGTACTCGCTTGCGCGTGCTGGCCGGCGGTGGGCCCTGATCCGATCCACCGGGCCATCGCCACGGCCGAGACCGCGGAGGCGGCCCCTACCGCGGCGCTGTCAGGCCTCGACGAGAACGACGATGGGCAAGTGCGCCGCGCCGACGCCGCGGCCGATGCGAGTTCGGCGGCCTTCCAGACGCTGACCACTATCCTGTCGACCACGCGAGCCGGACTGTTCGCCCTGGCCGAGTTCTACGCCCGGGAGAGCGAGGAATTCGAGCCGATGTGCGCGGGCGGACAGTACCTGCAGCACCTCGCGGCCGCCCTACGAGGTGGTGATTCCAGTGCCCTGATTTCGGACACTATTCCGGTAAATTTTTCATTGAATCAACGGCTTGCCTGCCTGATTCCGCGGGCGGCCGCGCAGTGAGGCCGCGACTTTCAACCGTAAGCCGAGACGGTCTCCGGCGCGCGGCGAATGGCGTTGCGCCGGATGCCACCGTCACGCAGCGCAGTCGCCGACGGATCGGCATCGCTATGCCTGATCGACCGACCTGTCTCGACCTCACCGTTGGAAAGATAGGTGTCGAGCGGCTTCATGACATCGCGGAAGAGGCCGCCCACGCCAAGGGCGTCCGTCACTTCGAAGAGCAACATGACCGTACAGCTTTCGGGTGTGAGGTGTTGGGCGCTGCTCGCGCGCCTCATCTGCCCGAACTACGATTTAACGCCCGATACGTTCCAGCGGGCTTCCGAAAGATGTGAGCGATCCTGACCATGCCGCGCCCATCCCCCCGCAACCAGGGCCTCTTTCCATGCGAGGCCGAGGTGGCCCGGCGCCTCAGCCAGAGCCCGACCGAGTGGGCGACGAAGGCGAAGATCCTGGAGCGCGACGGCCTACGGAAAGTCGATCCGTTGATGGGCGGCCGGCCGTGGCCTGCGGTTCAGGCCTACTTCCTGAGGCGCTACGGTCTCCCCACCGTCGAGCCAATGGCGCCCGACGGAGTGGAGAACCTCGATGCCTTCTGATTTTCCAACACCCGGTCTGAAACGCCGAACGCGGAAGGGCGGACCGGACGTGCCGGTTTGGGTGGCACGCGCCGACCTTGTGAAGCAGGGATACGAACCGAAAACGGTTCGCCTCCCCTACCGCCTCGACGAGCCAGACAACGGGGCCCTGCTCTCGGCGGCCTGCCTGCGGCTGCAGGCCGAGATGCTGGAGTGTTCGTCCGGGCACAAGCGCGACCCGGACCGATTCGACGGCACGCTGACCAGCCTCTCGCGCCGGTACCAGAGCGACGAGGCGAGCCCATTCAACACGAACACGAAGCACAACACCCGGCGGACGGATCTGAGCACGCTGCGGCTGATCGAAAAGGCCTTCGGGCAGCGGGTGCTCGCCCACCTGAAGAACGAGGACTTCCGCCGCTGGTACAACGAGGCGAAGGAGCCCGGCGGCCCGGAGCGGATCCGACGAGCCTGTGGCATCATCAAGAAGCTGCGCGAGCTGTTCGCCTACGGGATCATGGACGAGTTGCCCCGAATGCCAGCGCCTGCATACGGTACTGTCGCAGGCACGGTTCTCGCAGCCGGCCCGGCGGCGCATCGCGATGCAACTGGCGCACGTCGAGACGTTCGCCGTCAAGGCGCAGGAGATGGGGCGACTCGCGCTCGCGACCGCGATCCAGTTCGAGACGGCGTTGCGCCAGCGCGACGTAATCGGCGAGTGGATGCCGATTCCGGCCGGCGAGAAAGCGGCCGGCATCGTCATCAACGGCCGCCGTTGGCAGAACGGCTTGACCTCATCCGACCTCGCCGTGGACTTGGTGATTCGCAAGGCCACGACGAAGACGGGGGCGTTCGCCGCCCACGACCTCAAGCTTTGTCCGATCTTGCTGGAATTGCTGAAGCACGTTCCGGTTGACCGGCGCGTCGGCCCGCTGATCATCAACGAGGCAACGGGCAAGCCCTACGCCGAGTGGGCCTTCACCCGGGAGTGGCGCAAGGTCGCGCAGGCGGCAGGCATCCCCGCGGAGGTTCGCAACATGGACGCGCGAGCCGGCGCGATCACCGAGGGTGACGAGGCCGTTGCGGATCTCGATTCGCTGAAGACCGTGGCGGCCCACGCAACGATGTCGACCACGGCCCGCTACGTGCGGGGCGGACTCGGCAAGTCGCGCACTGTGGCAAACCTCCGGCTCAAGCACCGGGCGAGCCAGAACGGGGCCTGAACAGGCATGGGGAACGCGACGGGGAACGTGGGGAACGCGAGCCCAACGGTAGGGCAGTCTAAGGCCTTGCGTTGCAAGGTAGAAAAGCTGGAGCGGGTGAAGGGAATCGAACCCTCGTATTCAGCTTGGAAGGCTGCTGCTCTACCATTGAGCTACACCCGCGGCCGCCGTCCAGGTAGCACGGCGGATCCGGTTTGAGAAGCGCGGCGGGTGGGGAAATCCGGTGCCGGCCGCGCTCCGTTCCCCCTACTCCACGACCAGCTTGTAGGGCTGGCCGGCGCGCAGGGGAGCGCCCTTGTCGAGGCCGTTGAGGACCTGGAAGCGTTCGAGCGGGCGGTCGACCGCGGTCATGCGCTGGGCCAGGCTCTCGGCGGTGTCGCCGGGGGCGGCGGTGACGGTCTGGATGCGCAGGGGCTTGAGGCTGCGCGCCTCTTCGGGCGTCACCAGGGCGATGCTGGACAGCCAGCGGCCGAAGGCGGGCTCCGGGTCGGTGGTGCCCTTGGCGGCCATGATCATCCGGAAGGTGTTGGTGCCGACCCGGACCGCCGCGAGGCGGAAGAACCACTCCTTGCCCTTCGAGATTGCGGTGACGGCCGGGAAGCCGTTCACGATCCGGTTCTCGACGCTGCCGGTCTCGATCGCGTCGTTCCAGGTCGCCTTCAGGACCTCCTCGAGGCCCTGGCCGGCATGCGTCTCGACCGCGTCGAACAGCAGGCGGCGGGCACCGTCCGGCGTGGTGCCGAGCACGGCGCGGGCGGTGTTGTCGAGCCCGAACCCGTCCGGCGCCTCGAAGGCGACGCCGAGGCGGGGATGGATGAAGCGGCGGCCGCGGATCAGCCCGTCGGCCGGGTTGTCGCCGTAGGCGATGCCGTCGATCGCCGCGAGGTAGCGGTTGCGGTCGTCGGTGCCGAGGCCCGGCGCGCCGATGCGCCGCGCCGCCTGGGTCACCTGGGTGATGCGCTCGGGCGTGCTCGGATGGGTCGCCAGCATGTCGGGCTCGGCGTTGAGCCCGCCGCCGGCGCGGAGCGCCGTCGTGCGGTTGAGCGCGGTGAGGAAGCGGGCGGCGCCGAACGGGTCGTAGCCGGCGCGGGCGAGGGTGCGCACGCCGGTCTGGTCGGCCTCGAATTCCTGGCTGCGCGAGAAGCGTGCCAGCACGAACCGGGACTGGTCCTGCAGCAGGGCGCCGGTCGCGGGGTCGTTGAGCACGTCGGCCACGACCTTGCTGACGAGCTCGGAGCGCAACGCCATCTCGGTCCGTGCGCTGGCATGCCGCAGGGTCACGTGGGCGATCTCGTGCGCCAGCACCGCGGCAAGCTCTGAGGTGTCGTCGGCGAGCGCCAGGAGCCCGCGGGTGACGTAGAGCCGTCCCGTCGGCAGCGCGAAGGCGTTCACCACCGGCGAATCGAGCAGCGTCACCGCGTAGGTCTCGTCGGGGCGCTCGGTCGCCTTCACCAGGCGGTCGGTGACGTCGCCGACGAAGCGCAAAGCCGCCGGCGCCCTGTACTCGCCGCCGAACGAGGCGACGAGCTTGGCGTGGTCGGCGTCGTTGGCCGGCCGGTCGCGCCCGGTGGTGCGCGGCGCCTCCGGCGGCACGACGGCCGCCACCGGCGGCAGCGCCCCGGTCTGGTCGGCGGTGCAGGCAGCCACGAGCAGGGCGAGCGCGGTCGCAGGCCCTGCGACCGCGGCCTGGCCGGCCGGGTTGGTTCGCGTGAAAAGCCACCCCATGGCGTCAGCGCCGCGGCGCCTGCTCCTCGTCCAGCATCTCGATCATCTCGGCCGCGCCGACATCCAGGGTCGGCCCGCGCCAGAGCTCGACGATGCCGCGAGCCCGCACGCGCCGCCCCCGAAGCGCAGCAGCAGAGAAACCACGTTCGAGCATGTTCCGCCAAGTGCGTTTCGACACCGTGACGGTCGCACCCTCGGTCCCGAAAGGGGCGAAGTTGAGGTAGGTGCGCCGCTCGCGCTCGCCGACGTTGCGGACGCGGCCCTCCACGACCACGAATCGGCCTACGAGACCGGCGAGCCGCGCCCCCTCTTCCGCCGGCACCGGCGGCGCCCCGGCCCACAGGCCGCGGCCGGCGCGCCGGGCCGTCTCCTCGATCGCCAGCAGCCCCGGGCGGCACAGGCTGTCGCCCTCCCCGGCATCGACCTGGACGAGGCCAGCCGCGACGAGCCCGCCGGCGAGATCGACCGGGGCATCGTCCGGAGGAGCGTTCTCGGGGATGTCCTGCGTCGTGGCGTCGAGGGTGATTCGGCCCCAGCGGTCGGCCTCCGGCGCCTCGCGGGTGGCGAGCGAGCGCCCCGCGAGGCGCATCAGCCAGGCCCGCGCCGCGTCGGCCGCCGCCGGGTCGTCGGGCCAGCGCAGCCCGTCGAGGCGCGCCCGCCGGCCGGAGGCGAGGACGAGTTCGCCCCGGGCGGCGGCCGATTCGAGCCGGTCCTGCCCGGACATCCGCCCCCGGCAAGCCGGCGGCTCGCGCCCGCGCGGGGCCGCCGCCTGGGCGGCGCCGGCGACCAGCACGAGGAGACAGACCGCGATCCCTCCCCGCATGAGTCGACCCCCGCTCCCGATGGATGCCCGCCCGGCGGCGCGCGCGGCGAGGTTGGCGGAAGCCGGCCGGGATGGTAAGAGGCTCGCCGTGGGTCTCCGTAGCTCAGCTGGACAGAGCACAGGTTTCCTAGGTTCAAATTGGGCGTCGCGCCGGGAAACCGCGCGACGGATCCGCTCAAAGTCGGGGAAAGCGTCGAGCCGCCTTGGCCTCACGCCGATCCCGAGCCAAGCCCGGACCGCCAGGCCGGGAAGGTGTAGAGACTAGACGGGCGGCACCTAAGGGCGTGCGGGCGGACCTGCAGGCTTACGGTGAAGGGATAGTCCAGACCACGAACGCCTCGCGGCGGCGGCGAAAGCCGAAGTGGTATGAAACCTGGGGTCGCAGGTTCGAGCCCTGCCGGGGACGCCACACCTTGCCAAGCCTTCGAGCTGGCTGAAACTTTGCTGAAATCAGTGCCTTGCGGGCTTCCGGTCGTACAATCGGCTGGTGCAGACGGGCCATGGGGTTGTTGAAATCCCTCCTGCGGGACAGGCACGGCACCTGCTAGTTCCGGCGGGTCATCCCGGTCGAGCTGTAGCCCTCCATGCCCGCTCCGTGAACCGGGAAGGCAAGGCCCCAGACCAAGGACCCGGCCTACCGTGAGGCGAGCCCACGCCCGCCCCTCCCCCGCTGTGTGGTGGGCTTCGAGGACGCCGAGAGGACGAGGCGCGAAGGTCCGCCGCCGGTCTTGCCGCGAGAAGCCGCCCTTTCCCGGTCGCAGAGATCGAGGCAGGCTTTCTCTTGGAACTCCTCCGCTACCGGGCGGGGCTACCAGGCGGGCCTCGTGGGGACTGAAGCCTCCCTCCGGCCGGCCCTCGACATCGAGCGGGAGGCCCAGGCGGCGGGGGCGTGGTCGAAGTGGTTCACCCGCTTCCTGCGCGAGACGGTCGGCATGATGGGCACGACGAAGGTCTTCCGCCTCGTCGGGCGCACCTTCCCGCGAATGGCCCGGGATGCCGGCAGCATGAGGAGATGCACGATGCCCGCACTGGGCTCGCCGGAGGCGGTGGCGTCGGGCGGGGCTACGGGAGAGGCTTCAGGCCCAAGGCGCTGTGGCGGCCAAGATGGCGAAGGGCGGACCGGATGGCCGGCTCTCCGCCACTCCGAGAATTCTCAGCGCTCAGTTGCGATAGCCACCGGAGGTCATACCGCGGCGCTTCTGGCCCCTCGGCCGGGACGGATGCTTGCCGTTGCCCATGCGAACGGGTGTCACGAGCGAGTTGCCGTCGACAGTCGCGCTCGCCCCGACGCTTGTCGTGCTCGACGCGGGCAGCGGAGCCGCCGAGGCAGGAAGCGACACCAGGAGTGCACCCAGGGCACCAGCGCAGACGGTAGCAGTCAGGGCGGGGAAGGACTTCAACACAGATTGCCTCACAGGCTTGTGATGGTTCGGCTGACCAACACGGGCCCTGCGTGAGTGTTCCGAACGAAAGTGGGCCTACGCATCTCGGCCGTTTTCCGTCGTGCCTTGAGAACCATCACCCCTTTCCGCCCTGCACCACACGCAACTTCATCAACCCGGGAGGCAAATCCGGCGGCCTCCCGGGCCGCGCCAGGTCCACGAAATGCGCCTTGCACTTCGGCACGTACGAGCTCTTCGCGCTTGCCCTCGGCACGTCCCACCAGGGGCAATCCATCGCGATCCGGTCCAGTACCGGGATCTGCGGGCCGAACTTCGCGGCCAGCCTTGCCAGCCTGTAGCTGCCCTGTGCCGGTCGGGACACTGCGGGCACCCTACCCGCACCACCACGAACGGGTAGGCGGCGAGGTTGCCCGGCCGGGCCGGTGGCGGATCGTCAAAGCGCATCGCCGGTGTCGTCCAGGCGCCCACGGACGAAGCCCCGGGAGATGAGCCGGCTGCGCTCCCGGGTCCGGCGCTCGGCCTCCAGGAGGTCCGCCAAGGCGTCCGTGATGGCGCACCGGAGGGCAAGCGCGAGGTCGCCCGAAGTCTGCGAGAGGTAGGCCGCAGCGATGGCCTCGACGGGGCATGAGGCGCCGGTGGGAGCTGAGGACGGGTCTCCGGCGGGCCCGGTGTGTCTCGCCAGCACCGTGTTGCCCTCCGGCCGAATCATCGAGAACGAAGAGGGAACACGCCACGAGCCGACTGATTCGGTCAAGTGCCTGGGGGAGGCTCCTTGGCGCACCTGGCAGAACCCGCTCTGGCTCACGTCAAGTCATTGAAATTACAGGAGTAGAAATGGTTTAGATAGACACTCTCCACGGCAAACGACAGTGACGTGAATCCGCGACGCTTATCTCTCCCACCCGCGACCTCATCCTGAGGTGTCAGCCGATCGTCGATCGCCCGCACCTCAGGATGAGGTGGTGTATGGGAAAGCCTTGACGCAGAAAGGCTTCACGCCCCTGTCGGGTACCGTGGGCGCTCTCATAAGCAGAATTCCAACCGAGCGCAGCTCGCTGCCGAGTCGCCACATTTTTCCGGTCAGCTTCGCATCCGGGGTCGATCCGAGGTCCGGCCTCGCCGGTTCTCGGACGCTTCGCGACGACGGCGTGCCGGTGCGCCCGGTCTGCCTCGATCGGCTTCTTCCCGGATCTCCTGACGCGGCGATCGTCCGGGACAAGGGCGTGTCTCGAGGACCCCGCGCAGTCCGTCGGCGATCGCGAGCCGACGCCGTGAGTGGCCGGCGGACGGCGCCGGCCGAAGCGCGTCAGAGGAAATCCTCCTCCGCCTCCCCCTCGTCCCCCAGCCCGTCCAGCACGTCCAGGCATCCCTGCAGGATGTAGGCGGCCGCCAGCTTGTCGACGAGCGCGCCGCGGCGCGCCCGGGAGGCGTCGGCCTCCAGCAGGGTGCGGGTGACGGCGGCGGTCGACAGGCGCTCGTCCCAGAAGAGCACCGGCAGGGGGAGGATCGGCTTCAGGTTGCGCACGAAGGCGCGGGTCGATTGCACCCGGGGCCCCTCGCTGCCGTCCATGTTGAGGGGCAGGCCGATCACCAGCCCGCCGACGGCGTGCTTCGTGGCGATGGCCGCGAGCGCGGCGGCGTCGGGGGTGAACTTGACCCGCTTGATCGTCTCCAGCGGCGAGGCGATGCGGCGCTGCACGTCCGAGAGGGCGAGCCCGATGGTCTTGGTGCCGAGGTCGAGCCCGAGCAGGCGGGCGCCGCCGCGGGATTCGGCCGCGAAGGCTTCGATCGTCTCCCGGTTCACGGGCGGCCTCCGCGCCTTAGGTAGGGGGTGCCGGCCTCGCCCCGACGCAGCGCCCGGGCGGCCGGCCGCCGATTTCCTCTCCGAAAACATCTTTGCCCGGAGCTCGTCCGATGCGCATCACTTGGTTCGGCCATTCCGCCTTCCGCCTCGATTTCGGGTCCGCCCACGTGTTGATCGATCCGTTCTTCACCGGCAACCCGGCCTTCGAGGGCGACCGCAAGGCGGCGACCGAGGGGGCGACCCACATCCTGGTCACCCACGGCCACGGCGACCATGTCGGCGACACGGTCGAGATCGCCGCCGAGACCGGCGCCAAGGTCGTCACGAACTACGACCTGTGCATGTGGCTCGGCTCGAAGGGGGTCAAGCAGCTCGAGCCGATGAACACCGGCGGCACCGTCGATGTCGGCGGCTTCCGGGTCAGCCTGGTGCGGGCCGACCACTCGGCCGGCATGAGCGAGGCCGGGGTCACGGTGCCGCTCGGGCTGCCCAACGGCGTGATCGTGCGGGCCGAGGGCGAGCCCACCGTCTACCATATGGGCGACACCGACATCTTCGGCGACATGGCGCTGATCCAGGAGATCTACCGCCCCGACGTGCTGATGGTCCCGGTCGGCGACCGCTTCACCATGGGGGCCGACACCGCCGCGCTCGCGGTCACGCGCTTCTTCAAGCCGAAGGCGGTGTTCCCCTGCCATTACGGCTCGTTCCCGATCGTCGACCAGAGCGCCGACCGCTTCGTCGCCGCCCTCGACGGCAGCGGCGTGCAGGTGATCGTGCCCCACAAGGGCACCGCCGTCACGGTGCAGTGAGGCGCGTCCGCGGCCGCCCTCCCCCGGGGGCGGCCGCGCCCGGCCGGAGCGTCGCCGTTAAGGTTAACCAAAGGTTGACGTGGCGGGGCGGGACCGAGTGAGATTAACAAACCGTTAATCCGCCGTGTCCCCGCTCCGAGGTCGTCTTGGCCGCCACCATCCTCCCCTTCGCGCCGTCCTCCGGTACCCGTCCGACGCAGGAGGCCGTTCCGCCGGCGCGGGGCGCGATGACCCTCGACCTCGACGGGGCGGTGAGCCCGCTGCGGGGCCCACTGCCGGCGGCGAGCGGGCGCTTCGCCCGCGCCGCGGCCGCCCCGGCCCGCCGGGTGCCCGCCGAGGCGATCCTCGCCATCGGCCGGCGCCTGCGGCAGGTCGCGAGCCCCTCGGCGGCTCCGCAGGCCGCGACCCCGGTCGTGGCCGCCCGCTCCGGCATGCCGCGCAAGCACAAGCTGATGCTGCTCACCGCCGCCGCGATCCTCTATACCGGCAGCATGGAGGCGCGCCGGCACTTCAAGCCGCGGGCGGTGCTGATCGAGGTGCCCTCGACCCGGGCGCACGCCATCGCGGCCATGCCCGTGCGGATGCCCGCCGCCTGAGGCGAAGGCCCGCCCGTTGCGGCAGCGCGAAACGCGGTGCTATAGCGCCGGGCGACCGGGACCCGTGCCCGGGTAGTGGATTTCCCCCGAACGGAGTGCCCATGTCGGTCGACGCCAAGACGGTCCGGCGCATCGCGCACCTGGCGCGGATCGCGGTCACCGACGAGGAGGTGGCCCCGCTCCAGGACGAGCTCAACGCCATCCTGTCCTTCGTCGAGCAGCTCGACGCGGTCGACGTGTCGGGCGTCGAGCCGATGACCTCGGTGACCCCGATGGCGATGAAGAGCCGCGAGGACGTGATCACCGATGGCGGCCACGCCCGCGAGATCGTCTTCAACGCGCCTCTGACCGAGGACAACTACTTCGTGGTGCCGAAGGTCGTCGAGTAGCCCCCGGGCGTCTCCGCGAGATTCAGGCATCCAGGCGGCCCGTGCGGGCCCGCGACAGGACGAAACGATCGTGACCACCAAGCCGGCAGAGCTGACCGACCTCACCCTGGCGCAGGCCCGCGACGGCCTGCGGGCGAAGGAGTTCTCCGCCCGCGAGCTGGCGCAGGTCCATATCGACGCGATCGAGAAGGCGCGCGTGCTGAACGCCTACCTGCTCGAGACGCCCGACCGGGCGCTCGCCATGGCCGACGTCGCCGACCAGAAGCTCGCCGCCGGCGAGGCCCGGCCGCTCGAGGGCCTGCCGCTCGGCATCAAGGACCTCTTCTGCACCCACGGGGTCGTCACCACGGCGGGCTCGAAGATCCTCGAGGGCTTCCAGCCGCACTACGAATCCACCGTCACCCACAACCTGTGGCGCGACGGCGCGGTGATGCTCGGCAAGCTCAACCTCGACGAGTTCGCCATGGGCTCGTCGAACGAGACCAGCGCCTACGGCCCGGTGATCTCGCCCTGGCGGCGCAAGGATTCCGACACCAAGCTGGTGCCCGGCGGCTCGTCGGGCGGCTCGGCCGCGGCCGTCGCGGCCCGCCTGTGCCTGGGCGCCACCGCGACGGACACCGGCGGGTCGATCCGCCAGCCGGCGGCCTTCACCGGGACTGTGGGCATCAAGCCGACCTACGGCCGCTGCTCGCGCTGGGGCACCGTCGCCTTCGCGTCGTCCCTCGACCAGGCCGGGCCGATCGCCCGCACGGTGCGCGACACCGCGATCCTGCTGACCTCGATGTCCGGCCACGACGACAAGGACACCACGTCGGTGAACCTGCCGGTGCCCGACTTCGAGGCGGCGGTGAACCGCGGCGTCAAGGGCCTGACCATCGGCATCCCGAAGGAGTACCGGGTCGAGGGCATGCCGGCCGAGATCGAGCGGCTGTGGCAGCAGGGCGCCGACTGGCTGCGCGACGCCGGCGCCAAGGTGGTCGAGGTCTCGCTGCCGCACACGAAATACGCTCTGCCGGCCTACTACATCGTCGCCCCGGCCGAGGCCTCCTCGAACCTCGCCCGCTACGACGGCGTGCGCTACGGCCTGCGGGTTCCGGGCAAGGACATCGCCGGGATGTACGAGGCAACCCGCGCCGCGGGCTTCGGCCGCGAGGTCAAGCGCCGGATCATGATCGGCACCTACGTGCTCTCGGCCGGCTACTACGACGCCTACTACGTCCGGGCGCAGAAGATCCGCTCGCTGATCAAGCGCGACTTCGAACAGGTCTACGCCTCGGGCGTCGACGCGATCCTCACCCCCACTACCCCGTCGTCGGCCTTCGGCTTCGGCGAGAAGGCCAAGGCCGACCCGGTCGAGATGTACCTCCTCGACGTGTTCACCGTGACGGTGAACATGGCGGGTCTCCCGGGCCTCGCGGTGCCGGCCGGCCTCGATTCGCAGGGCCTGCCGCTCGGCCTCCAGCTGATCGGCCGTCCCTTCGACGAGGAGACGCTGTTCGCGGCGGGCCAGGTGATCGAGGAGGCGGCGGGCCGCATCGCCCTGCCGCAGGCGTGGTGGGCGTGAACCACCCCACCGTTCCCTACTACCCGCCCGCCGTCTGGATCATGGCGGCGTTCGATCCGGTGCTGATCGGGCTCGCGCTCTATCTCGGCTGGAAGGCGGACCAGTTCGGCAAGGTCGTCCTCGTCGCGATGATCGCGCTGGTCGCCTCCGTACTGGTGTCGTGGGTGCTGACCGGGATCGGCGTGCCGTGGCCGGCGCCGATCGGACGCGAGCTGCCGACCTTCTTTCCGGTCCGCACCGGCGCGGCGCTGATCTACGCGATCATCGGCTACTCCGCCCGTAGGGTGATCGCGCCGCGCGCTTGACGCTCGCGCGCCGCCCTTCCTACTAGGCGCAAACGCACCCCTCTCCCGGACGCGAGAGGGCGAACCGCCCGAGAGACAGAAGACCGCCATGACCGCTCCCGTGAACCCCAAGAAGCTGATCAAGGGCGCGCTGGGCGACTGGGAGGTGGTGATCGGCATGGAGATCCATGCCCAGGTCACCAGCCGCTCCAAGCTGTTTTCCGGCGCGCCGACCGCCTTCGGGGCCGAGCCGAACGACAACGTCTCGCTGGTCGACGCCGCGATGCCCGGCATGCTGCCGGTGATCAACCGCGAATGCGTCGCGCAGGCCGTGCGCACGGGCTTGGGCCTCAAGGCGCAGATCAACCACCGCTCGGTGTTCGACCGGAAGAACTACTTCTACCCGGACCTGCCCCAGGGCTACCAGATCAGCCAGTACAAGAGCCCGATCGTCGGCGAGGGCGAGGTCCTGGTCGACCTCCCCGACGGCGAGAGCATCACGGTCGGGATCGAGCGCCTGCACCTCGAGCAGGATGCCGGCAAGTCCCTGCACGACCAGTCCCCGACGATGAGCTTTGTCGACCTCAACCGGTCGGGCGTGGCGCTGATGGAGATCGTCTCGAAGCCGGACCTGCGCTCCTCGGAGGAGGCCAAGGCCTACGTGACGAAGCTGCGCACCATCCTGCGCTACCTCGGCACCTGCGACGGCGACATGGAGAAGGGGAACCTGCGCGCCGACGTGAACGTCTCGGTGCGCAAGGTCGGCGAGCCCTTCGGCACCCGCTGCGAGATCAAGAACGTCAACTCGATCCGCTTCATCGGCCAGGCGATCGAGGTCGAGGCGCGGCGCCAGATCGCCATCATCGAGGATGGCGGCACGATCGACCAGGAGACCCGCCTGTTCGACCCGAACAAGGGCGAGACCCGCTCGATGCGCTCGAAGGAAGAGGCGCACGACTACCGCTACTTCCCCGATCCGGACCTGCTGCCGCTCGAACTCGACCAGGCCTTCGTCGACGGGCTCGCCAGCGGCCTGCCGGAGCTTCCCGACGCCAAGAAGGCCCGCTTCATCGAAGCCTACGGCCTCTCGGCCTACGACGCGACGGTGCTGGTGGCCGAGCGCGCCTCGGCCGATTACTTCGAGGCGGTGGCCAAGGGCCGCGACGGCAAGATCGCGGCGAACTGGGTCATCAACGAGCTGTTCGGCCGCCTGAACAAGGAAGGCAAGTCGATCGAGGACAGCCCGGTCTCGGCCGACCAGCTCGGCGCGATCGTCGACCTCATCGGCGACAACACCATCTCGGGCAAGATCGCCAAGGATGTGTTCGAGATCGTCTGGAGCGAGGGCGGCGAGCCGCGCCAGATCGTCGAGAGCCGGGGCCTGCGTCAGGTCACCGATACCGGCGCGATCGAGGCGGCGATCGACCAGATCATCGCGGCCAACCCTGAAAAGGTCGAGCAGGCCAAGGCCAAGCCCACCCTGCTCGGCTGGTTCGTCGGCCAGACCATGAAGGCCACCGGCGGCAAGGCCAACCCGGCGGCGGTGAACGCGCTGCTGAAGGCGAAGCTCGGGATCGAGTAGCGCGAGCTCGACGGCGCCCGCCCGAACCCTTGCCCGCAGAGGCAGGGCATTCCGGGGCAGAACGTTGGCGCGGGTTTCCCCCTCTCCGCGGGCGGGGAGAGGGGGAAACCCGCGCCTCATCTTTTCCCGGACAGCCATGCGCAGAGGGGGAAGTTCGGGGCGTCGCGCTCCCTCCCGCGGCGGATCGCCCCCGGCGCCGACACTCCCTTGCCGGCCCCCGCCCCGGCTCCATACCCTCGCGAGCGGCCTCCCGGCGGGACGGTTCGCACCTCCCGCGAGGCCGCATGCCCGACCTGTTCAGCCCCTTCACCCTGAAGGACGTCACGCTCCGCAACCGGATCGCGATGTCGCCGATGACCATGCATCGCTCGGTCGACGGGGCGGTGGGCGACTACCACGTCATGCTCTACGGCTCGCGGGCGGCCGGCGGGTTCGGCCTCGTCTTTCCCGAGCAGATCGCCATCACGCCGGAGGGGCGCACCACCAGCGCCTGCGCGGGCCTCTGGGATGACCGGCACGTCGAGGGCCTGGCCCGCGTCACCCGCATCATCAAGGAGATGGGCGGCGTGCCGGCGATCCAGCTCGGCCATACCGGGCGGAAGGGCAGCGAGCAGAAGCCCTGGGAGGGCAAGCTGCAATTGCCGCCCGACCACCCGGACGGCTGGCAGCTCAAGGCCCCCTCCCCGATCTCGTATGGCGGCCGCTACACCTACCCGGTCGAGGCTTTGAGCGTCGCGGAGATCGCCGGCATCCACCGGGCCTATGCGGACGCCGCGCGCCGGGCGGTCGCGGCCGGGTTCGAGTGGCTGGAGATGCACTTCGCCCACGGCTATCTCGGCGCCAGCTTCTTCTCGCCGCTCGCCAACCAGCGCGACGACCGCTACGGCGGCTCGTTCGACAACCGGCTGCGCTTCCACCTCGAGGCGCTCGACGCCGTCCGGGCGGTCTGGCCCGAGCGCCTGCCGCTGACCATGCGGCTCGGGTCTGACGACCTCCACCCCGACGGCGTGCAGTTCGACGAGGCGGTGGCGGCGGTCGGCCGGATGACGGCGCACGGCCTCGACCTCGCCGACCTGTCGATCGGCTTCAACACAAACGCGATGACCGACCCGCCCTTCGCCCGCATGGCGTTCATGGTCGAGCGCGGCGCGCGGGTGCGGCGCGAGATCGGGATCCCGGTCGGCGTGAGCTGGAATCTCGGCCTGCCGGCGGTGGCCGACCGAGTGATCCGCGACGAACTGATCGACCTCGTCTTCCTCGGCCGCCCGGCCCTGTCGAACCCGCACTGGCCGGTCTGGGCGGCGCGGGAGCTCGCGCATCCCGACCCCTTCGCCCTGGTGCCGGAGGATTGGGGCTGGTGGCTGCGCAACTTCCGCGCCCACGAGGCCTGCATCGGCTGGCCTGCCCCGGGTGCCGGGAGCGCCTGACCGGCCGGGAGCGGCCCCCCGCACGAGACGCGGAATCGTCAGCGTCGGCAGCGCCTTGAGCGAGAAAAACCCGGCTGTTTCCCAGCGGTTTTTTGCAGATTTTCCGGTCACGCTGCCGATGACGACAAATATTTTCGCGGATGCCTTGCTATCTCGATTTCTATAAATTACAAATGACGGATCGATTGTTGGCCTGATTACCGAGCCTCTCCGCCGCCTCGTGCCGGCGCAAGCTCTGCCACTCGCTCCAAATCCGTCGATTGAATCGAGCCTTGGCGCTGCGGACCCGCGCGCCGAGCTCCGCCATATGCTTGCAGATCATGGATACGACAATGACGACCGGCACCGTGAAGTGGTTCAACGTCCAAAAGGGTTTCGGCTTCATCCAACCGGATGACGGCGGCAAGGACGTGTTCGTGCACATCTCCGCCGTCGAGCGGTCGGGCATGCAGTCCCTCAACGAGGGCCAGAAGATCTCCTACGAGATGGAGACCGACCGTCGCAGCGGCAAGCAGTCCGCCGGCAACCTGCGCGCCGCGTAAGGTTTTCTTGCGATCGGGATGCGGGTGGTTTCAGCCGCATCTCCCCACCCGCACGCGATGCGGGCCAGACCTCCAACAGATTGTTCCTGAGTGAATTTCACGTTCAGTTCCGAGACCCGTCCCGACCAGGCGCGCGTCGAGCCCGCCACGTTCCAGGTGCAGCAGATCTGGCAGCATGCCGGCGGCAAGCCGCGCGACGTCAGCCACCTGATCGACCGGACCTACCGCTATCACTCGGTGCGGGAGCTGCATTGGCACCTCGCCGACCGGTTCGCGCGCCCGGTCCGTTCCCTCGCCATCAGCCGGGTCTGAGCGATGGGCAAGTTCAAGGAAGCGCCCCTGGGTGATCGCCTCGGCACCGCCGCGGCCGCCCGCCAGGCGATGCTCGGCCGGTTCCAGGCCCGCAGCACCGCCGACGATCCGGCACTGATCGCCCGTCGCGCGGAGCGCCAGGCCGTCGCCGAGGCCCGCGCCGCCCGCCAGGCCGAGCGCGACGCCGAGCGCGCGGTCCAGGAGGCCGAGCGGCTCGTCCGCGAAACCCAGGCCCGCGCCGAGGAGACCCGCCAGCGCGAGGTCGCCGCGGCGGACGAGATCCGGCTCGCCGCCGAGGCCGCCGTCGCGGCCGAGCAGCGGGAAATCGACCAGAAGGCCGCCCGCGACGCCCGCTACGCCGCCCGCAAGGCGCGCAAGCGGGGCTGAGTCCCGGGACCCGGGGGGGCTGCCCCGGCCCCACGTCAACCAGGAAGGGACCGGCCCGATGCCGTACAAGTTCAAGCTCCACCAGCAGGTGCGGATGGTCCGCTCAGTGATCTCCGACGCGCTGGCCAGCGACATCGACGTGTTCGAGGTCGTGCGGCTGATGCCGGAGGACCGCAGCGGCGAGGCCGCCTACCGCATCCGGTCGATGAAGGGCGAGCGCGCCGTGCGCGAGAGCGAGATCGTCGCCCTGCACTGAGGATCCGTCCCACCGGCCCACGCCTGTGGCCGCCGCGTCACAGCGGCGGCAAGAGGCGGGAGGGCGGCAATAAACGGCCGCCGTCGCTCGTCCATCCTGTCGGGGAGGTTCCAGCCGCTCGGTTCCGTGCGGCGGTCGGGCTCCCGATGGGAGAGCCCGCTCCGTGACCCGATTTCCCCGTTTCCTGCTCCCCGCCATCTGGCTCGCCGCCTGCCCCCTGCCGGCGGCGGCACAGGTCGAGCAGGACGGGCAGTTCTGGATCAACGCCACGGCCTTCGGCAGCATCGGGTCGTTCGCGGTTTTCGCCGAGGTGCAGCCGCGCTTCGGCGACGGCCCCTCGCGGCTCGACCAGCTCATCGTGCGCCCGGCCGTCGGCTGGGCGATCAACGACGCGCTCACCCTCTACCAGGGCTATGCCCGGGTCGAGACCACGCCGCTGACCGGGCGGTCCTTCTCGGAGGATCGCAGCTTCCAGCAGATCGGCTGGGAAATCGGGACGATCGAGCGGATGAAGCTCTCCTCCCGCACGCGGTTCGAGCAGAGATTCCAGACCAACGGCCGCGACACCGGGTTTCGCCTGCGCCAGATGCTGCGCGCCGCCGTGCCCCTGACCGGCGAGACGCGGGGCGTCGCCGCCGTCGCCTGGACCGAGGTCTTCGCCGCGCTCAACGACACCGACTGGGGCGCGCGGGCCGGCTTCGACCGCGTCCGCACCTTCGTCGGGCTGGAAATCCCGCTTCAGGGGCGGTCGACCCTGGAATTCGGCTACATGAACCAGACCGCCCGGGCCCCGGCCGGGCGCGTCGCGATGGACCACATCGTGTCGCTGAACCTCTTCCTGCGCCAGTGATACCGTCCCGGCGAACCTACAGGTAGCTCAGGACCGGGTGGCGCCCGCGCCGCTTCACCCCCACCATCCAGCGGCAGGCGCCGTAGAGCGGCAGGGCGAGGAGCGCCGCGATCGGCCAGAGCTGCCACGGCGCGTCCGCCGAGACCCGGCCCTCCGCCCCGAAGCCGAGGGCGAGGAGGAGGTCGTGCAGCCCGCGCAGCAGCCACAGATGCGCGAGGTAGAAGAACAGCGGTGCGCCGCCGAACACCGTGAGCCAGGCGAGCCGCCGGGCCGGCAGCGCCTCGAGCAGGGCGAGCAGCACCAGCCCGAGGCCGAGGGTCGCGAGCAGGAAGTCGGCCGAGGGCGGGTACTTGGTGAGGTTCAGGAACGACAGGGCGCTCGCCCCGAGATCCGCCCCGGCCCGCCACGGCGTCGGGTCGCCGTAGCCGTTCAGGCCACGCAGCGCCACGAACGACGCCAGGGCGGCGGCCCCGAGGGCCAGGAGCCGGCGGCGGCGAGCCCCCGCCTCCAGGGCGTACCACGGGCCGAGCGCGTAGCCCGCCGCCGCCACGCCGATCCAGGGCAGGACCGGATAGGAGGTCCGGGCCACGCCCCAGGGCAGCGGGATGAAGCCGCGCTGGTGCAGGATCGACCACGCGACGTAGCCCGGATGGTCGGGCGCCAGCACGATCCCGTCGAGGAGGTTGTGCCCGAGCATGACGACGAGCGCGACCGCGACGAGCGCCGGCCGGGGCAGCCGGATCAGGCCGGCGAGCGCGATCATGCTGAGACCGATCGCCCAGATCACCTGCAGGTAGAGGACCGGCGGCAGCAGGCTGCGGGTCCAGGCGAGGTTCACGAGGGTGAGCTCGAGCGCGATCAGGAACAGGCCGCGGGTGAGGAGGAAGCGCGAGGCCGCCCCCGGCCCGTGGCGGCCGGCATAGAGGCTGGCCGAGAGCCCGGTGAGGAGCAGGAAGACCGGCGCGCACAGATGCGCGGTGAGCCGCGTCGCCGCGAGGCCGGGCGACGTGACCGCGAGGTCCATCGGATCGCGAACCTGGGCGTGCAGGAAGAAGAACTCGCGGACGTGGTCGACCAGCATCAGCAGCATGACGAGGCCGCGCAGCGCGTCGATCGCGGCGATGCGCGGCGGGCGGGGACCGGCGGTCACGAGGCGGCCTCGTCCGCGAGCCGTGACAGGAGCCGGCGCACGTCCGGCGGCGTCCAGACCCGGCCGCCGCGGGGCTTGGGGATGCCGCGCCGGGTCAGGCAGGCGGCGATGCCCTCGGGCGTTGCCCCGGCCTCCGCCGTGATGGCGGCGAGCACCGGCGCGAGGCGCTGGCGGTAGCCCCGGGCGCGGGTGGCGGCCGCGTCCCGGCCGGCATCGCCCCTGCGCGCGGGCGCGCCCGCATCGCCTCGACGGGCGGGGGCGGCCATCAGAACCGCACCGACAGAGTGCCGGTGAAGCGGCGCGGCGTGCCCGGAAACACCCGGAAGACGTTGAGCGAGCTCGCGTAGTAGGTGGTGTCGAAGACGTTCTCGACGTTCAGTCCGAACCGGAAGTTCTCCCACTTGTAATAGGCCAGCGCGTCGACCGCGATGTAGCCCGGGAGCCTGAAGGCACCACCATTCGCGTCGCCGGCCCGTTCGCCGACCGCCCGCGCGCCGCCGCCGATGCCGAACCCCTTCCAGGAGCCCTCCTGGGCCTCGTAGACGGCGAGCAGGCTGCCCGAATGGCGCGGCACGTTGATGAGGGGCGCACCGACCGGCAGCACGTTGTCCTTGGTGACCACCGCGTCGGCGAAGACGTAGCCGGCCAGGACCTTGACCGAGGGCGAGAGCTGGCCGGCCGCCGTGAACTCGAAGCCCTGGCTGCGCACCGCGCCGGCGGCGATCGAGAACCCGCTGTTGTTGGGATCGGCGGTGAGCACGTTCTGGCGCTCGACCCGGAAGGCGGCGCCCGTCAGGCTCAAGGCGCCGCCGTAGAGGTCGAGCTTGGTTCCGACCTCGTAGCCGAGGCCGGTCTCCGGCGCGAACGGGCCGTTGAACGACGAGGCCGCGGCGTCCGGCCCGATATTCGGCCGGAAGCTCGTGCCGACATTGGCGTAGAGCGACAGTTCCGGCAGCGGCTGGTAGACGAGGCCGGCCCGGGGCGTGGCGGCGAAGTAGGTCTGGTCGCTGCGGACGCCGGTGCTGCGCTCGCGGAATGCCTGCTCGAAGAAGTCGAACCGCACGCCCACCATCGCCTTCCACTCGGGCGACAGCGCGATCTGGTCCTGGGCGTAGAGCGCGGTGTTCATCACCTGCTCGAAGCCGTTGGTCTGGCGCGTGTAGTTCGGAAGCGGCTGGCCGTAGGCCGGGGCGTAGATGTCGAGCGAATACGGGTTCTGGCGGGTGTTGGAGCGGATCTGCTGGTAGGTGCCGTCGGTGCTCTCGCGCTCGAAGCCGAGCAGCACGGTGTGGCCGATCCCGGCGGTGTCGAAGCGCCCGACCAGCTCGGCTTGGCCGAGCGCGATGTCGGCGCGGTAGTTGCGGTAGTTGCGGTCGCGCAGGACGGTGCGGTTGTCGGCGGCGATGCCCCGCACCTCGACCGCCTCGCCGGTGAGCGAGTTGGAGTTGAGGTAGGTGGCAAGCCGCATCTGCCAGTCGGCGTCGAAGCGGTGGTCGACCCGGATCTGCATCGAGTCGTTGGTCTGGTAGATGCTCTGGCCCGGCTCGCCGAGGAAGCGCGAGATCGGCAGGAACCCGAGCCGGTTGTTGATCGCGATGACGCCGCGGTCGAACACCGTGCGGTTGCGCAGGAACTCGGTCTCGACCGTCACCTTGGTGTCGGGCGTGACCTGCCAGCTCACGACGGGAGCGACGAAGAGCCGGTCGCCGTCGACGAAATCGCGGAAGCTGTTCTGGCGCCCGGCCGCGAGGTTGAAGCGGTAGAGGAGCGTGCCGTCCTCGTTCAGCGCGCCGCCGGAATCCACCGTGCCGCGGACCTCCTCGAACGAGCCCCACAGCCCGCCCATCTCGACGAAGCGCTCGGCGGTCGGCTGCTTGGTGATGAGGTTGACGAGGCCGCCAGGGTCGCTGCGCCCGAACAGGCCGCCGCCGGGGCCCTTCAGCACCTCGATCCGCTCGACGTTCTGGGTGTCGGGCGGCGGCGGGAAGCCGCGGTTGAGCGGAAAACCGTTCTTGTACAGTTCCGAGGTGGTCACGCCCCGGATGGCGTAGCTGAAGATGGTCAGCCCGCCGAAATTGTTCTGCAGGGCGACGCCCGGCGTGTAGGTGAGGACGCGGTCGACCCGGGTGGCGGCGAGATCGGTGATGACCTCGCGGGGCGCCACCGTGACGACCTGCGGCACGTCGCGCTGGGGCGTGTCGGTCTTGGTGCTGCTCACCGCGCGGTCGGCCCGGAAGCCCGGGGTCGGGCCGATGAGGCCGATCGTGCCGGACGCGGCGGTCAGCCGCGCCTGCGGACCGCCCGCCGGGGCGCTGCCCTCCACCACGACCTCGTCGAGGGCGATGCTCTCCTGGGCGCGGGCCGCGGGTGCGGCGAGGCCGACGGCGACGGCGCCCGCCAGGACGGCGCCGCGGCGGCGGCGGGAGGGCGCAGGATGGCGAAGCGGCGGACGGGTTCTCACGAAGCACACTCGATGTTGCCGCGCGGGGCGGACGGACGAGCGGCAGGCGGCATCCCGCGTTCCTGAACGCGGCAGCCGGACCCGAGCGCTCCCCCGGGCCGCACCGCCCGCAGGACGTGACCGCGCCGACGTGGCGCGCGCCGAAGGCAGGTCTCCTGGCTCGCGGATCGTCGCTCCCGCCTGGCCTTCCCGGTGCGGCGCACCAGTGACCGTCGGCGGCGGGATCTCTCCGCTCACAGTTGCGGGGGCAGCCCCGGTCTTGCCCGAACGGTCTTGCCGACCGAGCGCACCGGGTTCCCTCTTAGCCCCGGGCGCGACGCCCGGGGAACCTTGGCTGCCGCGAAGGTGCCACGGTCACCGCGATGCAGCAATAGACCAGAAACGCATTGTAATAACGTTGCGTACCCTGTGTCCACAGGAACACACCGGATCTCGGGCTGTCAGGGCTCAGGGCGTGCCGGCCTGCCGCAGGTACGAGGCCGTGGCGGGGTGAAGCCAGCCGGCCGGGACGGCATCGGCGAGGTCGCGGGGATCGCTCGGACGCTCGTGCGGCTGACGCCGCGCCAAGGCCGGCCGCGCCGCGTCGATCGCCGCCACGAGACGGGCGACCGCCCCCGGGTCGAGCCCGGGCCGGCCGAGGATGAAGCTCCACGACCCCACCGTGTCGATCGCCCCTGTCTGACCCGGAAAGGTGCCGGCCGGCACGGTCATGCGGCGCAGGGACGGGCTCGCGGCGAGGATCGCGGGAATCGCCGCCGTCGGGGGACCGAGGAACCGAGCCCCGCCCGGTGCCGCGGCCGCGGCGCGAAAGCCCGGCCAGCCGGTGCCGCCGCCCCACAGGGCCGCCGCGCGCCCGTCGCGCAGCATCGCCGGGCCGTCGCCGGCATGGTCGAGGAGGATCGGACGGATATCGTGGTCGGGGTCGAGGCCTGCGCCGCGCAGGACCGTGCGGCCCATGGCGGTGAGGCCGGAGCTGCGGGTGCCGAGCGCCACCGGCCGACCGCGCAGGTCGTCGAAGGCCGCGACCGGCCCGTCCGCCGGGACCACGAACAGGCCCGGCGCCGAATAGACCGGAGCGACCACGGTGACGGCCGGCGCGGTGCCCTGCCCCGCCAGGGCCTCGTACGCGTACTCGCCCTGGACGAGGCCGAGATCGACGCGGCCCCCGCGCAGGAGGTCGAGGTTCTCGGTCGAGCCCTTGCTCGCCCGCAACTCCAGGGTGATGTCCGGGCTCGCCTCCCGGATCGCCGCTGCCAGTGCCTCGCCGTAGGCCGGGAATCCGCCGCCGGGCGTGGCGGTGGCGAGAACGAGATGGAGGGGTTCCTTCGGCGCCTCCTGCCCCCCCTCCCCGGCGCGGGCGGGCGAAAGGGCGAGGCCGATCAGGGCCAGGATCGCGAGGAGGCGGCAGCGCGACGGAGCACTCGGCGGATGACTCGGCCTCAAGCAGATCTCGCCGAAGCGGTGACCGGTCCGGCGCCTAAAATCTGCGACCAAACAAGAACCTGAACGGGCGAAGCGTTGGCCTGCCAACGCAAGTCTGCTCAGGCCGTCATGGCGATGCTCGTTCATCCGCGACCTCGTCCCACGCTCCGAAGATCGAAGTCGTCGACGTGTCTTAGATCTCCCGCGCCCGGCGACCAACCGATTCGGCACCCGGCGCGACGGCTGTCCTCAGGCGCTGAGCCGGCGCGTCGCGAACGGGTCGGCGGCCACGAGATGGCGGGCCATCGCTTCCTGCTCGGCATCCAGGATCGCCTGGGCGATGCGGCTCACGAGGTCGCAGCTCGCGGCATCGAGCGCGGCATCGTCGCCGGCCCGCGCCGCCACGGCGAGCGCGGAGCCTTCCTGCAGCACGATCGAGCGGGCGGTGCGGATCGCGTCCGCGACGGCTTCGTAGGGGCGGGGCATCGGCCAACTCCACGGGGTGGACGGCAGCGCCGCACGGCTGCCGTCGGGTCATCGAAACCCCGAGGTGCAGGAAAGTGTTCCGGGGTGCGGCAGGCCGGGACGCCGCACCCCGCAAGGCCTTCGGATCCGAACGGGATCACGGATGCCCCATCGCCGCCAGCGTCCGGCCGTCGCTGCCGATGTCGTCCGGGCCGGTCATGCCGAGCAGCTCGATGAGCCGCCCGCGCGCCCGGCTGACCCGGCTCTTGATCGTGCCGACGGCGACGCCGCAGATCTCGGCCGCCTCCTCGTAGGTGAAGTTCTGGGCCCCCACCAGCACCAGCGCCTCGCGCTGGCTCGCCGGCAGGGTGCTCAGCGCCGCCTGGAAGGCCGACAGCTCGACCCGCGCCTCCTGGTCCGGCAAGGCCGTGAGGCGGCCCGCCATCACCCCGTCGGCATCCTCGACCTCGCGCCGGCGCTTGCGCTGCTCGGAGTAGAACAGGTTGCGCAGGATCGTGAACAGCCAGGCATAGAGGTTGGTGCCGGGGGTGAAGCTGTCGGCCTTGGTCCAGGCGCGCACCAGGGTGTCCTGGACGAGGTCGTCGCTGCGGTCGAGGTCGCGGGTCAGCGAGAACGCGAAGGCGCGCAGGGCGGGAATCGCGCCGAGCAGCAGCGCCCGCATCTCGGGATCGACCTGTGTCATCGCGGACGTCATCGCGCATCCTCCTGCCCGGCGGGGTCGGCGGCGGGCGCGTCCGGCGGGGCCGCGTGTCCCGCGGTGGCGGCCTCGAGCCCGGCGAGCAGGGCGGCGAACCGATCCGGCACGGGTGCGCTGAGGAGGTCGGCGTAGTGGGCCCGCAGCGCCCGCCCGAGCCGGCGCTGCGTCTCGGTGTCGAGCTCGCCCCGTCCCTCCGGGCGGCCACGGGATCGCGGCTCCGGTCCGGCCGGAGCGTCGGTGTCGGTCTCGTCGTCGCGCATCGCCGCATCGCCTCGCGGCCGCCGATGGCCGGGCCGCGGCGGACGGGCTTGTCCACCGAGGCCCGGCGCGCCGGTCGGGGCCGCCTCTCGCTTCGTTGGCGCCGCAATAAAGCCGTGGATTTTAATGCGATCTGAAAACGGTATTCAGCCAATCTTAATCAAGGCTTGGCTGTATAGCGCCGGATCGTCTGTCCCGCGCGACAAGCTCGACCGGAAGCTCTGCTGGGCGACATCCCGCCTCGACGATGGAACGACAGCGGCGGCGTCGGGCCGAGCGAACCGGGCGGCACGGCGTCCGCCGGGCGCGTTGCAGATCCGCACCGGGGAGCGACGCCGCACGAGGGTGTGACCTGACAGAGCTTGCCGGGCGGCCCGAGGCATCTACCCTAGGGGCCATGACCTCAATCGGGAATGACACCTTGACCCCGACGTCGCTTCGTTTGCCCGCCGCCGCGGCCCTCCTCACGCTCCTGGCCGTCACCCCGGCCCTCGCCCAACGGGACGACCAGGGCCTGCAGATGAACTGCGCCGGGGACTACTTCAAACTCTGCGCCGGCGCCGACCCGGACAGTCCCGAGGTCGAGCGCTGCTTTGCCCGCAACCGTGCCAAGCTCTCGGCCCAGTGCCGCGCCGCGATCACCGCCTACGACCGCAAGACCGGCAGCAAGGGCGACGAGCAATAAGGAGATCGGAGCTGCGGGGGACCGCACGGTCCCCCGCCTGCCGGAAACGGAACCGTCCGCTACAGCGGCCGGTCGAGCCGCAGGATGCGGCAGAGCTCGCCCGCCCGGGCCGCCGGCGCGTGGGGCGCACGGATCAGAAGAGCCTCGGAGCGCGCGAGCACCGAGAGCATCGAGGAATCCTGGCGCTCGGCCGGGTGGACCACCGGCAGCCGGTCCGGCGCGGTGTCCAGCGCCGCGCGCATGTAGTCCTGGCGGCCGTCATTGGCCGGCAGGTCGCGCCCGAGGAGGGCCGGCTCGCTGCGGTCGGTCCCCGCCTCGGGGTCGCCGAGGAGCGCCCGGATCAGCGGGTGGACGAAGAGCAGTCCGCACACCACCGACGAGACCGGGTTGCCGGGAAGCCCCAGCACCGCCATCGCGCCGAGGCGCCCGTGCATCAGCGGCTTGCCGGGGCGAAGCGCGATGCGCCAGAAGCCGAGATCGAGCCCCTGGCGGGTGAGCGCCGACTGGACGAGGTCGTGGTCGCCGACCGAGGCGCCGCCCAGCGTCACCAGCAGGTCGGCCTTCTCGTCGCGGGCGCGGCCGATCGCGGCCTCGAGGGCGGCGAAACTGTCGCCGGCAATGCCGAGATCGATCGCCTCGGCGCCGGCGGATTCGGCCATCGCGGCGAGCGCCAGCCCGTTCGAGGCGACGATCTGGTCCCATTCCGCCGGCTCGCCCGGCCGCACCAGCTCGTCGCCCGTGGCGAGCACCGCGACCCGGGGGCGGCGGCGCACGCGCAGGTTCGGATGGCCGCCGGCGGCGGCGAGCGCGACGCGCCAGCCGTCGAGGCGTTCGCCGGCGGCCAGCAGCCGGTCGCCCTCGCGAAAGTCGAGCCCGCTGCCGCGGATGTGGCGCCCCGGCGGGTTGCCGGCCCGGACCAGCACGGCGTCGCCCTGCGCCTCCGTGTCTTCCTGGATCACCACCGTGTCGGCGCCGGCCGGCAGAGGCGCGCCGGTGAAGATGCGGATCGCCTCGCCCTCCCCCACCGGACCGCGGGCGCCGTGGCCGGCGGCGCTGGTGGCGGTCACCCGCAGGCGCACCGGCGCCTCGGGCGAGGCGCCCGCCACGTCGGCGGCGCGCACGGCGTAGCCGTCCATGGCGGAGGTCGAGAACGGCGGCTGGGTGCGCAGCGCCCGGACGTCCTCGGCGAGGGTGCGGCCGGCGGCCCGGGTGATTGGAACGGTCTCGGCCTCGACCGGACGGGCGCCCGCGAGGATGCGCGCCAGGGCTTCGGCGACGGGAAGGAGCGCGCTCATTCGCCGGCCTCACGGCCGGAGGCGGCCTCCCAGACGCCGGACCTGCCGCCGCTCTTGTGCAGGAGGCGCACGCCCTCGACCCGCATGCCCCGGTCGGCGGCCTTCACCATGTCGTAGACCGTGAGGCAGGCGACCGACACGGCGGTCAGCGCCTCCATCTCGACCCCGGTCGGCCCCTGCACCCGCACCTCCGCGGTGATGCGGATGCCCGGCAGGCTCTCGTCGGGCTCGCACTCGACCCGGACCTTCGTCAGCAGCAACGGGTGGCAGAGCGGGATCAGCTCGTGGGTGCGCTTGGCCGCCATGATGCCGGCGAGCCGGGCGGTGCCGAGCACGTCGCCCTTCTTGGCATCGCCCTCGCGGATCAGCCGCAGGGTCTCGGGGTTCATCACTACCAGGCCCTCGGCACGGGCGGCGCGGTCGGTCGCCGGCTTGTCGGTGACATCGACCATGTTGGCGGCGCCGGCGGCGTCGAGATGGGTCAGGGTCGGCATGGCCTGGCTCCGCGAGAACGTGTCCGCGCTTAGCACGGCCGAAGCCGGCCCCGCCACTTGCGCGGCGGCCCGGCCGTCAGCCGTTCAGGGCCGCGCTCTCGGCATCGTCGAACAGGCGCGAGCGCAGGAGGAAGCGCCGGCCGGTGCCGTTCTCGAGCGAGAACATGCCGCCGCGGCCCGGCACCACGTCGATGATGAGCTGGGTGTGCTTCCAGTAGGCGAACTGGGGGGCGCTGATGAAGAACTCGGCGCCGCCGATCTCGCCGAGATGCACGTCGCTGTCGCCGGTGAGGAAATCGCCGACGGCGTAGCACATCGGCGCCGAGCCGTCGCAGCAGCCGCCGGACTGGTGAAACAGGATCGGCCCGTGCTCCCGGCGCAGGGTCTCGATCAGGTCGAGGGCCGCCGGGGTGGCGACGACGCGGAGCGGCAGGTCGGTCACGGGGTCGGTCATGGAACGCATCCTCCTCGAGCAAGGCCGGCACGACCCCATCCCGCCTTCGTCCCGGGCGGATTGGTGGACCGGGGGCGGCGCCCGGCCGGGTGCCGCCCCCGCTCTATGGCCGAAGAGGGCCGATCAGAAGAAGCCGAGCTTCTTCGGCGAGTAGCTGACCAGCAGGTTCTTGGTCTGCTGGTAGTGGTCGAGCATCATCTTGTGGGTCTCGCGGCCGATGCCGGACTGCTTGTAGCCGCCGAAGGCCGCGTGGGCCGGGTAGGCGTGATAGCAGTTGGTCCAGACGCGGCCGGCCTGGATCGCGCGGCCGAAGCGGTAGGCGCGGGTGCCGTCGCGGGTCCAGACGCCGGCGCCGAGGCCGTAGAGGGTGTCGTTGGCGATGGCGAGCGCCTCCTCGTCGTCCTTGAAGGTCGTGACCGACAGGACGGGCCCGAAGATTTCCTCCTGGAAGATCCGCATCTTGTTGTGGCCGCGCAGGACCGTGGGCTCGACGTAGAAGCCGCCGGACATCTCGCCGTCGCGCATCGAGCGGCCGCCGCCGGTGAGCACCTCGGCGCCCTCCTGCCGGCCGATGTCGATGTAGGACAGGATCTTTTCCAGCTGCTCGCTCGAGGCCTGGGCGCCGATCATGGTCGAGGGATCGAGGGGCGAGCCCTGCTTGATCGCCTTCACCCGGGCGACCGCCTTCTCGATGAAGCGGTCGTAGATCGACTCGTGCACGAGCGCGCGGCTCGGGCAGGTGCAGACCTCGCCCTGGTTGAGGGCGAACATCGCGAAGCCCTCGAGCGCCTTGTCGAGGAAGTCGTCGTCCTGCGCCATCACGTCGGCGAAGAAGATGTTGGGCGACTTGCCGCCAAGCTCCAGGGTCACCGGGATCAGGTTCTGCGAGGCGTACTGCATGATCAGCCGCCCGGTCGTGGTCTCGCCGGTGAAGGCGATCTTGGCGATGCGGGGCGAGGAGGCGAGCGGCTTGCCGGCCTCGAGCCCGAAGCCGTTGACGATGTTGAGCACGCCCGGGGGCAGGAGGTCGCCGATCAGCTCGGCGAGCAGCAGCACCGAGGCCGGGGTCTGCTCGGCGGGCTTGAGCACCACGCAGTTGCCGGCGGCCAGCGCGGGCGCGAGCTTCCAGACCGCCATCAGGATCGGGAAGTTCCACGGGATGATCTGGCCGACGACGCCGAGCGGCTCGTGGAAGTGGTAGGCGACGGTGTCGTGGTCGATCTCGGAGAGCGAGCCCTCCTGCGCCCGGACGCAGCCGGCGAAGTAGCGGAAATGGTCGATGGCGAGCGGGATGTCGGCGTGGGTGGTCTCGCGGATCGGCTTGCCGTTGTCCCAGGTCTCGGCGAGCGCGATGAGGTCGAGGTTCTCCTGCATCCGGTCGGCGATCCGGGTGAGGATCAGGGCCCGCTCGGCCGGCGCGGCGCGGCCCCAAGCCTCCTTGGCGGCGTGGGCGGCGTCGAGCGCGCGCTCGATGTCCTGCGCGTCGGAGCGGGCGACCTCGCAGATCACGCCGCCGGTGATCGGCGAGGTGTTCTCGAAGTAGCGGCCCGCCACCGGGGCCACCCACTGGCCGCCGATGAAGTTATCGTAGCGGGCCGAGAACGGGGACTTCGTCTTGGCGTCGGCGAAGAATTCCGGCTTGTTCATCTGTTCCTCCCAGCCACCCCGGCGACGAGGTGCGGCGGACACTCTTGGGCAGGCCTCGTGCCAGCCGGCGGCGGGCGGCTCGAGCGGCACCGTCGCGCTCCGGCAAACCCTTGAAAAGACGAATTTTTCATCGCCGGCCGGCATAGCCTTCGACCAAAATCCACCCCCGCCTCACCCCCGCCGGCCTGGACCGGGCACGCGACACCTGCGACACCTGTCGCAACCAGCGACACCCCGCGCAGGACGGGGGGAACCGGGAGGAGGCCGGGCATGCAGAGCCGCGTGAGCACCCCCCGCACCCTGCTGGCCGCCCGCCGCCAGGCCTTCGGGCCCGGGGTGGCGGAGCCGCCGCCGCCGATCCTGCGCTCCTGGGAGCGCTGCGCCGCCCTCGGCCTCGATTTCGGGACCCGGCCCCGGATCGAGCCCCTCAGCTCCGTCGAGATGCGCGCCGCCTTCGACCGCAACGAGGCCCTGCGCCGGCGCTGCCGGCCGGAGATCGAGGCCCTGCACGCGGATGCGCGGGCGACCGGCGGGCTGGTGATCCTGACCGATGCCGGGGGTCTCATCCTCGACACGCTGGGCAACGACAGTTTCGCCGGTCGCGCCGCCCAGGTGGCGCTTCGCCCCGGCGTGCCGTGGAGCGAGAGCCTGACCGGCACCAACGCCATCGGCACCGCGCTGGTCGAGCGCCGCGCCGTCGAGGTGCGGGGGGCCGAGCATTACTTCGAGCCACACCGCATCCTGAGCTGCGCCGCGATGCCGATCCTCGGCCCGGACGGGGCGGTGCTCGGCATCCTCGACCTCACCGGCCCGGCGGGCATCCACCAGGGCCATGCGCTCGGCCTTGTCGGCCTCGCGGTCGACGCGATCGAGCACCGCGTGCTCGACGCGGTGCCGGCGGGGTGCGAGGTGCTGCGCCTCCACCGCGACCCGGCGCTGCTCGGCACCCCGCGCGAGGGGGTGCTGGTCTTCGAGGGCCGCCGGATCATCGGCGCCAACCGGCACGGGCTCGCTCTGCTCGGCCTCGGCTGGGACGCCATCGGCGCCGAGGCGGCCGACCGCCACGGCGCCGACCTCGCGCCCGGCCCGCTGGCGCTGCGCGACGCGCAGGGCGATCCGCTCTACGGCCGCCTCCAGGGCCCGCCCGCCCCGCCCCGGCGCCGGCCGGCGCCCGAATCGGCGCGCCCAGGCTTTCCGGCGCCGGGCCTTTCGGCACCCGGCCCCGAGGCGCCGATCCTCGACCCCGCCACGCAAAAGCTCCTCGCCCGCGCCGTGCGGCTGATCGAGGCCGGCATCCCGGTGGTGGTCGAGGGCGAGACCGGGACCGGCAAGGAGGTCTTCGCCCGCGCCGCCCACGCGGCCTGCGCGCGGTCGCAGAAGCCCTTCGTCGCTGTGAACTGCGCCGCGCTCCCCGAGACCCTGATCGAGGCCGAATTGTTCGGCTACGAGCCCGGCGCCTTCACGGGCGCGGCGCGCCACGGCGCCAAGGGCCTCCTGCGCCAGGCCGAGGGCGGCCTGCTCTTCCTCGACGAGATCGGCGACATGCCGTTGTCGCTCCAATCGCGCCTGCTGCGGGCGCTGCAGGAGCGCGAGGTGCTGCCCGTCGGCGGCACGCGACCGGTGCCGGTCGATTTCGCGCTGATCTGCGCCACCCACCGCGACCTGTCCCGCATGGTCGAGGAGGGTGCCTTCCGGGCCGACCTCTACTACCGCATCGCCCCCTACCGGGTGCGCCTCGCCCCGTTGCGCGACAGGCCCGACCGCCCCGCCCTGGTGCGCGAGCTCTGGGCCCGCACCGACGGCCCGGCCCGCGCCGTGAGCCTGTCGCCGTCCTGCGAGGCGGCGCTGGCCGAGGCGTCCTGGCCCGGCAACCTGCGCCAGCTCGCAGCCTGCCTGAAGGCGCTGGCGGCCTTGGCCGAGCCGGGCGAGGTGCTGGACCTCGACGCCCTGCCCGAGGGCGTGGCCGCCGGCGCCGTCGCGCCCGCGCCTCCCCCCATGCGCCGGCCGGAGCCCGAGGCCGGCCGTCTCGATGCCATCGCGCAGGACGCGATGCGGGCGGCGCTGGCAGCCCATGGCGGCAATGTCAGCCGGGCGGCGCGCAGCCTCGGGATCAGCCGCAGCACGCTCTATCGGCGGTGCCTGACGGAGCAGGCCGCCCGGGCCTGAGAGCCCCTGGCAGAACCCGTTTCAGCGCCCGCCAAGCGATTGAGACCGCATGGGATATGGCGGTTGAGACAGGCGCTCGAAGGCCGAATTCCTGATCGCCGAAACCATACGCGGTCTGGGGGGAAGGCGCCTTGTCTCTGCGTGGCGAAGCGAGCCGGCTCCGCCAGCTCCGGAAACCGCATCGTACCGGACAACGGGGCCCGAACCGGGCCGTCCGAGCCCCCCCGCTCGACCGTCGGCACCGCTGCGGGCAGGCCGGCTCCGGCTGTCGAGCGCACCGTCGCCGACGAACAGCCCGCAACAGGGGCCGGCCCAGGCAGAGGGCGGGACGGTCGCCGTCACGGCCGGTGCCCGGGACGGCAGGTGCGCGCCAGGACCGGGCGCCGCGAAACCGGCCGGTCGGTCGATCGGTCTCGCTGCGCAAGGCCGGCCGGCCGCTGCGCCCGCGCCGTCAGGGCGACACCGCCCGATCCGGCGCCTGCGTCTCGCCTCCCGTGGACGGTCCCATCAACCCGCGCAGGGTCGCGGCGAGGTCGGCCATGCCGAGGCCGGCCTTGGGCAGGATGCGGTCGGCCCGGCCGGCGAGGCGGCGACGGTCCTCGGCAGTGACGTCCTTGGCGGTCAGGACGACGACCGGGATGTCGCGCCACTCGGGCTTGTCGCGCAACGCCCGCAGGAAGCCGAAGCCGTCCATCTCCGGCATCATCAGGTCGAGGAGGACGAGGCCGGGCTTTCGCACCCCGACGGCCTCGAGACCGGCGAGCCCGTTCTCGGCGGTCGCCACCCGCCAGCCCTCGCGGGTCAGCATCGTGGTCATGCGCTCGCGCACGTCGGGATCGTCGTCGACCACGAGGACCGGACCCTCGTGGATCGCGGGGCGGAAGCGCTCCATCGCATCCTTGAGCGCCCCCCACTCCACCGGCTTGTGCAGGTAGTCGGTGGCACCGAGCGAGAAGGCGAGGTTCTGCTCGTCGAGCACGGTGACCATGATTACCGGTGTCGCGCCGAAGTCGGGGTCGGCCCGCAGGGCCCGCAGCACCGCCCAGCCGTCCATCCGAGGCATCGTCACGTCGAGGAGGACGACGCGGGGGCGCAAGGCCCGCGCCTGCTCCAGCCCGGCGCGGCCGTCCGGGGCGGTGGCGACCTGGAAACCGTCGCGCTTCAGGAAGCGGACGAGCAGGTCGCGGGACGCCGGGTCGTCGTCGACGACGAGGACGAGGTTCGAGCCGGCCTCGGGCCGGGGCGCGGCGGCGGGCTCCGGCGCGTCAGGTCCCGCCGGGGCGGCCTCGGCCTGGTCGCGCGCCTCGTAGAGCGCCGGCAGGTCCAGGGTGAAGGTGGTGCCCTCCCCGGGCCGGCTCGCCACCGCGATCTCGCCGCCGAGCATCCGGGCGAAGGCCCGGGTGATGGCGAGCCCGAGGCCGGTGCCGCCGAAGCGGCGGGTGGTCGAGGCGTCGGCCTGGGTGAAGCGCTGGAAGAGCCGCGCCTGCTGCTCCTCGGTCATGCCGATGCCGGTATCGGTCACGGTGAAGCGCAGGACGTCGCCGCCCGGCCGGTGCTCGCGCACGGCCGACAGCGTGATCCGGCCGTCCTCGGTGAATTTCGCGGCGTTGCTCAACAGGTTGATCAGGCACTGCCGGAGCTTGGTCGCGTCGGTATGCGCCTGTCCGAGCCCGTCGCCGAGCCGCAGGTCGAGGGTGTTGCCCTTCTTGAGCACCAGGGCGTCGACCGTGGTGGCGACGTCGCGCAGGGTCTCGGCCACGTCGAGGTCCTCGGCGTAGACCTCCATCCGCTCGGCCTCGATCTTCGAGAGGTCGAGCACGTCGTTGATGAGGCCGAGCAGGTGGCGGGCATTCGCCTCGATCTTGCGCATGTCGGCGAGCAGGCTCTCCTCGCCGAGATCCTCCATCTCCTCCTGCAGCATCTCGGCGTAGCCGATCACCGCCGAGAGCGGCGTGCGCAGCTCGTGGCTCATGTTGGCGAGGAACTGGCTCTTGGCGCGGTTGGCCTCCTCGGCCGCCTCCTTGGCGGCTTCGAGCGCCAGCTCGGCCTCCTTGCGGGCGGTGACGTCGGCATGCGCGCCGACCCATTCGCGCACCCGCCCGTCCTCCTCCAGGATCGGGACGGAACGGCCTTCCATGTAGCGCCACGCCCCGTCGTGCCGGCGCAGGCGGTGCTCGATGGCGTAGAGCGTGCGGCCCGTCACCGCCCTCTCCCAGGCCTCCCGCGTCGCCTCGCGGTCGTCGGGATGGACCGCCGCCAGGAAGCCCTGGCCGGCCGCCTCGGCGGGGGACTGGCCGGTGAAGCGGGTCCATTCCGAGGTGATCTCGCGGAACGCCCCGTCCGGCGTGGTAGTCCAGACGATGGCCGAGGTGGCCTCGGTGAGCGAGCGGAAACGCTCCTCGCTGTCGGCGCGGCGGCGCTCGGCGAGCTTGGCGAGCGTCACGTCGTCCATGACGATGCCGACGCCGTCGGCCCGCTCGGTCTCGGGGCCGCGGCCGCGGCGGCGCAGCGGGAAGAAGCTGACCTCGAAGTGGCGCACCCCGCCCGGCGCGCTCGGCGCCGGCACCCCGACCTCGATGTTGGCGGTGACGAGGCCGCTGTCGCGAGCCGCCGCGAGCTTGGGCGCCAGGGCGTCGCGCAGGGACGGCAGCAGCGCCCAGATCGGCGCGCCGACATCCGCACCGAAGCCACGCTCGCTCATGTTGCCGAGCGCCCGGTTCATGTGGCGCAGGTTCAGGTCGCGGTCGAGGAAGCCGAGACCGACGGGCGCGTTCTCCAGGACGCTCTCAAGGAGGTCGGCCATGCGCTGGCTCTCGCGGCGTCGCACCAGGGCGAGGCGGGCGAGGAGGCCCGCCGCCGCGAGGGCCGACAGGAGGGTGACGAGGGCGAGGATCGGCGTGCGCAGGGCATTCGCCTCGGCCAGCCGGCGCATCCCGGCCGCGGCGTCGTCCTGGACCTCCCGGGTGAGCGCGCGCACCGCGTCCATGGCGCGCTTGCCCTCCCCGGTCTGGATCAGCGCCAGGGCGGCGTCGCGTCCGTCGGCCCCCTCGCCGCCGGCCCGGCGCGCGGCGACGACGCGGCCGGCATAGTCCGTCTCGGCGTCGATCACGGCGCGGCGGCGCGCGCGCAGGGCCCGGTCGGGCGTGTCCGCGTCGAGCCGGTCGAGCTCGCCGCCGATCCGGCCGAGGGCCGCGGTATAGGGGTCGAGGTAGTCCTCGCGGCCGGTGAGCACGAAGCCGCGCTGGCCGGTCTCGAGGTCCTTCATGCTGGAGAGCACGCGCTCGCTCTGCGCCAGGACCCGGCCGACCCGCTCGGTCTCCTCGCGGTTGCGGGCGGCCTCGACGTAGTTCCAGCCCCCGGTCGCCACCGCGATGGCGAAGAGCAGGAAGGCGAGCGGCGATCCCGGGACGCGCCGGCCCGGGGCGAGGAAGCGCCACCTCTGCGTCGTCTTCGCTTGCATCGTCTCGGTCTCGAGGCTCATGACGGGGAGGGTTTCCGTTCGAGGGCGCGGCCGGGGCGGAAGCCGGGTCCTGCGGCTTGTGGCACGGTTTGCCGTGCGGGCCCTCCCGAAAAGCGCCCCGCCCCGAAACCACCCCGCCCCGAAGGGCGGGGCGGGACGATCATGCGGTGTCGTCGAGGTCGCGCCCGCGGGTCTCGGGCAGCAACCAGGCCGCCACCGTGCCGATGAGGCTGAAGGCGGCGAGGTAGTAGGCGGGCGCCATCCGGTCCCCCGTCGCGGCGATCAGCCAGTTGATCACGTAGTTAGTGCTGCCGCCGAACACCGAAACGGCGAGCGCGTACACGATGGCGAGGCCGGAGCTGCGCACCGAGCGCGGCAGCGATTCCGGGATGCCGACGATGATCGCCGCCGCGTTGATCGAGGACAGGGCCGAGAGCAGGAAGGTCACCGCGTAGACCGCAAACGGCCCCGGCGCCCGCAGGAGCCAGGCGAAGGCCGGCACCGCGAGCAGCAGGATCAGCATCCGGGGCCAGATCATCACCGGGCGCCGTCCGACCCGGTCGGCGAGGTACCCGCCGAGGAGCGGAAACGCCACCGAGGCGAGGCCGAGCGCGATCGGCACCGCGGTCGCGGCGGTCTCCGAGAGGCCGAGCGTCGCCCCGGCATAGACCGGCATGTTGGTGCCGACGGCATTCGAGACCGTCGAGGCGGCGACGACCAGGAAGGTCAGGGCGAGCAGGCGGCCGTGGTCGCGCAGGAGCCGGCGGATCACCGCGCCCGTCGAGGCGGCGGCCCGCGGATCGGCCTCGGCGCCGCCGGTCTCCGGCAGGTGGCTGCGGATGATCAGGCCGACCGGCACGACGGCGAGGCCGACGAGGAACATCACCCGCCAGCCCCACTGCGCCATGGCGGCGTCGCCGACCGTCAGCGCCAGCCCGGTGGCGAGCAGCCCGGCGAAGAGGGCCGCGCAGCCCTGGCTGGCGATCTGCCAGCTCGTGACGAAGCCGCGGTGCCGGGGCGGCGCGGCCTCGAGCAGGTAGGCGGTGGAGGGACCGACCTCGCCGCCGAGCGCCAGCCCCTGGATCAGCCGGCCGGCGATGACGATGGCCTGCGCCCAGCCGCCGATCTGCGCGTAGCCGGGGCAGGCCGCGAGCATCAGCATGCCGAGCGCCATCAGGGCGATGGTGACCAGCATCGCGGGCTTGCGCCCGGCCCGGTCGGCGAGCGCCCCGATCAGCGCCCCGCCGATCGGCCGCATGACGTAGCCGACGCCGAACAGCGCGAGCGAGGCGAGCAGGCTGTGGCCCGCGTCGGAGGCCGGGAAGAACGCCTCGCCGATCGCCTTGGCGAAGAAGGCGTAGACGGTGAAGTCGTAGAATTCGAGGGCGTTGCCGAGCACGACGGCGCCGACCGCCTTGCGGTCGAGGCGCGGGGCCGGCGGATGGGCGGGAGCGATCGCGTCCATGCCGGGGCTCAGCGGCCGGGCTCGCGCTTGATCCCGCCCGTCACCGGCGCGGCGCCCGCCGCCACGGCGGCGTCGTAGCCGGACAACCACAGGGTGCGGGCCTGCGTCCCCTCGGCGTACGGGCAGGCCTCGCGGGCGAGCCCCTTGCCGGGGGCGGCCTCGCCGAGGGCGCGGGCGTCGAGGTCGTCGGGCGGGGTCTGCATCGGGGGTCTCCGGTCGTGTCCGTGCAGGCGATCTAGGGCGCCCGGACGAAAGCCGAACCGCCGCGAGCGGTCCCACGCACGACCGGGCCCGGATAATCCTCGTCGCCGGCTGCCGCGAAGGCGCGTCGGTCTTCTCTCGAATCGCCTCAATTAAGAATATCTCTTCAGTTGATCGGCGAGATTATTTCTGCAAAATCTCGACAAGGTCGAGCTATCGAAGCATTCGGCACATCTTCACAAGACGAGAGGGAGCGCACCGGCACGACCGGGCGCCCCCGGGGGACGACCATGCGCAAGACGATCATGTTTCGCTCGAGCCTCGCCGGTGCCGCGCTCGCGGCCCTGCTGCTGCCCGCCGGCCCCACCCAGGCGGCAGCCGGCACGACGGCGGCGTCACCGGTCCGGGACTCCGAGGCGAGCCCGCTGGTCTCGACCGAGTGGCTGGAGAAGAACCTCGATTCGGGTAAGCTGCGCATCGTCGAGGTCAGCGTCGATCCGGGCGTCTACGAGCGCGGCCACATCCCGGGCGCCCACAACGTCGCCTGGCACACCGACCTCGTCGAGACGGTGAGCCGCGACATCGCCGGGCCGGAGAAATTCGCCGCGCTCGCCCGCCGCCTCGGCATCGACCGCGACACCACCCTGGTGCTCTACGGCGACAACAACAACTGGTTCGCCGCCTGGGGTGCCTGGGTGTTCGCGCAGTACGGCCTCGTCGACACCGTCAAGCTGCTCGACGGCGGGCGCAAGAAGTGGGAGGCCGAGAAGCGCCCGCTCGACACCCGCACGCCGGAGGTCGCGGCCTCCACATTCGCCGTCACCCCGGCCTCGACGGCTTTGCGAGCACGGTTCGGCGACGTGCTGGCGGTGGCGCGCAAGGAGCGCGACGAAAAGATCCTCGACATCCGCTCGCCCGACGAGTTCTCCGGCAAGATCATCGCGCCGGCCGGGGTGCCGGAACTGGCGGTGCGGGCCGGCCATATCCCGGGCTCGGTCAACGTGCCCTGGGCCAAGGCCGTGAACCCGGACGGGACCCTGAAGCCCGTCGAGGAGCTGCGCAAGCTCTACGCCGAGGCCGGGATCGACGGCTCGAAGCCGGTCATCACCTCCTGCCGCATCGGGGAGCGCTCGAGCCATTCCTGGTTCGTGCTGAGCCGGGTGCTCGGCTATCCGGCCCGCAACTACGACGGCTCGTGGACCGAGTACGGCAACGCCGTCGGCGTGCCGGTCGTCAACCTCGCCGGCACGGTCTGGGGCGGCAAGTGACGTCTCGGCAAACGACGGCGGGCACGGCGGTCGCCGCGGCGGTCCCGGCCGTCACAGGGTTCCACGTCGGCGTCTCCTTGATCCTCGCCGGCCTGCTGGCGGGGAGCGCCTGGCACCTCTCGGGTGAGGCGGGCGGCGGGCGGCTGGCCCTGTCGCTGGTCTTCGGGGCACTGTTCGGCTTCGTGCTCCAGCGCTCGCGCTTCTGCTTCCTCTGCGTCTGGCGGGATCTCCTCGACCGGGGCGACCCGCGCGGGGTGCTGGGCATCCTCGCCGCGCTGGCCTTGGGCATGGCGGGCTACGCCGTGGTGTTCGGGGCCTGGCTGCCGGACCCGTCGGGGACGCGGCTGCCGCCCGGCGCGCATATCGGGCCGGTCGGGCCGGTGCTGGCGCTCGCCGGCCTCGCCTTCGGGGCCGGCATGGCGGTGTCGGGCTCGTGCCTGAGCGCGCATCTCTACCGCCTCGGCGAGGGCTCGGCGACGGCGCCGTTCGCGCTCCTGGGCTCCGCCCTCGGCTTCGTCCTCGGCTTCCTGACCTGGAACCCGCTCTACCTCGCGGGCATCGCCGAGGCGCCGGTGACCTGGCTGCCGCGCCACCTCGGCTATGCCGGCAGCCTCATCGCCGGGCTCGCGGTGCTGGGGGGCGCCGCCCTGTGGCTGCTGCGGCGGCCGCTCCCCGCCGCCCCACCGCCGGCCGTCGCCGATCCGTGGCGGGCGGTGTTCGTGGCGCGCTGGCCGACCTGGCTCGGGGGGCTCGCCGTCGGGGCGATCGGGACGCTGTCCTACCTGCGGCTCGGCCCCCTCGGGGTCACGGCGGAGATCGGCGGGCGCAGCCGGCAGGGAGCTGCCGCCCTCGGGCTGCTGCCGGAGCGGCTGGAGGGACTCGACGCCTTCCGCGGCTGCGCCACGGCGCTCGGCGACGCGCTCCTCACCCCGAACGGACTGTTCGTCGGCGGGCTCGTGGTCGCCTCCTTCGCGGCGGCGCTCGCCGCCGGCCAGTTCCGGCCGGCCCGGCCCGGGCGGGGCCACGTCCTGCGCGGCCTCCTGGGCGGGGTGCTGCTCGGCTGGGGAGCGATGACCGGGCTCGGCTGCAGCATCGGCACGCTCGTCTCCGGCATCATGGCGGGCGCCCTGTCGGGCTGGGTGTTCGGGATCGCGATGCTCGCCGGCATCACCGGAACGCTCGGCCTCGGCCGCCGGCTCGGCTGGCTCGCCTGACCGGCCCGGCGTGGCGGGCGGCGCGGGACGGCCCTATACGGCGAAACGATCCCCGCCCGAGACGGAGCCGCCCCGTGCCGCCCTCACCGCCTGTCTCCGAGACCTCCACCTCCGAGACCTCCACCTCCGAGAGTTCGACCCCCGAGACGCCTCTCCCCGAGGCCGGCGGCAAGCCCGGGCGCCGCGCCGGCTTCCTGGCCGGGTGCCGGCCCGCCACCCGCCGCATCCACGCGCCGATCCTCGACCTCGCCGCCTCGCGCGGCCACCTCAACCCGCGCGGCCTCGGCCGGGCTCGGGCCTTCTCGGATCTCGGCTCGCTCGGGCAGAGCAGCGTCGGGTTCGAGACGCTGGCCGACTACGCGGCCGCCGACGAGGCCGGCCGGGCGCCCTATGGCGGCGCCGAATACGGCATCGTCCAGTCGCCGGAGGCCGACGCGGTCGGCCGGAAGTTCGCGGCCCTGCATGGCGGGGCCGGCGCGGTCGTCTGCGCCTCGGGGCTCGCCGCCATCGCGACGGTGCTCGACGCCTTCGCGCCCAAGCTCGTCCTGATCCCGGACGGGATCTACTTCCCGGCCTGGCGCTACATGAGCGAGACCGGCCGGGCGGAGCTCCTGACCTACCCGGCGGGCGCCTCGGGCGCCGAGGTCGGCGCCCTGATCCGCGAGGCCGGCCGGCGCGCCGCGCCCGCCGACACGATGCTCTACCTCGAGGCGCCGGGCAGCGGCACGTTCGAGATTCCCGACATCGCCGGGATCGTCGAAGCTGCGGCACGGGCGGGCCTGCGCACCGTGATGGACAACACCTGGGCGAGCCACGTCCGCTTCCGGCCCCTCGACCACGGCATCGCGATCGCGATCCAGGCCACGACCAAGCACGAGGGCGGCTACGGCGACACGCCGAGCGGCATCGCGGTGGCCCGTCACGAACCCGACCTCGCGCGCCTGCGCCGGCAGTTGCGGATCAGCGGCCACGGGGCGGTCTCGCCCCAGACCTGCATCCGCCTGTTTCACCGGGTCGACGGCACGCAGGCCCGGCTCGACCGGCACGCGGCGAGCGCCGCGACGCTGATGCAATGGTTCGAGGGCCAGGCCTTCACCGCCGACATCCTGAGCCCGGCGCGGCCGGCGAGCCCGTGGCACGCCCGCTTCACGCAGTATTTCGGCGCCGGCAACGGGCTGTTCACCGTGGTGTTCGACGAGGCGCTGCCCGCCGAGCGGGTCCACGCCTTCGTCGACGCGCTGCTGCTGTTTCGCGTGGCCGAGAGCTGGGGCGGCCACGTCTCGCTGGTGCTGCCGGTCCATCTGCGCCGCGACCCGGCGCTGCTGCCGAAGGGCGCGATGTTCCGCTTCCATGCCGGCCTCGAGGAGGCCGACGACCTCGTCGCCGACCTCGCCCAGGCGGCGCGCGCGGCGCTCTAGCCCGGGTAGCCGTAGCGGGCGCGGGCGGCGGCGAGGAGGTGCAGCGCCTCGCCGTCGCGGCCGGCGGCGCAGGCCGCGGCGGCGTTGGCGAGGTCGGCCGAGAAGCGCTTGCCGACCGGGGCGTTGAGGTTGCCGGTGGCGACGTCGCTGTCGACGATGGTCTGGGTCCGGGCGATGGCCGGACCGCAGCCGGAGCCGGCGGGCAGGCCGGCGGCCGGCAGGGCCGCGACCGGGGCGACCGCGGCCACCGGCGGGGCGGCCGTCTTCGACTGGCAGGCGGCGAGGGCGAGAAGGGCCGCGAGGGCGAACCCGGGCTTCAGCTGCGACACGGGTGAGGCTCCACCTTGAGGGCGCTGGGAGATTGCGCTCATGCGGCCGAGCTTGTGGCAAGCGCGGCCGGGGTGGTCAATCGCAGGGGTGTATCCGCGGCGGGACGCGGCGGTTGCGGGAGGCCGGCGCGCATCGCCCGCACCCGTCGGGCAAGGCCGCGCGCGGGCGCCCCCGCACCGCTGTACCGGTGAGAGGGCCAGCCGCTTCCTCGACGCTTCCGAGAACGAAGCAGCGCAACGGCACCAGTCCGGGCTTGCGGTCGGGAGTTGCGAAAAGCGAACGCCGCCGCTGGCCGCGCCCGCCGATGCCGGGCGGCCGTCAGTCGTAATCCAGCCCGACGGAGTGCTCGAACGCCGTGCCGCTGATTTTTTTCCCTTTGGGATCCGAAACCGAGATATCGCGAAAACCGCGTCCCATCAGCTCCCGGACCTTGTCGAGCGCCTGCAGGTCGGTGCCGCAGGCGAAGGTCAGCGCACGGCCGGTCGGGTCGGTTCCTGTCACCTTGTACACGCTCGGTTCCCTGTTCGACGGCGAGCCTGGGGCAGCCCGGATGTGCCCGCTCGTCCGTCGCGTGTCGCCTGCCCGGCGAGGCCGACCCTCAGGCTCCCGGCGTCCAGTCGATCGTGGGCTTCTGCGACAGGATGCGCTCGAAGTAATCGGCCACCGCCTGCGCGCCGTTCGCATGCATCATGGCGACCGGGTGGGCAAGGTAGGCGCGGGCGAGGTCGAGGGGGATCTCGCCGGCCTGCAGCGCGCCCAGCACCGCGTCGATGAACGCGTCGTTGGCCTCGTTGAAGTCCGACGAGAGCTTCTTGCGATCGTTGAGCGCCTTGATCGGCATCGTTCGGGTCCGTGATCTCGAGGGGGTGAGAGGCAGCGCGGCCGGCTCCGTCACGTCGGCGGTTGCGGCGGGAAGAGGCTCGACGAGTCGTACCATGCCGTTCGAGGAACGGCCTCGCCCCCGGTCGGCACATCCGTGACACCGTCCCGCCGGACGGCGATGCCGAAGCCGCTAGATTCCCGAGAAGAACGGCGCGCCTCAACGGAGGGACGTGGAACGGGCATCCGCCACCAGTCTCGCACCTCCGAGGGGAACGACCAAGCCCGCTTTCCGCCCGACGTCGCGTTTCATACGGCTTCCGCTTGATCGTTCGGCGATCGCTTCGCGATGCGGAAACCGGCTTCGCACGAGCGTGGGGCGGCCGCGGCTCCGCCACTCGGGCCGGTGACACGGCTTCGAGCCTCGGCAGCCGGCGTATCCCCGCACACCCGCATCCGCAAGGGTCTGGTTGCGGGCAAGGCGGAGCTCCCCGCGAGGAACGCTCCTCAGACCGAACGTCGATCGGGAAGCCCTTGCACGGATGACCGGCCTGCCGTCAGGCAGGCATCGCCCGCAACCTGGACCGCCCCGCAAGCGACGCCCGCTTGGGCCGCACACGGGCGAGCAGGTCGCGGGCGGCGGCGTGGGCCTTCGGCAGCGGCACCACCTCGATACGCCCGGGGGTGGTTCGTCGGCCCGAGCCGGCGCTGTCGCTGTCACGGTCGGGCCATTGGCGCGAATTATCGTCGACCTTCAGAGCCGTTTCGGCCGATCGACATACTCTATCTCACCGGCAACCTCATCCTGAGGTGTTGGCGATCGGAGATCGCACCCGAACAAAGATCGGATAATCTCGAAGAGGATCCAGAAATCTCAAAGATCACTGGATCCCTCCTTCGAGGATCAGCGATTTTCGATCGCCCGCACTTCCGGATGAGGTGGAGGGCAGGATAGAAAATCTCCTCGCGATTGCGTCGCCGCAAGGCAAACAGGCTTTCACTCCTCAGCACAGCGTCCGGTGCCTCGAAGCCCGGGACCGGCTGCCCGATGCGCGTCGAGACGCGATCCCGGTAATCATTTGGCAAGCATCAGCCCATAACCTCCCGAATTCATTCAACCGAAAAATTGTCTGGATTGCATCACAAGCCCTGGGGCATTCGAAATATCTTGAGATGTCGCGATGCCCGATAAGATACATCGAATCCCATGCTACGAGAACCCACGATGAAGAGGCCGAGGGTTCAGGTTTCTCTCGTGAAGCGACGTCACTTCCACACAATCGAGATCGCGCCGACCGGCCGGGTCGAGGATCGGTCGGCGGTTTTCGCACGTCCGGGCTCCGCTTTTTCCGTTGGCGCGACCGACGGCGACGATCCGCGCGAGGCAACCGCGCCTCGCCCTTGCGGCGGAGAGCATTGAGCGATGAGGCGTTCCCGCGTGCCTGGCGCAGGCCTGGCGTCCTGGACCGAGATCGACACCGGCCCGATCCCCGGAGGCGGCGCCCTGCGGCTGGTGCGGCGCGACGAGGAGTTCCTGATCGCCGTCGACGGGATGGAGCTGATGGGCAGCCATCGCAGCGGCTCGGAGCGGGAGCTCGCGGACCTCGCCTGCGGCGCCTTGCGCGACCATCCGGCGCCGCGGGTCCTCATCGGCGGGCTCGGCATGGGCTTCACCCTGCGGGCGGCGCTCGCGGTGCTCGGGCCGCAGGCCCGGGTGGTGGTGGCGGAGCTGGTGCCGGCGGTGGTGGCCTGGGCCCGCGGGCCGCTGGCGCACGTCTTCGCCGGCTGCCTCGGCGACCCGCGGGTCGAGATCCGGGAGGCCGACGTCAACCGGGTGATCCAGTCCGGGCCCGAGACCTGGGACGCCATCCTGCTCGATGTCGACAACGGCCCGCACAGCCTGGTCAGCCGGGCGAACGACCGGCTCTACGATTCCTGGGGGCTGAAGCGGGCGCGCTGGAGCCTGCGGCCCGGAGGGCTGCTCGGCGTGTGGTCCGGCTGCCCGGACCGCCAGTTCAAGGCGCGGCTGCAGCGCACCGGCTTTGCCGTGACGGAACACCGCATCCGCTCCGAGCGGCCGGGCCGGACGCCGCACGTGGTCTGGATCGCCGAGAAGCCCGCGGGGGAAACCATCGGGAGACCGGCCGCCCCGACCGGGTGACGATCGCCGATTGACGGCGACCCGGCGCTCCCGCAACCCTCGGTGACGGGGCGCCGCGCGGGTGCGTCGCCTCCCGTCACGGCGACCCGCCGCGCCGGAGCGGATGGGTGCCGGCGCGATGGCGGAGCAGGAGACCACGGATTTCGCGCTCGGGCGGCTCGCGGCCGAGCAGCAATTCGCGCTCTGGCACGACCTCGTGCGGCCGCTGTTCCGGGTCAGCCTCGAGGATGCGGAGGCCGCGGGGTCGTTCCGGGCCGACGTGCAGGCCGCCCCGATCGCCGACGCCCTGCTGACGACCTGCACCGCCCGGGCGCAGACCTTCGAGCGCGATCACGGCGACGTCCGCAGCTCCGGCTGGGACCACGTCGTGATCCAGCACTACGTCGCGGGCGGCTTCGAGGGCGCGTGCGGCGACCGGACGGTCGCGGTGACGGCCGGTGACGTCAACGTCCTCGACCTCAACCGCACCCTGCGCACCCGGGCGACCGACTTCTCGAACCTGACCCTGATCCTGCCGCGCGACCGGCTGGCGATTGCCGGCACGCACGACCTGCACGGCCGGGCCCTCAGGGGCGGCGACGCGATCGCGGCGGTGATCGGCAGCCACCTGCGCAGCCTTTCGGCCCATGCCGGCGCGCTCACGCCGCGGGAGGCCGGCAGCGCCCTCGACGCGCTCTGCCTGCTGCTCGCCGGCAGCGACCTGCGGGAGGCCGACCCGCTGGTGCGAGCGGCGGCCTCCGCCAGCGCCCACGAGCGGATCTGCGCCCATATCGACCGCCACCTCGACGACCCGGACCTGACCCCCGCCGGCATCGCGGCGGCCTGCCGGGTGTCGCGGGCAACGCTCTACCGGCTGTTCGGCTTCGAGGGCGGCGTGATGGCCTACATCGCCGGGCGCCGGCTCGACCGCGCCTTCACGGCCCTGTGCCGGCCCGAGGCCGAGCGCACCAGCATCGCCGAGGTCGCCTATCGCAGCGGGTTCACCAGCGAGGCGCATTTCAGCCGCTCGTTCCGGAGCCGCTTCGCGATGGCGCCCCGGGAGGCCCGCCGCCGCGCCCGCGAGGGGCTGGCCCCGGCCCGGGTGGTCGCAGGCCTCGGGCCGAACGACTGGATCGGCACGATGCGGCGCCTGCGTGAGACGTTCTGAACGTCGTTCAACGGCTTACGGCAGTGCGCCGATCTTCTCCTTGGCGCGGGTCATGGTGTCGTTGCAGGCATCTGCCTGGCCGGCGCGGTCCTGCTCGCGGGCCTTGGCGATCAGGGTCCGGGCTTCGGCGATGTGGCCGGCCTCGGGTTTCGTCGCCGGGTCGCTCGGCTGGCCGGGCGGCGGGGCCGGCAGGGCCTTCGGCGAGCCGGTCGTCGTCGGCACCTCACCGGTCACCCGGGCGGCGCCGGGGCTCTCGAGCCGGCGCTCGATCGTGGCGATCTGCTCGGCGCACGGCGTCGCGGACGCGGCGGTGGCGAGAAGCGGCACCAGGGCGGCCGCCCCGATCAGGATTGCGCGATTCATCGGTGACGCTCCTCGTGCGGGTCCACCCCCTCGGGCGGCGCCGAGTTGCAACGGCGGACGGGCGCCGCGGTTCGGGCGCGCTCCCGCGGCGGCGATGTCGCAGGCCCGCCGCCGGCGGCGCGATCCGCGCCCGGCGCCGGATCTGGCGCTCGCCGGCACCCTGCCATTCCGGTCCGGCATGCCTCTCCGGGCCGCCCCCGTCCTACAGGTGAGCCTTCCCGTCCTTCGAGAGCTTTGAGCGGACTGAGAGCAGGATGACGCATTCCCCGAGGCCGTCCGCCCAGGCATCGCTGCCGCTCCTCGTCGCCGTGACGATGACCGGGACGGTCGCCCTGCACATCTTCGTGCCGGCGCTGGCCGCCGCCGCGGCCGATCTCGGCACCACGCCGGTCGCCGCGCAGCTCACCATCACCCTCTACCTCGTCGGGCTCGCCTGCGGTCAGCTCGTCTACGGCCCGGTCTCGGACCGGTTCGGCCGCCGCCCGGTGCTGATCGCCGGGCTGTCGCTCTACCTCGCGGGGCTGCTCCTCGCGATTCCCGCCACCTCGATCGAGGTGCTGATCGTCGCCCGGGTGCTCCAGTCGCTCGGGGCTTGCGGCTCGCTGGTGCTCGGCCGGGCGATGGTGCGCGACGTCTCGACCCCCACCGACGCCGCCCGCAAGATCGCGATCCTCACCATGGCGATGACGCTGACGCCGGCGCTCGCCCCGGCGATCGGCGGTCTCGTGGCCGGTGCCTTCGGCTGGCGGGCGGTGTTCGTGGTGCTCGCCGCGGTGGTGGCCGGCCTCGCCGCCCTGGTGGTGCGGACGCTGCCGGAGACGAACCGGCACCCGGTGGCTCTGCCCGGCATCGGCGCCGTGGCGGGGGGCTACCTGCGGCTCCTGCGCAACCCCGCCTACCGGGCCTACATGCTGGCCGGAGCCTGCGCCGGCACCAGCCTCTACGCCTTCCTGGCGGTGGCGCCGTTCCTCCTCGTCGACCGGCTCGGCCGCTCGTCGCAGGAGGTCGGGCTCGACTGCCTGATCGTGGTGGCCGGGATGGTGGTGGGCTCGGGCATCGCCGGGCGCCTCGCCGGCCGGATGCCGATCCGCCGCGCGGCCCGGATCGGCAACGGCATCTGCCTGGCCGCCGCCCTGGCGCTGCTCGCGATCGACCGGAGCGGCGCGCTCACGGTGACGACCCTGCTGGCGCCGCTGGTGCTCTATGCCGTCGGCATCGGCCTCCTCGGGCCGAACGCGGTGGCGGGGCTGATGAACGTCGACCCCCATTCCGCCGGCTCGGCCTCGAGCCTCTACGGCTTCATGCAGATGGCGCTCGGCGCCCTGTTCACCCTCGCGGTCGCCACCTGGCACGACGGCTCGGCGATGCCGGTGGCGGTGACGCTTCTCGCCGCCTCGACGATCGCCGCCCTGGCGCTGCGGCGGGTGTAGCGCCGGGGCCGGGCGGGCCTGTGAACAGACGTTAACCTTTCCTTAACTCGACCGTTGCCCTGACGGACCCGGCGTGCGACCAACTCGTTAACGAGAGCTTAACGGGTGCGGGTGCGGGTCGGATGCGTATCGCGGGTCGCAAGAACGAAATCGGACGGGCCGCCCTGGCGGCCGTCGCCCTCCTGGCCTCGGTGACCGGGGCCGGCAGCCAGACCCTGGCGGCTCTGCCCGCCGTCACCATCCCGGCGGCCCCCGTCGGCGAGGCGCGGCCGGTCCCGGCCTGGACCGAGTTCTGCGCCCGCTACGCCTCGGAATGCGCGGTGAACCCGAACGAGCCGGCGCAGGTCACGCTGACCCCGCGGCTGTGGCAGACGGTCACGACGATCAACCGCCAGGTCAACACCAGCTTGCGCGCCGTCACCGACCAGGAGCACTGGGGCGTGCCGGACCGCTGGGACCTCGCCGAGG
>NZ_JAZFXT010000059.1:0-13187 GCF_036448855.1 Methylobacterium ajmalii
CCGCCAAATCGTGTGAGCACCGAAACGTCAGACCAGCATCATCCTACTCACGACCAGACCCGAAGATCCGATCCGCAGGGACGACGCCGTCCACGCTTCTCTTTCTCAGATGAACTTGTCAAAGAGCCGATCCGGTCGAAGCCGGATCTCGACCTTACCGGAAACGAAAAGCAGCGCCGGGTTGCCCTGGCCCTTGCTCGCTCGTCTCTGGGGAGGTTCGGCGGGGCGGCCAGTTTGTCGGCGCCCCGTCGGTGAGCGGCTGTCTAAGGGTAGCCGGCTCCCCTGTCAACACGGGGCCGGGGGATCGCCGAGGCGACGACGGCCGGGAACGGGATCGACGGCCCCGACGGACGTGCCCGACACCGTGCGGCGCCTCGGGGGCGTGGGCTAGTAGCCCTGTCCGCGATCGATCGCATGGGGGATCGGCTCGCCGCTCAGATGCGCGCGCACGCCCTGGATCACCTGCCGGGCGGCGCCGGCCGGCTGGGTGGCGCTCGCGACATGCGGGGTCACCATCACGCGCGGATGCGAGAGGAGCGGATGATCGGCCGGTGCCGGCTCCGCCGCGAGGACGTCGAGGATCGCACCGCCGAGCCGGCCGCCGTCGAGCGCGGCGAGGAGGTCGGCCTCGACGACGTGGCCGCCGCGACCGGCATTCACCAAGCTGGCGCCGTCCGGCAGACGGTCGAACAGACGGTGATCGAGGAGACCTTGCGTCGCCGACGTGAGCGGCAAAAGGCAGACCAGGATGTCGGTGCCGGCGAGGAAATCGCCCAGGGCGGCGTCTCCCGCGAAAGTCTCGATCCCGGCGAGGTCCTTCGGCGTCGCGCTCCAGCCGCGGACCGGGAAGCCGAAACCCGCCACCGCCCGCGCCGCGGCCTGGCCGAGGACGCCGAGCCCCATGATGCCGACCCGGCGCATCGCCGCCGGCCGCACGGCCCGGGGCGTCCAGCGCCCGGCGGCCTGCTCGGTGCGGTAGAACGGCAGGTCACGGTGCAGCGCCAGCACCGCCATCGTCACGTACTCGACCATCGAGGCGGTGAGATCCGGGTCGACCATCCGCACCACCATCACGGCGGGCGGCAAGGCCGCGACGGGGAGGTGGTCGATGCCGGCGCCGATGCAGAAGAGGGCCTCGAGCCGCGGCATCGCCCGCGGCAGGTCCTCGGGCGGCGTCCAGGCGACCAGGAAGCGGGCCTGCGCGGCCTCGCCCTCGGGTGCCCAATCGACGAGGCGCAGGTCCGGGGCCTCGCGGGAAAAGATATCGTGCCAGACGGCGCCCCGGACCGGATCCGACTTGTAGGCGATGAGGGTGGTCATGGCGGACCTCGCTGCGTGGGGTGTGGCGGCCGGGAAAGGCGGTCCCTCCCGCCACGATACCGGCATCGGGTCGCAGGGGACGCCGAACGGGACGGGTTCGCAGGGGGAATCGTCGCGCCGGCCGGCTGCGTGGCGGCACAGGCTGCCGCGCGAGACCCCCGCCCTTGTCCTGGGCGCCCGGTCACCCGGGAAGGCCTGTCCGCCGTCGTAACCGTCCCCCGGCAGGACCTGCCGTGCGGCGGCGGCGAAAGCGCAGGATCGCGGCTTCCGGGACTGCCACAACGGCGTCGCGCCCCCATCGGGGCGCCGTAGGGTTCCATCACGGCTGAACCCCCGCAGGGAGATCCCCGATGGCCCGCCTGGCGCCCAAGTACATCACCTTCGACTGCTACGGCACACTGATCTATTTCGAGATGGCGCCCGTCGCCCGCCGTCTCTACGCCGACCGGGTGCCGGCGGAGCGGATGGACGCCTTCGTGGAGGATTTCTCCGCCTACCGCCTCGACGAGGTGCTGGGCGCGTGGAAGCCCTACAAGGACGTGGTCGCCAACGCGCTGGTCCGCACCTGCAAGCGCAACGGCGTCGAGTACCGCGACAGCGACGCCGACGCGGTCTACGCCGCCGTGCCGACCTGGGGCCCGCATCCCGACACGGTCGAGGGGCTGGCGAAGGTCGCCAAGGAATTCCCCCTGGTGATCCTGTCGAACTCGATGAAGGACCTGATCCCGCACTCGGTCGCCAAGCTCGGCGCGCCGTTCCACGCCGCCTACACCGCCGAGGAGGCCCAGGCCTACAAGCCGCGGATGCAGGCCTTCGAGTACATGCTCGACCAGCTCGGCTGCGGCCCCGAGGACGTGCTGCACTGCTCCTCGAGCTTCCGCTACGACCTGATGACCGCGCACGACATGCGGATCACCAACAAGGTCTTCGTCAACCGCGGCCACGAGCCGGCGAACCCCTATTACGGCTACCACGAGATCAAGGACATTCGCGGCCTGCCAGGGCTGCTCGGCCTGTAACCGCGGTGACACCGGGCTCGCCCGGAGCCGGAACCTGAAACCCGGTGTCCCGGCTGCGCCTTGCCGCCGGGACGCTGCCGTCCGGGACCGGCGCGGCTTCGACCGCCCCGGCGCGCATCCGCACGACCCCGCGTGCTCGCGAGAGCGCCGCCCCGCGACCGCCGAGGTCCGTGCCGTCGCCCGGCCAGCCCCGACCTTCCACCCGGACCGCCCGGCGTCGCCCGGGTCGTCCCGCCCTGATCGTCGTCGTGCCGCTGGCCCCCGGATCGCGACCAGCCCGGCCGGTGCGACATCCGCTTCGGAGAGTGCCATGTTCACCAAGGACCGCCTGCGCGATCCCGCGCTCCTGCGCTTCCAGGCCTTCGTCGCCGGCGAGTGGTGCGACGCCGGATCCGGCGGCAGCCTGCCGGTCGCCGACCCGGCGACGGGAGAAACCCTCGGCACGGTGCCGGATTGCGGCGCCGACGAGACCCGCGCGGCGATCGCCGCCGCCGAGGCGGCCTTCCCGGCCTGGCGCCGCACCGCACCGGCGGAGCGGGCCGCGATCCTCGAGCGCTGGAACGCGCTGATCCTGGAGAACGCCGAGGACCTGGCGGCGATCATGACCGCCGAGCAGGGCAAGCCGCTGGCGGAGGCCCGCGGCGAGGTCGCCTACGGGGCGAGCTTTGTGAAGTGGTTCGCGGAAGAGGCCCGCCGCATCACCGGCGACGTCTTCACCGCGCCGGTCGGCGACCGCCGGGTGCTCGTGCTCAAGGAACCGGTCGGCGTCTGCGCGGCGATCACGCCGTGGAACTTCCCGATCGCGATGATCACCCGCAAGGTGGCCCCGGCCTTCGCCGCCGGCTGCCCGATCGTGGTCAAGCCCGCCGACCTGACCCCGTTCTCGGCGCTCGCGCTCGCGGTGCTGGCCGAGCGGGCCGGGGTGCCGAAGGGCGTGTTCAGCGTCGTCACCGGGCAGGCCGCGCCGATCGGCGCCGAGATGACCGGCAGCGAGACCGTCCGCAAGCTGTCCTTCACCGGATCGACCGGGGTCGGCCGGCTGCTGATGGCCCAGTCGGCCCCGACCATCAAGCGGCTCAGCCTCGAGCTCGGCGGCAACGCCCCGTTCATCGTGTTCGATGACGCCGACCTCGACCTCGCGATCGCCGGGGTGATGGCCTCGAAGTTCCGCAATGCCGGCCAGACCTGCGTCTGCGCCAACCGCATCCTGGTGCAGGACGGCATCCACGACCGCTTCGTCGCCCGCCTCGCCGAGGCCGCCGCCGGGCTTCGGATCGGCAACGGCTTCGAGGCGGGCGTCGCCATCGGTCCGCTGATCAACGACGCCGCCAGCGCCAAGGTCATGGCCCATCTCGACGACGCGCTTTCCCGGGGAGCGCGGCTGGTCGCCGGCGATCCCGACGCCGTGCGCGGCCGCTTCGTGCCGCCGCTGGTGCTGACCGGCGCCGATACGGGGATGCGGCTCGCCGTCGAGGAGACCTTCGGGCCGCTCGCCCCGCTGATGCGCTTCTCGCGCGAGGAGGACGCGATCGCGATCGCCAACGCGACGCCGTTCGGCCTCGCCTCCTACTTCTTCACCTCCGACATCCGCCGGGCCTGGCGGGTCGGCGAGGCGCTGGAATTCGGCATGGTCGGGCTCAACACCGGCACGGTCTCGATGGAGGCGGCGCCCTTCGGCGGCGTCAAGCAGTCGGGGCTCGGCCGCGAGGGCTCGGCCTACGGCATCGACGAGTACCTCGAGCTCAAGTCCCTCCACATGGGCGGCCTCTGACCGTCGCCCCTTTGCGGCGCCCCGGTCGCCGGTGCAGAACAGGGGCGCCCTTCCCGTTCGACCGGCCCGCATCACGGAGAGACCGCCCGATGACGAACTCGGCCACGATCGCCCTGACGACGATCCGCCCGCTGACCGAGGCCGACATCGAGGCGGTGCACGGCCTCTCGGTCGAGGTGGGCTGGCCGCACCGGGCGGACGATTGGCGCCTGGTGCTGGAGCTCGGCCACGGCGTCGTCGCCTGCGACGATGCCGGCCGGGTGATGGGCTCGGCGATGTGGTGGCCCTTCGGCGAGGAGCTGGCCACGATCGGCATGGTGATCGTCTCGCCGCGCATGCAGGCCCGGGGCACCGGCCGGCGGGTGATGCGGGAGATCTTCTCGGCGGCGGGCACGCGCGCCCTGCGCCTCGTCGCCACCGCCGCGGGCCAGCGCCTCTACGAGTCCGAGGGATTTCGCGCCACCCGCATGATCGCGCAGTACCAGGGCGTCGCCGACGCGGCCGCGGCGGTCGCCGACAGCCGGGTGCGCGAGGCGCAGGAGTCCGACTGGCCCGTGATCGCGGCCCTCGACGCCGAGGCCTATGGCGGCGACCGCAGCCGGATGCTGGCGGCGCTGCGCCGGGTCGGGCGGGCCTTCGTCCTGGAGGAGGGAGGCCGGATCGCCGGCTTCTCGATCTGCCGGCCCTTCGGCCGCGGCCACGTCGTCGGCCCGCTCGTCGCGGCCGATGCCGGGCAGGCGGTCGCGCTGGCGAGCCCGCACGTGCGCGCCCATGCGGGGAGCTTCCTGCGCCTCGACACCCCGGAGCGCGACGGTCCGCTCGTCGCCTTCGCGGAGGCATGCGGCCTAAGCAATGTCGACCGGGTCGTGCAGATGACCCGCGGGACGCCGCCCGCGACCGGGCCCGCCCGGGTGTTCGCCCTGACGAGCCAGGCTCTCGGGTAGGGCATTTTCCGACGAATCGAATACCGGTTCGTCGAAAGACGATGCGGGGAAGTCGAAGTTCGAGGGCAGATTTCGCCGAAGCGGCCAACGGTCCGGCGACGACCATGATGCAAAGGCGGGCAACAGGGCGGGTCTGCGCGGCATCGCCCCGTGCCGTCCCGCCGGAGACCTCGCCCGGCGCGTCGGACGGGATGCCCGACGCGGTCGGGCGCGATGCAGTCTTTCGCGGACGCCGCGTCGGCCTCAGCGCTCCTCGCCGAACAGGGTCGCGAGCGGCAGCTCGGTCTTCACGATCGGCGTGCGCAGGACGATGTAGCTGAAATACTTGGCGATGCCGACGTTGCGCTCGAGCAGCGCCTCGATCACGTCCTGGTAGTGCGACAGGCCTCGGGTGACGAACTTCACCAGGTAGTCGTAGCCGCCGCTGACCAAGTGCCCCTCCATCGCCTCGTCGACCTTGCGCAGGGCCTGCTCGAAGCGTTGGAAGTATTCCGGCGTGTGGCCGTTCAGCGTGATCTCCGTGAACACCGTCACGGTCTCGCCGAGCTTCGGCAGGGCGATGTGGGCGCCGTAGCCGGTGATGTACCCGGCCTGCTCCATCCGTTTCACCCGCAGCAGGCACGGACTCGCCGACAGGCCGACGGCCTCGGCCAGGGTCACGTTGGTCATGCGACCGTTCTTCTGCAGCTCGATCAGGATCTTCATGTCGATCCGGTCGAGCCTGGTCGTCTGCTGGTTCACGAAGGAGCTTCCCGGTTCCGGCCCCGCGGAGCGGTCGCGCCGGGGAGGACGGCGAGGCCGCAACGGCTCTCGCGAGAACGGTCGCGCGACGCCTCTGGCCGAGGGTACGCCACCATGTCAGACTCTCCGGGCCTTGTCATGATGCCGGCCGGCGACGGGCGGCGATTCCGGGGCCGCCGGGCGACGCAACGTCGAGGAGGGGCGGCCGATGCGCGGCGAAAAACGGGGCCGCCCCCTATCCGGGCTCAAGCACCGCCTCCGGAGCTGAGCGAGAAACTCCGCGAGGATGAAGAAGCGTCTTCGTCCCGCTCCCGCCGGTGAACGATGCCGTGCGCGCGCGGCTCCGCCGAGGCGCACCGTGCGGAGCAGATCGCCTCTCTCGACCAGCGGCGCAATCGTCGCCGATACGTCGCTGCCACGGTACGGGGATCCGCGCGGCGTCCTGCGAAAAACCGCGTCAGCTCGCCTCCGCGACGTCGCACAGGCGCAACTCGACCCGGTCGGCGCCGCGCCAGCGGTCGCGCGACAGGGTGCCGGCGGCGTGGATGTCGCGGCCGATATGCGAGAGCAGCAGCCGGCCGACCGGCGATTCCGCCGCCCGGAACGCGATGGCGCCGACCGCGACGCCGTCCCGGCCGCGCAGCTGCGCCTTGACGTGGCCGGTGCCGACGACACGCGCGTCGGCGACGCGGTGGCGGGCCAGCGCGAAGACCGGCTCCGGCGCGCCCTGGCCGAAGGGGCCGGCCCGCTCCACGGCGTCCGCCAGGTCCGGCTGCACGCCGCCGGCCGAGACGAGGCCGTCGACGAGCAGCGCCTCGCCGAGGCGCGCCTCCGCCACCGAGGTCGCGAGGTCGCCCGACAGCGCCTCGCGGAACCGGTCGAGATCGAGGGCGGCGAGCGTCACGCCCGCCGCCATGGCGTGCCCGCCGCCCTTGGCGGCGAGCCCCGATTCGACGCAGGCCCGCACCGCCCGGCCGAGATCGGCGCCGGGGATCGAGCGGCCGGACCCGGTGGCGGTGCCGTCCTGGCGCAGGGCGAAGGCGAAGGCCGGGCGGCCGAAGCGCTCCTTGAGGCGCGCCGCGATCAGCCCGACGACGCCGGGATGCCAGTCCGGGCTGCCGGCGACGAGGACAGGCTGGTCGGGATCGCGATCGAGGCGCATCCCCATCTCGGCCTCGGCCTCGGCGACGGCCGCGGCCTCGATCGCCTGGCGCTCGCGGTTGAGCGCGTCGAGCTGCGCGGCGATGCCGGCGGCCTCGATCGGGTCCTCGCACAGGAGCAGGCGGGCGCCCAGCATCGAATCGCCGATGCGCCCGCCGGCATTGATGCGGGGCCCGAGCAGGAAGCCGAGATGCCAGGCCTGGGGCGATTCCGAGAGACCGGCGGCGTCGAGGAGGGCGGCGAGGCCCCGCCGGCCGCGACCGCGCATCACCGCGAGGCCCTGGCGCACGAAGGCGCGGTTGAGGCCGTGCAGGGGCACCACGTCGGCGACGGTGGCGAGCGCCACGAGGTCGAGCCCGGCCATCAGGTCGGGGATCGCGAGACCGTCGCGGCGCAGGCGCCGGTTGAGCGCCACCAGCGTCAGGAAGACCACGCCGGCGGCGCAGAGATGGCCCAGGCCGGAGAGGTCGTCGAGGCGGTTCGGGTTGACGAGGGCACGCACCGGCGGGAGCACCTCGGGGGCGCCGTGATGGTCGAGCACCACCACGTCCATGCCGAGGCGGCCGGCCTCGGCCAGGGGCTCGTGCCCGGCGGTGCCGCAATCGACGGTGACGAGGAGGGTGGCGCCCTCCTCGGCGAGCATCCGCACCGCCGCGACGTTGGGACCATATCCTTCCGTGATGCGGTCGGGGATGTGGAGCCGGTAGGGCACGCCGAGGTCGCGCAGGGCGCTCGCGAGCAGCGCGGCGCTCGCCGCCCCGTCGACGTCGTAGTCGCCGAAGATCGCGACCTTCTCGCGCTTGAGGATCGCGCTCGCGAGACGGTCGGCCGCCGCCTCCATGTCGACCAGCACCGCGGGGTCGGGAAGGAGGTCGCGCAGGCGCGGCTCGAGGAAGCCCGGCACGGCGTGGAGGTCGACCCCGCGGCCGGCCAGCACCCGGGCCAGGACCTCGGGCAGGCCGTGCCCTTGCGCGATGGCGACCGCCAGGCTCTGGGCCGGGGCGGAGGCGCAGCGCTCGTGCCAGGGCCGCCCGAGGGCGGAGCGGTGGACGTCGAGGAGGGGGCGGGGCAGGTCGAGGAGCGTGGACACCGGGGGAGTGTAGCGGGATTCGCCCGCGGGTGCTGCCGCAGCCGGGAGACACCTGTGGGCGGGCGAAGGCCCGCCCGCCGGACCTGCCCGGTCCCGCCGCGCTACTCCGCCGCCGCCTGGTGGACCACCGGCACCGCCGGCGCGCCCTCCCAGCGGGAATTGGCCGGGATGCTCTCGCCCTTCATCACGATGGTGAGCGGGCGCAGCTGGGCGTAGTCGCCGACCTTGGTGTCGTACAGCACGGTGGCGAAGGCGCCGACGCTGACGCCGCGGCCGACCTCGACCCGGCCGACCTTCATCACCCGGTCCTCGTAGAGGTGGGTCTGGAGCGCCGACATCCGGTTGACCGAGGCGAAATCGCCGATGGTGACGCAGTCGAACTCGGTGATGTCGGTGGCGAGCATGCACACGCCCTCGCCGGTGCGGGTGCCGAACAGCCGCAGCACCCAGGGCAGGAAGGGGGTGCCCATCAGGTGCTCGAGCAGCACCTTGCCGGCCAGGCCCCAGTACATCACCGCCACGGCTTCCGTGCGCATCGCCCACCACGACCACATCGGGTGCATGCCGGGCTCGTAGCGGCCCATCAGCAGCCACTTCACGGCGATGACCACGAGGGTCTGCAGCACCGCGATCACCACGCTGGTGGCGACGAAGCCGACGGCGAGGCCCGACCAGTCGCCGGCCAGGATCGCCGGGTAGAAGATGAAATCGATCGCCAGGATGGCGAAGGTGATGAACAGCATCGGCGAGAACGAGGACGTGAAGGCCTCGAAGATGCCGCGCCGCAGCCGCGGCCAGATCCCGGGCTCGAAGGTCTGGGCCTGGCCGAGATCGACCTTCTGGCGGACCGGCAGCTTGATCGGCGGCGAGCCGAACCAGGTCTCGCCGGGCGCCATGCGGTCGTTGGCCGGGGGCTTCGACTTGATGCCGATCAGCACGTCGTCCGGGATGATCGCGCCGGGCGGCACCACCGCGTCGTTGCCGACGAAGACCCGGGCGCCGGTGCGCACCGGATGCAGCTCCATCACGCCGCGGCGCACCTCCTCCTCGCCGTACACGACCTCGTCGGCGATGAAGTTGCGCGGCCCCACTTCCGCCAGGTCGTAGCGGCCGGCGAGGTTCGTCGAGATCTCGGCGCCCTGGCCCATGCCGGCGCCCATCAGCCGGTACCAGGCCCGCATGTAGACGGTGGCGAACAGCGACGAGAGGGTTTCCAGCGTCACCTCGGCGGCGAGCGCCACCGCCCATTTGCGCAGGTAGACGCCGCTGTGGATCGAGTAGCTGCCGGCCTTGAGCCGCGGCAGCACCAGCCAGCGGATGCCGGCGATGAGCCCGACCGTGCCGGCGGTCATCAGCATGGCGGTCGGCCAGGTCAGCAGCGGCAGGTACCAGTGGTAATCCACGTCGGTCATCGTCGCCAGCGAATCGCTGATCTGGTCGAAGATGTAGAAGGCCGGGAAGATCGGCAGCAGGCCGACGGCGGGGATCGCCGCCAGCAGCACGGCGTAGATCGCGAAGAACGCGGCCCGGCGCCGAGCCGAGACCTCCGGAGCCGGCTGGAGGTCCGCGACGTCGGCCATGCCGACCTTGCGGCCCGGCGAGCCGTCCCAGGCCTCGGCACGGCCGACCACGGTGCCCGACGGCACGGTGGTGAGGTCGGCGAGTTCCGCGTGGTCCTCGATCCGGGTGTCGTAGCCGACGACGCAGGAGGTGCCGATGGCGACGTCGTCGCCGATCGCGATCCGGCCGATGACGAGCTCGTTGCCGACGACCTCGGCGTTGGCCAGCGTCAGCCGGCCGCCCAGCGAGGCGCCGCGCCCGATGCTGACGAGGTCGGGCGCGCCGATCTCGATGTCGGAGATCAGGGCATCCTCGCCGACCTTGGCGCCGAGCAGCCGCAGGTAGATGCGGATCATCGGCGAGCCCTGGAGCCACTTGACGTGGACGAGCGGCGTCAGGCGCTGGGTCAGCCACCAGCGGAAATAGTAGGTGCCCCAGAGCGGGTAGCGCCCGGGCCTGGTCCGCCCCAGCACCAGCCACTTCACCGCGATGGCGATCAGCGCGGTGGCGGCATTGAGCCCGATATAGACCAGCAGCAGGACCGCCATCTCGGCGAAGAAGCCGAGCTCGCCGCCGGTGATGAGCAGGTACGTGACGAAGATGCCGAGCCACTGCGCGGTGGCGAGCGCGATGACGAAGGGCAGGACGATCGCCTGGGCGAGGCCGCACAGGAAGCGCCGGCTCAAGGGCGGCGGCTCGAACGACAGGTCGTGGATCGCGGCCGCCGCCCCGGCGCCGCCGGTGCGGGCGATCAGGGTCTCGGACATCGCCCGGAGCGTCCGGCCGTTATAGACGTCCTGGAGCGTGATGGCGGCGAGCGCCGGCACCGTGCGCACCGCCGAGACGAAGCGGGCGGCGAGCAGCGAGTGCCCGCCGAGATCGCCGAAGAAGTCGGCCTCGAACGGGATCGGCTGGTTGCCGAACACCGTCTGGGCGGCGGCGAGCAGGGCGGCCTCCGTCTCGTCGCGGGGCTCCTCCTGCTCGCCGGAGGTCTCCACCACGGCGAGCGGTGCGGCGCGCAACGCCTTGCGGTCGACCTTGCCGGAGGCGGCGAGCACGGGGAGGCTCTCCACCACCTCGAAATGCGCCGGGATCATGTAGGGCGGCATCGTCTCGGCGAGCGCCGCGCGCAGGCGCCCGCGGTCGAACTCGGCCCCCCGCGAGTTTTCCTTTTGGGAAGCGCTGCCGCGCTCGGGCACCACGAAGGCCACCAGCCGGTCGACGCCGTCGTCCTGGCGCAGGACCACCGCCGCGGAGGCGATGCCGGGCTGGACCCGGATGCGCGATTCGATTTCGCCGAGCTCGACGCGGAAGCCGCGGACCTTCACCTGGTCGTCGATGCGGCCGTGGAAGACGATGCGGCCGGCCGAATCGAGCGAGACCGCGTCGCCCGAGCGGTAGAGCACCGGGTCGGAGCCGTCGCCGCCGTAGGGATTGGCGACGAACTTCTCCGCCGTCAGCTCCGGCCGGGCGAGGTAGCCCTTGGCGACGCCGGGACCGCCGATCAGGAGTTCACCCTGCACGCCGGGCCCGACGAGGTTCAGGGCCTCGTCGGCGATGTAGGCGGTGTAGTTGGCGATCGGCCCGCCGATGGTGACGGGGTCGCCGGGCTTCATCTCGGCGGCGGTCGCCACCACGGTCGCCTCGGTCGGCCCGTAGGTGTTGAACAGCTTTCGCGACGGGGTCGCCCAGCGGGCGATCAGCGGCTCGGGCAACGCCTCGCCGCCGAGCAGGATCAGCCGCAGGGCGGGCACGTCCTTGGTCATCAGCCCGAGCAGGGTCGGCACCGTGTCGAGCACGGTGATGCCGGCCTCGTTGAGGATGTCGGGCAGCGCCTCGGCATCGCCCATCTGGGCCGGGCTCGCCACGAACAGGGTCGCGCCGGCCAGGTACGGAACCCAGATCTCCTCCATCGAGAGGTCGAAGGCGACGGATGCCCCCTGGAACACCACGTCGTCGCCGGTGACGCCGTAGAGGTCGTTGGCCGAGCGCAGGAAATGGCAGATGTTGCGGTGGCTGATGACGATGCCCTTCGGCACGCCGGTCGAGCCGGAGGTGTAGATCAGGTAGGCCGGGTGCTCGGGGGTGAGGCCGGCGGCCCGCAGGTCGGGCGCCGGGCCGGCGGTTCCCGCGGCGACCTCGTCCGGGGTGAGGGCCGGGCAGGCGCCGTCCGGCGCCTTGTCCTTCAGGGCCGCCGACACGAGGAGGGCCTTGGCGTCGCAATCGTTCAGGCAGACGGCGACCCGGTCGGACGGCGCCTCGGCGTCGAAGGGCAGCCAGGCGGCGCCTGCCTTGGTGATGCCGATCTGCGCCACCAGGAGGTCGGGCGAGCGCGCCATCCACAGGCCGACCACGTCGCCGGGGCCGATGCCGCGGGCCGCCAGCCCGCTCGCGATCGCGTCGGAGCGCTGGTCGACCTCGGCGTAGGACAGGCGGGTGCGGGAGGCGGCATCAGACCCGCTCGCCGCGTCGATCAGCGCCGGATGGTCGGGCCGCGCCCGCGCGCTCTCGCGAAAGATCTCGGCCAGCACCTCGTCGCGGATCAGGTCCGGCCGCACGGGGCCGCGCAGCACCGCCGCGCCCGTGGGCGGAACGGCCGTCTGGCGCGTCCCGTGACTGGGCGGACGGACGGTCCCGGCGGTGTGGTTCATCAAGCGACTCCGCTGGCCCGCCTCGGGCCATTGAGCTTCACCAGGGCGCCGGCGCGGCTCCGGGATGGAGGCCGGCGGACGGGTCTCGCCCGCGTCAGGTAGCGGACGGGCGGTGCACGGGGAGGTGGACGAGAACCGGGGCCGGTTCAAGGCACCGGCGCCGCTTCACGGCACGGCCGGCCCGAAAACCGCGGGTGGGGGGGGGGGGGGGGGGGGGGGCTGGCAGGCGTGCCATCACAGGCACCTAAAAGACCTCCCAAACCAACCCACCGATAAGCACTAATAGGACTTATCAGAACCTCACAAAAAAATTCTCCCACAGATTTGAGAGGGCTACATAGCCATCCCATCTACTACGTTACCCAACCTTCTACGTCTACCACCTCGAGGAGCTCCAGGACCTCCATCACTATCAGCAGAGGAACTATCTACACCACCAGTTGTATCGTGCATCCTAGCCATAACCATATATCTAAACGCATCAGCTGGGTTAGACCACTCGTTATGTAGAGGCTTATCTTTGAACGTACCTAGCATATCATCCCACTTCTTAGTATATCTACCCATAGCCTTCAAGATATATCCCGCAGTTACTGGGTCTATCGACATATGAGGTATAGCCTTACGAACCTGCTCTATATCGCTATTCACATCAGCAGTACGCTTAAGCACTCTCATCCGTCTCAGACCTAACTCTCGTAATCTAGCCTTTCTAGATATAGGACTACTTAAGTCAGTAACCTTAGCATCATGAGGTAGTACGTGTGTACCATAGGCATAACCTTTATCCTTCCTAATCTCTACTAGTTTGTTGTAGTAATGCTCCAAATCCTCACCAGTATTATGGTACTCATCTACAATCCTAAGCTCTCTACCTACTATCTGAAACATCACTATAACCATCATGTCATTACGACCTAAATCCCATGC